>NZ_JBFUPN010000014.1:0-198782 GCF_041355315.1 Mucilaginibacter sp. RCC_168
CGTTCTTTATAGCACCGAAAACGTGCAAGTGGAAAAACCAGAGAAAATCGTAAAACTTATAAGGGGCAATACGATTATGGCGCACGGTTCTACGATCCGATGATTGCCAGGTGGACGAGTGTGGATCCGTTGGCTGATATGAATCAAAATATTTCGCCATATAACTATTGTAACAATAATCCGATATTATATATTGATAAGTTCGGATTAGATACCGGGAAAGTAATTAATCTTAATGAAGTTAAAGTAACGGCTACTAAACTTATCAGGGACGTCCTGGAAACGGTGTTATATTACCAGCGATTAGCTTCACTTAATCGATCGCATACATTCGGGGATCGACGCCAACGAATCGAAGAGGCTAATAGTTTTGAAGAAATGATGAAGAACGCAACCGTAAGGCGAGCTAGTAAAACGATTGTCAAAGGAGAGTTATTGGAAAAGTTAAAGAAGGACCCTGCATTGCAGGCGTGGCGGGAGAAGGTACTTGCGAAATATCGGGCGGATCCGAAGCTTAGGCATTTTACTACTGCATTGAAACTGGGCGGGATGCCGTTTTTTTCATCAAATGGAGACACAGAAGTGAAATTATCGATTCGCGGTGCAGTATTAACAGCGGATATAGAGCACTCCGATGGTGCAACTGTCATCAATTTTCAGATTAATGATAAATTTGATTTAGATTATCAGCAGGGCCGAGGAGCACTTTATAATGGGATCAATGGAATTCTTAAGCCTATATTTATAGGCGTTCTTGACGGCCGGAATAATATGGCAGTGCAAGGTAACTGGAGTGAAATAATGTATGATAACAAACTATGAAAATAACTTTTTTATTTCTTTTAATAATTTTGTCATTATTTTCTTGTACACGGGTATCTCACAAACAATCCGATGTGGATGAATTTTATACCGATAAAGGAGAATGGGATTCAGCCAGATTGCCATTCATTAAACCTTATGAAGCAGTTATTGTGACTAAGGAGTCGGGATGGGGTATGAATTTGGATGGTATAGACGGCGATACAGGTTTTTTTAATATTAAGAAAGCAAATATTATAAGAGGCGTTATCCTGGTATATTACACTAACTCACTTCTTCATGGAAATTATGTAAAGGAAGGTTGGTATGTCATAATTCCAGGGAAAAAAATAGAAAAAGGCTTTGCAACGCATGAGGAATACCTAAAATATTTAGAAAGTATTCCCATAACGACGGAGCCGATCCTTCATGATATGGAGTCTATTGCTGATTACTATGAACATCATGATACTATAGATTGGAAAAATATTCACTGATTTCGAGTATTTCCTGCTACCGCAAACGTCCCGCTTGTGGTCAACAGGACAAGTAAACGCAATACGAAGCCCAACCATATCGGTTGGGCTTTTACTTTTTATAAGCTAACCTTGTCTTAGCATGCTGGATAAGGCAATCTATGGCGTACATAATATGCTTCCTGCCCTCATTGGGTAGTTGCCTACTTTTATCCGCTGTTACGGCCATTCGCTTTGGGGATGGCCATACTGTTATTTCCGGCTGTTATTGCACTGATGAATGGGATCATGCGGCCTATCGTATCGGCAACCGGGGCGATGGTGACCAATTCGGACAATAGTATCGCTTTACTGCTGAAGCAAAAGGAAGATGCGATTAAGCACAGTTCCGGTTATGAAATGTATGTGGGTGATGATGGCAATGGCGACCGCAGTAAGTGGTATAAGTATACCCATCCTGATGATCCGAACGACCAAAATGAGGGCACTTTTTCGGGTTTGGGTAATGATGTGAAGTTCTGGATGGATAAAATGCAGTATAATTTCAAGAACAATATCAAACAATGGCTGAGCGAGATCCTGCAGGTGCTGTATGCGGCGGCCATCCTTTGTATCAATGTGATCCGCACTTTTTACCTGATCGTACTGGCCATTTTAGGGCCGCTCGTATTTGGCTTCGCGGTGTTCGACGGTTTGCAGCATACGCTGACCCAATGGATCGCCCGGTATATCAATATCTTTTTGTGGCTGCCTATCGCTAATATTTTCGGAAGCATCATCGGGCAGGTACAGCAGGAAATGATCCGGCTGGATATTTCGCAGATCCAAAGCAGCGGGGATACGTTCTTTAGCCAGACGGATCTTTCGTACCTGATATTTCTCTGCATTGGCATTGTCGGTTATTTTTCGGTGCCAGGCGTCGCCAATTATGTCATCCATGCGCATGGCGGTAACGGCTTGCTGAACCGGGTCACCAGCGTGGCGGCAACAACGGTAAGCACTACCATGAATATTGCTTCGGCTGCGGGCCATACCGCCGCAGATACCGCTCGTGCAGGAGCAAAATTGAGCGGAACCGCCGCTGAACGCACGGGGCATGGGGCCTGGAATGTTTTGCATGCCCCGCGCAACTTTTGGGAAGGCTATCACAGCGCCGGAAGCCAGCACCAGAAAGACCGGCTTTCCGGTAAAGACAGTTAACACGATTTATCAACCATTCAATTAAAGTCTCCCCTTCCGGGGAGGTTTAGAGGAGGCTGCGGCTTATGTTTCAACACTTTAAAAATATCGACACCGCATTTAAGCATATCAAGCTGTTCAGCTATTTGCTGATCGCGGCTAACGTGGCAACCATGTGTTTTTGTATTTATAAAAGCTACCAGGTGGTGGACCGGGCGCAGAACCGGGTACATATCCTCTATAACGGCAAGGTGCTGGAAGCGTTGTCAGCCGACCGGAAAACCAACCTGCCGGTAGAGCTGCGCGACCATATCAAGACCTTTCACGAGGACTTTTTTACGCTGGTGCCGGACGATAAACAGATCCAGGCGACCATCACTAAAGCGCTTTACCTGGCCGACGGCAGCGCCAAAACGGCTTATGATAATTTACGGGAGGCCGGTTATTACAATAACCTGGTATCTGCCAATATCAATCAGCAGGTGCAGGTGGACAGCATCCGGCTGGATATGAACAGCTATCCTTATAGCTTCACCTGTTTCGCCACCGAGAAACTGGTCCGGGCGACCAGTACGGTCACGCGCCGGTTGGTGACCCAAGGCAAGGTCAGCGACCTGAAGATAGAGACGGATCAGAACCCGCACGGCTTTCTGATCCAGGGTTGGGAGATCCTGCAAAACCAGGATGAACCCGAAAAAAGTAATCAGCCATGAAGTGAGCTTGCGAGCTCCAGCTGGCCATTTAAAATCAATTAATAGCAGATGAACCTATTCAAAAAACAAAACAAGGGTGGCAGGCAACCAGCGGTTTGGCTGGTTAAGGTCTGCTCGGACATCGAGCGAAGACAACGGAAGGTTGCAGGCTATCTCAGCCGGCGGACGCAGTATTGGAACCGGAGCTCGCGGCTGATTGCGCTGGGCTTGTTTATCCTGCTGTTCGGCGGTTGCTGCCTGCTCTTATGTATCAAAGCATTTATTCACCTATAGCCAATATTTTATGACAACACCAGAAAAAAGAAAACTCATCGTGCTGCTGGTTATGCCGGTTTTTGTGCTGCTGTTTTCCGCCTTGGGCTTTTATGCCCTGGGCGGCGGGCAGGGCGCGGATGCGGGAGAAACGGCGGCACGAAATCCGGGTATCAACACGGCTTTGCCGGGCGCGAAACTGCAAAAGGACCGGGCGACGGACAAGTTGAGCCTGTATGACCGGGCGCAGCGGGACAGCGCGGCGGTGAGATCACATTCGGCTGCCGGGGCGTTCGCGGCACTGGGCTGGGACACGGCGAAATTCAGCCGGCCGGCCACTCCCGCGGAGGATAACGAGGTTAAAATTCAGCAACGTTTGGCCGCCATTAACCGGCAGATCAGCCAGCCGCCGCAGCCGGTGAAGCCAATCACTGCTGTTGCGGACAATGGGCAAAGCGAACAATTAAAGCAATTGGAAAAATTGCTCAGGCAAAAGCAGGCGGAAGTGAGCGAACCTGATCCGCAAATGGCCCAATTGAGCAGCATGCTGGATAAGATCAGGGATATCCAAAATCCCGCCCTGGTGCAGGAGAAACTGAAGGCGACCGCGGTGGTGCAAAAGCCGGACAGCGCTTTTAAAGCGATACCGGCTACCATCGACGGTAACCAGAAGGTAGCGCCCGGCGGTGTGATCAGGCTGGTCTTGAGCGATACCATGCGCATCAACGGGATGCTGCTGCAAAAAGGGCAATCGCTGTCCGGTCTGTGCACGGTGACTAACCAGCGGCTGTTGCTGGATATCCGGAATGTGCGCCTGGGCACTTCCATTATCCCGGTCAATCTCACCGTGTTTTCGCTGGACGGGATGGCGGGCATTGCGGCGCCGGAAGCGGAACTCGACGAGGCCGCCGGGCAGGGCGTAAACGGCGCGCTGGAAAGTATGCAATTCCTGTCGGCGGACTATTCGCTCGGCACGCAGGCGGCGACGGCGGGAATCTCGACGGCGAAAAGTCTCCTGGGTAAGAAAGTGCGCAAGATCCGGGTAAAGCTGCACGGCGGGCAACCGGTGTTGCTCCGGCTCAACAAAAATTGACATGAACCTGAAAACGCCCTATGCCTCATCGGTCATCAGTATGCTCGAAGAGGCCCAGGATGTCGGCTTTAACTATGTGGTCTGGAGTGAGGGAACGATGCCTGGTTGGCCGGTCATCCCCTCGGATCTTAGCTTCTTCGATACCTATGGTGCCGCACAGGAACACTGGCAGGACCTGACAATTTTCGATGATACACCGGTATGGGAAGAAGCCCCGGTTTACTATTTCAGATCGGTAGAGGTAATGCTGGAGGATATTAAAAAAGCGAATGGTTTAACTAAAGAACAAGATATGAATTACAACAATCTGGAGAATTTAAAAGACGAGCTTTCCAAACTGGGTTTTGGAAAGAAGGTCGCGGAAGACATGCAAAAGCAAATGGAAAAAGGCGCCGGCAGCTTTGAACTGCATGACCGCGTGATGGGCAGTAAAGGGCAGGTCGACCTGACGCTGCATTTCCGGCAGTCGGGCCAGTCCGAGAATTATTACCTGAACAAGTACGATGTGCGCCTGCTGAACGGCAAACCGCTGGCCGAGGGGGAGAAATACCTGGTCATCCGCCCCAACGAAAAGGAACCGGGCAAGAACGATGTCAAATCTTTTGACCAGGTAGAACAGGCCATCAGCTTCTTTAAGGTACAGCATGGGGATGCGCTGCTGGCCGCCGGTAAAGACGCCGGGCATAAAACGGATCTCGCCCGGATGGAGCAAGGCAACGTCAACTACCTGGAAAAAGATTTTGCCCGGACTTACAAGAACCCCGGCATCGGTCAAACCTTTTTTGTGGAGCGCGGGAAAGGTTTTACTGCCGAGCAGGCGGTGAACCTGATCCAGGGGCGGGCGGTTTTTCGTGACGACCTGATCAAATTAGGCGGTGAGCCTTATGCGGCCTGGAACAAACTGGATATGGATAACCAAAAAGACCGTTACCATAATTTCCAAATGCTGCAATACCATGTGCCGACCTATGGGTTTATCCTGAAGGATACGCTGGATAAGTTCCAGATCAAAGAAATGGGCGATGAGCAAAAAGCCGGAAAGCTGATGCGGGAACTGGAGAAAGGCAACCGCCCATTGGTAACGGTTTTAAAAGGTGACCAGGAGCAAAAGCTGTTTATGGAAACTTCGCCGCGTTATAGCCAGTTGAATTTCTTCCGCGAGGACGGAAAGCCGGAAAAACGGGAGCAATTCCTAAAAGAGCCTTTGCAGGAACAGAAGCTGGAACTCAACAAAGGCAAAGGACAGGCTAAGGAGCAGGAACAGGGCATGGCCGTTTAAACGGTTTACTTATGTTCGCCGCTTTTATTAAAAGACAATTAATCTATATATTCATTTAAAAATTAAAACCATGGAACAGATCGCAAAATTGAAAGATCTTCTAACCGCAGCAGAAGCGGACGCGGACAAATTCAGCAAAGGAAATAATGCAGCGGGCACGCGTTTGCGTGGTACGATGCAACAAATTAAAGTAGCCGCCCAGGAAGTGCGCGCTGCTGTTACCGAAGCGAAAAACAAAAAATAATAAAAGTTAACAAAGATTTGGGGAAGCCCTGCCTTTTTCAAGGCAGGGCTTTGTTCGTTAGGACGGTGGACAGCATACGTCACCAGGCGAAAAATTAATTAAAATTATCATCAAAAAAAATCATTTTCCTTAACTTTATATTTCTTGAATGCCGCTGCAGCTAATTGTATTTTTATCCCGGTTTCTGTCTTTACCTAAAATTAAAGCGTATGGAAACGATCCTGATACAAGAAACAGATGCCGCTACCTTAGAGGTGGTCACTGTTGCTTTACAAATGGAAGGCTACCAGATTTGCAGCCTCACCGACCATCATGAAAATGCACTGGAAATGATCCGGCGGCATCATCCCAAACTCGTCTTGCTGGATAAGCCGTTATTCCGGCAGGCAGATCGTTCATTGGATCAAAGCGCATTTTCCCGAATTGCCGGTGATCGCCTTTAGCTGTGATAACCAGATCGACCAGGCCTATCAGCAACTGGGTTTTGACGGTTACCTGAAAAAGCCGTTTGACCTGGAAGAGCTTTACGGAATAGTTCGGAAATATCTTTCACGCCGCAGTAAACGCCCCCGGATTGCCGAACCCGCTTAAAATCGCCAGATCGAGATCAAATAAGCCAAATAACAATAATTGTTTAACCAGGCCCTGCCAGTGGTAGCGACTTTATTATTTCAGGTCATGTCAGCAATAAGTGCAAAAAAAGAACCGGGCAGGCAGCCAGCCGAACTGAAGACCGAAGGCCCCTTAAATGAAAAAGATCAGCAGGGACAGGCGGCGGAACAGCAACGCAAACTGGGGGAGATCGCACTGGCTGAATGGCGGCGCCTGAAAGAAAAGATCAAACAAACATTAAAGAAATAAGGTTAGTTGATATTTATAATTGAAGATTAAAAATATCAACTGTATATCAAAGCGTAAAGCGCGATCAGTTCATTGCGCGGGATGGTATCCATACGCATGGTCTTGTTAAATATCAAAGGCCTTTCCGCATCCGGTTCAATGGAAAAATAGGCTTCAATAGGTGGTGTAAATAAATGACCATAATTAAAGGCTATCTTTTTTACACCGGCTTCCCACCGCGTATGCTTTTCTGCTAGAGTCATTGTTTCGTTGTCATGATCAGCCAAAATAGGCGTAGTTTAAATCAGCAAGGTCAATTCTTTTATGCCCGTTATTCCGGATGTGCTGAAAATCATCCCTTAACTGATCAAATTCCCTTTTGGCTTCCCAAACTTGTTGATCTCTGATCTTAACTGGCGATGTAAGCTGAACAGTTCATCCAATTTTTTTTGAACGTCGATTTCGGTAACTGTCATCACTTTATACCGCAACAGGTAAAGGCAATAAGGACGGATTTCTTATTTTTTCCAGGATCTGGCATATATCCTCGTTAATAAGCTCCAATGATGGCCGGGATTGATAAGCCAGTTCAATTTGGGTAATAATGGAACAAAGTTCATCCAGTACTGCCGTATCCAGCAGCTCATGGCTGTCTATTTGTTTACAGTCGTTGATCCCCAACGTCTTACTGAAATAATACGGATCGTTATTTAAATTAATGCCATAGATAAGTTGGTTCCCGGCTTGGCTGGTAATATGCGAAACAAAGAAGAAGTAAGTTTGATTATTGATGGCTATGGGGATCATGCGCTGAATCTTAAATAAGTGAACGGCTAAAACGAGCAATAGTAATGAAGAAACGGGTTAGGTTGTAAAGTTAGCGGGCCCCTCCAGGTGATATACCTGTCTGTTGAACAAGACAAAACGTAAACTGTTTCACTCAAAGCTATTAATATTCAATAAGATATGCCATCGTTCAGATTGTGATTTTTTACTCCAACGGTGCAATAATCTGAAAGTAATAACTATCGGTACAGAATGGTTTTGAATAGTTCTGCCCTCTTTTGACAGGGCTTTGTTGTTAAAAAATACTATTTTTAGGTATTCAAAACCGATGATGATCTCAATTACACCGACCCCTTACCGCAAGGTTTATAATATGGCTTATACCGATACAGCCGTACTTAAACTCGAAAAAGCCCATTTTGCCGGTATCAATTATACCCCTGGTCACATGGTCATTGTTTTTGAATTTTGCTTATTTAAAAAACTGATCATCGAAAACAAGGAGGATTTGAATTTCGAGGATGTTACAATCTACTTTTTAAACACCTTCATCAGGGAACTGGAGGTGGCGAACGTTACCGATGATAAGATATCGATCCATTTGGCGTCGTGTATCTTTTCTGGCCGGGTTTCTGCGCCTAAACTCAGTTTTGTCCAAGTTAATAACTGCCTGCTGATTCACAGCCTGTTTTTGCTGGGTGTCCCCAATATCCGGATCAGTTACACAACCGAGAATATTTTTCCCTACTGGTGGAACCAATTATTCAAGCGGATCAGCATAAGCTTTAATTATTTTACGGAGGAAGACCAGCGTTATCACATTGAAAACCCGGTTAAACTTACCGTTACTTCCACCAAAAAAGGTGATGATAGGCCCGGTTATTATGTTATGGAAAACAATACCAAGCCCTACCATATTGGCTACCATTTATCGGAAACCCGGGAAAACTTACTTAAACTAAGCCTTTTTGTTCAGTATAGCGGCGCTGGCGATGAATTTACGCAGATCGAGAATGTTAACCTGAAATCTTTGTCCCTGACGGGTAATCCAGATGGAAAAGTTGCGGTGGAAAACACCAACATCAGCAACTGGTACCTGTCCGAATTTTCACCTAAAACAGAAACCGGGTTTTATAATATTACCCCGAGGCTACCGGCCGAAGAAGAAACCAAGCTAAGCATTCACAAATGTAATTTAGATAAGGTCTGGTTTGATAATGTTTATTTCGAGGACTTTGACCGGCTTTCCTTTTACCGTTCCAAGTTTTCCAGCGCAACCTTTACCTCTTGTAGTTTTCCTGATTCTTACGACAAATTCTCGAAGTTCACACAGATCGCTAATATCCATTATCCCGAAAACCGGACTAAAAATTATGACAAGGATCAATATGAAATATTTTTACAGCTAAAAAAGGCGCTGGATGCAACGGGCAATAGTTACGAAAGCTTAAAACTACAGTCCATTTCTCAGGCGGCTTTGCGCAACATCACTGCGATATCGGGCGGTGATAAATTCATTTTGAGTACAAGCGACCTTTCCAATGACCACGGCCAATCGATAGGGCGGCCATTTTTATGGTTCCTGGCCATCAGTATCGGCGGTTATCTTTTGTATTTATGGTCGTTAGATCGGGTATTCCAATGCACGGGTTTTGACGCCAACCTGATCGGCTACTATTTTTCCTTTATTGATATTACCCACCGGAGTGATTTTCTGGTAGACAAAAAGGAGATCAATGGCTGGGCATTGGCTATTGACTATTTCACCAAAGTACTGATCGGCTACCTGATCGTTCAGTTTGTGGCAGCTTTTAGAAAGTACGGACGTAAATAAGTTAAATAGCGGTTATACCTGATATATTATATTTGCACAAATGATCACCAAAATATTTATCGGCGGGTTTCCCTTAGCAACTGATGAAATGGCGATTGCCCAACTGGTCGGCCCTTATGTAGATGTTTTGACGTTGAAACTTGTTCGGGATAAAGCAACCCGGAAGAGCAAGGGCTATGCTTTTGTCGAAGTGGCTAGTCGCGAGGCCGCTGAACTGGCCATTGAGGCGCTTCACGGTAAAATGATGGGTGACCGGGAACTGACGGTAAGTATCCGCGAGGAAGAACCCGTTGAACCAGCGCCGGTATATCAAAAATTAGAGTGCGGCAACGAACCCGTCAAAAAGAAAAGGCCACGGCTATCCCGTTAATCTTCGTCAGGCTGGTTTTTGAAGCCGAAATCGCCCTCCTTGGGGTCGAAAATTTCCAGTTGAGCCGGGTCAGCCGTTACCGCAAACCTGGCCTCGTCCAATTCTTCCCAACCCAATTCAAAGCAATAATACCGCGTTCGACCGTTTTCCAATACTTTGCTGCCGGTGTAAAATGTCCGTTTAAAACCCTGCCAGTATAATTTTTCAAAGTCAACGATCCATTTTTCCCGGTCGCCAATCGCTTTCTTGAGTAAAGCGTAATTCTTTCTGATTGCCCGAATCACTGCTTGGTGCCGATCTTCATAACCCGCTGCTGCTGATTCCTTTAGCCGTTTGCGGGTAGCCCTGGCACGGCAAATATCATCACAATACACCCTATCCGAACGGCCAAAGTTGATCACTTTACCGCAGGTCAGACAATGCCGATCCGGTACTTCTTTCATCTTCAATGAATTAAATCCTAATAAACGAACGCCGTTCGGCTATAATTGATTGCATTCCGGCTAATTTTTTTTGTGATCCTACTTTTGATCGAAAGGAGGTCCAAATGAACGATCAGCATATTTTAGCAGAAGAAAACTTTTCTTACCGAAACAGGCATTTCTATGTGGAGTACAAACAAGCGGTTAACCATAGTCATTATTTGAGCCTGGCCTGCGTGGATGCGCGGCAGCACCGGCGCTATTTCCTGCCCATTTTCGAGGAGAATTTAGAAACCTTCATTCAGGCGCTCTGCTCCGTTTTCCGTACAGCGGCTTACCGGGCGGAGTTACGTGGCGGTCAGGGCGACTTGTTCAAACCGGCGGAAAAAATAAAAGGCATTAAAAGCTGGGAACCCGAAGCCCGGCCGCGTGAGAAATTGATGGAACAGGGGCGCGAGGCAATGAGTGATGCGGAATTGCTGGCCATGCTGATTTGTGCCGGGCTGCCGGGGATGACGGCGGTGGATTTAGCGGAACAGGTATTGGGTGTTGCGGGGCATGACCTGAAGCGGCTGGCGGCTTTGGGAGCGGAAGACCTGATGGCAATAAGGGGCATCGGGCATGCAAGGGCGCTGTCGGTGATATCCGCCATGGAACTGGCAGTTCGCCTCGCGGTGCGCGAACAGCCGCTGCATTTTTTAAAGCTGATCAAAACCTGATGCAACCGCTATTACCAATCATCCGCAGGCTGCCGGTTATGTTCAGCCAGTTAAAGGCATCGCTGATGGCCTGGAGAGACATGGGGCATGGATTAGGGTCGATCCGGCATTGGACGCCTGCCGAAATGGATAAGTTTCTTACTGAACTTTATGTCATGGTCGGTGAGCGACTGATTTCAGTATTACCACGCTCCATATCCTTATATCATTGGGATATCAGAGCACCGGCTGAGGTTTGCAGCGGCCCGGAATTATTATCGCTTTTAGGTTCACTAGCCGTCATATTAACCCAGCCATTACCCAATGAAGCTGAAAGCGACCTGCTTCAACTGACCGAACAACTCTACTTTTCGCTCATTGGCCTGCTTCATGCCGAGGAACCCGGCGAATTAACTCCTGAACAACTGTTGGCAAGCCACTAAAGCCAGCCGTTCCAGCCGCGTCCTTCGTCCGCCGCTTCACGGCTTTTGGGCAACATGGCCGTGTTCCCCGGCCATATTGCCGGGTGCTGTTGATTACGATCCCCTAAGCGCTTTCAGCTTCCCCAATTTTTCCCCGATGGCTTTTTCGCAAGCAAATTTCTGAACGGCGGGTCTGAATGCCAAGACCGGGGCCCTGCGGGTTTGCTGGAAAAAAATCTTCCCTGCCCGCTACGCGGGCGAGGTATTTTTTTCCGCAAAGTCTTGTCCTTCTGCCCGCCGTGTTCAGGTGAGGGTGCTTACAAAAAGCCAGCGAGGCGTATGCCGAGCGGTGTAACGGAAAAGCATAACGGATATGGACACACGGAACAAAAGAGCGCCACCGGGCAGACGGACTGCACAGACCGCCGACCCTCACAAGGATTTGAAATCGAATTAAGTAATGAACATTTAAAAATTAAGATCATGAAAACGACAGTAGTTGAAAGCAACAAAGGAAATAACAATAATAATGTAACAACAGGTAAAGTGAACGGCTTGCCCGTAGGTAATGGCTTTACCGATAAAAAGGAAGAGCCGAAAAAAGAAGAGGCCAAACCCGAAGCACCGAAAGCGGAAGAACCCAAACCGCAGGTTCAGGCTGAACCCGTCAAAACTGAACCTGCAAATGCGGAGCAGGCACAGCCGCAAGCCGAGTCGAATAAGAAAGAACTGAAAGAAAGCTTTGCGGTACAACAGGCGCAGCGGTTGGAAAATACCGTAAAACTGGTGGAGCAATTGGGTAAGAAGATAGCCCAAAAGAATAAGCTGCAAAACACCATCAGTAATTTGGACAGTTTCACCGTTACCCAAAACGGTGAAAAGGACGATATGGCAAGCGACAGCCGTTTTGCCCGTTGTGAACTGGTGATCTCCGATGATGACGGCAACGAGTTTGTAACCAAGAACCCTTTTATTATCGCCTACGTAGCGCAGGAAGTAAAACAATTGTGCATTGATAAACTGGCCGAGGTAGAAGCAAGTATCGTTATCCCTTTGTAAATAATGGCAATGGCCTGTGTATGCGTGTACACAGGCCATTTTGCTAAATGGTTGAACCATCTAAAAGCTAAGACAATGTTAGAATTATTTATCGAATTGACCAACCAAATATTTTGGAAAGGTTACGCCGAACAACTGGCCACAGAGAACCCCGCCGTATTTCAAATAGAACTGGCGGAATTTATGAATTGCTATAATCAGTAAAGCTATGTACGATACCATATTTCTATTGGTCAAAGCGACCATACAGACCAGTCACAAAAATGTGCATGAAGCTATTGCCGAAATACAGCACAAGGCAACCTGCACAATTACCAGCACCAAAAAGGTGAAGGTTCACGAGATCAAATTTATGGACTATAAACTCAAAGTATAACATGGAAACACAAAATCAAAATATCATCAAGCCCAAAGTGTGGCAGATTTTAGGTAAAACGATTACCAAGTGCAAAACCAGCGCCGAGGCGATACAAGAAGCGGGTTTGGATTTTACCGTATGGAAGCACCCGAATTTACACGCTTTACCGAGCGGTAATAACATTATTTCCGATAACAGTTATTTCACGTTCCGCACCGATACCGAAGCCATTTTGGGCGATAAGGTCGGTTGTGATTACGAGATGGTGCAAAATGTCGATGCGTTCGGCTTTTTCGACAGTATTATCGAAAATTACGGCGGTCTGCATTATGAAAGTGCGGGAAGTTTAGGCTATGGGGCATTAACCTATATTACGGCCAAGCTGCCCGAATACATCAAGGTGGGACGTTCCGACCTGATCGAGCAATATTTGTTCCTGACCTCAACTCATGATGGTACGGGCAGTATGACCATTGCTTTTACGCCCGTAAGGATTTATTGCGCTAATACTTTAAATGCGGCTTTGCAGAATTGCAGTAATTGTATCAAAATACGGCATACTGCCAGCGCAGCCGAAAAATTGAAAAGTGCACATAAACTGTTAGGCCTGACTAACCAGTTAAGCACCGAAATGGAGGCCATTTTTAACCGCTGGTCACGGGTGCGTATCAGCGACCCCGAACTCAAACGCTTGATACAATTGGCGATGGTGCCGAATAAGGAAACTTACGAATTGCTGAAAACGGGTAAGGAAAGCGAATTAAGCAGCCAGTTTAACAACACCGTAAGTGCGGTTTTAGATTATTCCCTGACCAGCCCCAGCCAGCAAGAAGCCACCACCAAAGGCACGTTATTCGGTTTTTACAACAGCGTAACGGGCTATTACCAAAATGTAAAAGGTTACCGGGATAACGAAGCGAAATTCAAATCCATCATGGGCGGTACAGGTTTACAGCGTAACCAAACCGCTTTTGAATTATGCAACGACTTCGCCAAGCAGGGCAGCAGTATTTTTAATTAATTAACAGGGGGCAGCAGTGCCCCTTTATGCCTTTACCACAAAATTAAAACATCATGAAAACGATAGAGCAATTAACCAACGTAGATAAAGCCAAGATCATATTTGACCTGTTTAAAAACGAGATACCCGATTTTTTGGAATATAGCCAAAGCATGGGCGAAAGGATCAGCAAGGATAAGGGAGAATTAATAGCCAACTGGAACAACCCGTTTTTAAGCTATCAGCAATGGCTTAGCTTGTCTGAGCAGGTAGTAGCAGCCATTAAACGTTATGGTAAGTCATTGGCAAAAAGCAGCAATGTATTCGCCGAACAACTTTTTAGCGGTTATGCTGCCATCTTTACCAACCATTGTTTAGAGCAATATGGGTTGCATCATGCAAAATCGCTACGATTAGCAAGAGCCATCCAATTGTTTTACCTGCCTGAAACACCTGCCAGCCCAAGCAATCAACAGTATTTAGTACTGGAAATGCACGGCGGGGCTGCCTATGCCGCCATTTGTACCGATACGGACGGCAATAATTTAGTGTTTGATAATCGGCCAGCCGCCGAGGCCGAAGCCACCGATTGTCAAGATGGCTTGATTGTCGAAGTGTAATTATATTCAAAGTAACCTGCAAAGCCGCCCGAAATTCCGGGCGGCCCCTTGCGGGGCGCAAAGTGCTTTTAAAGAGATTACATGGATTTAAAATGCGATTAAACTTTCTCTAAAATAATTAATGATTCTCTTAGGGGAGCTTTATTTGTGTTGAGTTGGGCATATTGTTGCGAGGATGTTCTTAAATATCTTAAACAGTGAATGCCCTTTAACCTTAAATTAAGCTCATGTCCTAATTCTCCAATAATTAAATCTACAGGTATATGAACGCCGGCATAAGCAGAGGTGCTAACAACAAGCCAAATTTGACCGTTTTTTCTTAAACAAGACTTAAGTTGTAATAAGATGGTTGCTAAATCATCAAAATATGCTTCTACCATTAACGGGATTCGTTTATTCCATAGCATATCTTTTCTCTCCAAAATCAAATCGTAAAATTTCTTTAAATAAGGAGTTCTAAAATTTATATCGCCATTCCAGTCAACCTGTACATGGGAGCGGAGTGTTTGAAGCCTTAACTTGCGAAGTTCAAGATTATCAGCAACGAAGCCCCCCAAGAACAGTTCTGGTCGGTAGATATCTGTGTAGTCAAATGAATTTAGATAGGGAGGAGACGTAATTACCAGATCAAATTCATTGTCAGGTCTTTTTTCCGAGGTAAAATATGATCGGCTATCCGAAAGTAATATTTCCGGCACAAATTTTTTATCAATCGGATTGTTTTTTACATCATTTGCGATTTTTAAAACCAAGTGTTTAAATTCTCGTTCGAAATCGCTACCAGAATATGCTGTTGACTGCCAACCTTTTTTGTAACGAACACCTTTCCCATCTTTTTTAACGTTTGAGCATTCCATTGCACTTATAAGTGCAGCGAATTTATACAGAGGCTGTAAATGGGCATCCACATGTTTATTGATAGCATGTAATGTACCGGTATAACGACGGATAACGCTGGTATTAAATAACCATTTGTCTAATCCCTCTTTTGACGTAAAAGTCGAAAAGCCTTCCAAATCAGAAAATGCGCCAGGCTTACTTTCGTCAACGATTTTATTAATTAAGTTGTGAATCTTTGATTCTTCTAGTTCCCATACGCTACTTTTTATGATTGAAGTAAAGTGTAAGAATGGGTTAACCTCTATGCCAGTTGCTTTATGCCCGAGTAATGCAGATGTTAGGGCGGTTGTACCACTTCCGCTGAATGGATCAAGAATACTTAATTTTTTCTTTGAATTTGTGGCATTAATAGCTTCTTTTACTAAAGTCGAAGAAAATCCCTCCTTGAAATAATACCACTGATGGCGAGGCTGTTCTGATGTTGTCGTGAAATTAAAAAAGTCTTTGTTTTTATAAGGCCCGTCTAATACTAATCTATTTTCCATTAAAATTATGCGCTTTTTCTTTTTGAAGCTGGCTGATTGATCAAGTGAAATACATATGCGGTTGCCCTCGATGACAACTCCATCGTTTCGCATTCCTTTATCTGTTTCCAGTTGCCAGTTTCTTCTTCAATACTGATAAATTTGTTGAACTCTTCTATTATCCTGCCATCATAAACCACCAATGTCGCTTCAAGAACTACTTGGTCGGACTCCAAATAATTTTCAACCTGGTGCATCGCACTTGTAATCTTACTTAACGTGTAATCGGAATTCTCATTTTTTCCTAACCATTTCAGTTCGAGTAAATAATTGTTGCCACCATGTTTTACAATTTCTATATCCGTCTCATCTGCACTTAATTTTTTTGGTTTTGCATACACTTTTACCATAGATAAATGTTCACTAAACCATTGAACTAATGCTAATTGAAAAATTTCCTCTGTTTGTCCACCCCTTAAAATTCTTTGACTCTCTTTAAACCAATGTTTAGTTAAATTTGTCCTAACTTTTTCTTTGTAAAAATCAATAAGAGAAATTTTATAATCATCTGCGGTACGATTAAAACGATTATTTACCGGCGGTTTAGCTAATGGATTACGTACATTCTTTTGATCAGTTAGCATTCCCTTTGAATAAATAGAAATATCCAGCCCATTATGTATCTGAATCAATATGCAGTCATTCTTTTTTGAATAACGGGAAACTTCGAGATTACTTAGATTGTCTATTCTTCCAGATTCTAAAACCTGTAATGTCCCATTTACCTTGATTAAATTATTATCATTCTTAATCTCATCTAAAACTATTTGACTTGAAACTATAGGGCCGGTTTTGGTTTTATCAAAATCTAAAACAAGGATACATTCTTGTGCCCCAATATTTGCAAAATTATCCTTAAGAAAATGAATAACTAATTTTAGAAATTCATCTATTTCATCAACGCTTTGTTCGGGGAAATCAAGCATTAATTGTACAGCACAATCTTTGCATACCTTATCTATTTTTACGTTAATATCTGTTGAGTAAATGTATTTCCCCATTAATTTAGCAGCTTAAAAAATAATGAGAGCATGTTTTGCTTTGTAATCCGTTGACCGTTTTGTAACATTTCCTCAAATTGATATAATATTCGTAAACTTTCATTGGTAAACAAACTCATATAATCGAATTTGTAACCATAACCTGTTGCTCTGCTTTGAATGTATGTCGGTTCTGAATAAACCAGTTCCATTAGTTTTTTCCAGCCTGTTTTTTCAATATGCTTAGCCATTTCATTAAAGAGCATAATTTTATTTTGAAAGTGCTCCTCGTTATTCAACGCTTCAAACAACTTAATCCCAGCTTTTGAAATTTTATATGATACAGCAACTTTCGAATGTTCCATATGCATGGATTCAACAACTACGAAACCACGAAAGGCAAGCACATCAACTGCGTTGGTTATAGATTCGTCGAAAGGGCCATTTTTATAAGTTTCGTGCCCTTCAGCTGGTGCTAAAATATCCCAAATAACTGATATCGTGTCTGATAGGTAAATATACTTCTGTAATTGAATTCGGCCTAAGAGTTGATTGTACTCCTCAGCATTGTTAAGCGCCAACAGCACATCGATAAATCGGTTATTGCTGTTTTTAATCATTTCGCTTTAAGTATTTTATCGATTTCACGGTTTAATAATTCTCGGCCATAGTCAGATGCCTGAACTTGTGACAAGTTGCCAATTTCCAGTAAATTGAGAAAATAATTAACCCTTTTCTTCTTCTCCTTGACCTTAGTTAAAATGTTTTGTGCGATCCCTTCAACCTGAATATTGCTTGTTAACAACAAAATATTTTTGTTTGTCCAAGAAAAGAGCTGAAACATATCTGCAACATTATTTATGTAAGTAATATCCAAAGCATTTTCGGGCGTTTCACAGATGAATGTGCCTTTATAACCGCTCAGTTCATTTATTAGATCAACCAATGCCATTCTAAACGCTATATCAAGAAAGAAACGTTGAGCTTCAGAACAGCTTTCCGGAGTACGCCTAACTCTATCATTAAAAACAGGCACAAAAAGCTTCAAATTCAAAAACCTATCTGAACTATCAATAGGTGATAATGTACAAGGGATAGTTAGAAACTCCGTTGCATACTTTTCATAATAAACAAATAGTTGCTCTATTCGATTATTATTTGTTATATTAAAACCTTCATATTCACTATTGAGTTCCTGTTCAAGCCCGTCAAACTGGATTTGGAGTTCGTTTCTGTCAGTGACTAAAGCATTGTACGCTGCTTGTAATTTTTCCAGAGGCGCGCTTTCAACCTCATTGGCCTCGGCAGCCTTTTCAATATACACTACCGATGAACGTCTAGTAAGAATATGTTCGTTAATTTCTTGGTTGTATACTCTTAGCGATTCTTCAAAATTATTTATATCATTTTCAATAGAAATAATTTCCTTTTCCAAGTCAATTTTCAATTTGAGTTTTTCGGATAACTCCGCTTCTGTGCCGGGTTTTAATGATCCAGATTCAAGAACCTGTTCTGTGCCGCAAATAGGGCACCTGTCTTCTTTAATAAAATTAACAGCCCTGTTATATAAATCTTCCGATTGATTACCACATGCAGGGCATAATTTGTAATGCAATAATTTATAAACTGATAATTTTGCCTCGTTAGATTCTAACTTATTTAATTGCTCAAAGAAAAAAGCGTGTTCAAATTTTGAAAGATCATCTCTCAGCTTATCGATTTCTACAACGGCATTTGTATGCTTAAATTTTAAATCGTAAAATTCACGGCGTTTATTAGTCAGTTTGCCGTTGAGTTCCAATATATTTTTCTGTAGTACATCCAGTCGGGATTGATCGAATGATTTTTCAGTCAAATCTACAACATCAATGTCCGCAGTAGGGGGTTGCTTATTAGCTTGGCCATCCGTAGATTGTTGTATCCTTTTTTGTAGTGCGTTAATACTTACAGTTTTGTGTCTGATGGCACTATCAATCTCTTTAATCGTGTTTCTACGCTTACGAAACCAGTTCTCTGCATTTGGATCAGCTAATATTTGCATGAGAATGCGCGTTTGCGCCTCCATATTCCACGCTAAATTTTCCCTTTTTTCTGAAAGATAGCAAAGCTTATGCACTACAAAATTGAAATCTTCTATATTGCTATAACCGCATTGTTCCCGTAAATATTCCTCAAATCGCTGATCGGATAACTGTTTGTCGTCAGTTATTAAAACACCATCAATGTATAATTCACTTATTTTATCAGAAGAGACGCTTCTTTTTATAGTAATTATGGCTTCGCCAAGAAAAAAACTTACTTCGATGCTGGCGTTAGCTGGATGATCTAACCTGTCACGAAAATAACTCCGGTTCCAGCGCCTATCTTTGAATTGTGGTTCGATATTATCATCTGCGGGGCCTGCGATGCCATAAATAACCGCTTGCAATATTGTAGTCTTTCCTAACCCGTTACCTCCCAAAATGATATATAACTGATCGTTAATATCAAACTCAACTGTTTTAGAAAAAATGGGATCAAACCCGGTAAGTTTGACTTCTTTTAAGCGAGGTATAACGATATTCATTTAGGTTCGACGGTGATTGGGTTGTAATTAACAAAAAATAAAGATATACATTATATTTAATTTGTTATTTTATTGCTTTGTATTAGTGAAATTATAACAAAATGCGCGCTACTACTTTACAGCTACCTAAAAACTCGTATTAGAAGAGGCTATCTCTGAGACATTTAAAGAAAAACTTAACTATAGTTGGCTTTAGTGCATATTACTATATGCAATTTTAACCATACTGAAACCGTATCAACTACGAATTAAACTGATTTTCAATATTTAACGTCTTGATATTGTTAAATATTTATTATTTTGTTCGACCAAACTTTATACAACCTTTATTTCCCTTCATGAGCGTAGGAGACAACAAACATTTCATCTTTTTTGGTCCGAAATTCAGTCAGAGCCATTTTGATTCTATTTTCATCAATAATATACCGGCCACTGCGCCTGACGGTGGAAAAAAATTGGTCAATCATTTTACCCGGTCGTTCGATCCGTCAGTGAAAGAAGTGATTTTTGACCTCACGCTCACAGAGTGGGTGGCGACCGAACAGATTAATTTTCTTTTTGCTTGGATGAGAAACATTAAGTTCTCCGGGAGGAAATTGAGGGTAAGGTTACCATTCAGGCATGAGTTAAGCCGGATCTATAGTGCTTCAGAATTAAAGAAATTTGAAGACCGGTATGCTACACTACAAGAGTCCCTATATAAGGACAGTAAACGCAAGATCGGCCGGCGAAAGCGGAGCAGTGATTACCTGATGACCGTATACGGTTTATTTTCAACGCTGGAATTTGAACAAAGTATATTTGAGCATCTGCCTGAACCCGGGGAATTTAATAAGCAGTATGATAAGCTTAAAGCCCAAAGCCATCAGATCATCCCTTTTACGATCTTCGATACAGCACTTGACAACCAATATATTAAATTTGATACGCATTTCCAGGACCTGATCGGCAATAATTTAGAAACCAGCAGCAAGACCAGTAAAATATTTGAACTACAGAACGAGCTGGCGCAAATGCTGAGAGACTCTTATTGTTATTCTCCTTTCGAGAGCAAGATCATCAGCAATATCATTACCCAGGAGCTCTACATTAATTCATTGCAGCATTCTTTTGACGGTACCGACAAGACTTTCTTAAGGGAGGCCTATGTCACCGTTTTCCTCTCCCGGCAATGGGGTTCAAAAACGGACACCCCTTATTTTTTAAACTCTTACAATGACGAGAAATATAAGGAAACGTTGACTTTTTTTAAGGATAAGGACAGTATCCGGGAAAAAGTGGCAAAGACTTTAGCAGCGCGGAACAACCGACCTGTGCTTCCGCGAAAAGTGAATTTATCCTCCTTTGATCAAAACGAGGATTTTAAAAATTCGGCCTACCTGGAATATTCCTTTATCGATTTCGGACAGGGTATACCGAATTCCCTCGGGGAGGAATTCCGTAAAAATTTTGCCGGGAAAAAGTCTAAATACCTTTTATCTTCCAGCTTTGCCAGCGCGAACGAAGACAGCAAGATCATTGAATTCGCGTTGTTGCTCGATTCTTCCAAGGAGCCTTTGGACCGTAATATCGAGTTTTATGAGCTGATCCCCCGCGGTCTTTATTTTCTGATCGATATGGTGCGGCGCTATAATGGCTTGCTCACGGTCAGAAGTGGCAAAGGTATCGTAATCTGTGATTTTTCCGATCAGTTGTATATTGACAACCAGCTTTCCAAACCGATTGCCGAATTGAGGCCGACGATCAATGTCAGTGACGCGATCATCCACGTTGAAAATAAAGACGACATTGAATTTCCGGGGACCCTGTTTACGATCGTTATTCCGGAGAAGGAAAATCTTTCCAAGTTAAAATCCAATAATACCAGCGTGGCGCCGGTCAGGATGGATATCGAAATCCTGAATGATTATGCTTACCAGCTTGGCGCCAATCCGGAAGAATGGGTCGAACACAGTGCGCCGAACTTTATTTCGGAATCCTTTCATTATTTAAGTATCCTTTTTATTTATAATGAAATTCTTGAAAAGCTGAAGATCGACGAGAACAGGCATGAAATTCACGTCAAAGATATTTACAACAAACTATTGCTGGAGATCAACAAAAAGTTTGATGAATTAAGCGGCGAAAACTGCATCCTGTTTTTTGACTTTGCTGGCTTAAGGAGCGGTAATGTATCCTGGATCAAAATACTGTATTACCTGATGATCACCCCCAAGGTCAACGAACTGACCAAAGTGATCATTTTCAATTTGCCTGACGACGAAGATAAAATGGTGAAAGACCTGATCCAGAATTATATTCATGTCGATATCCAGGGCATTAAAAAAAGGCTCCATATCCCTGAGCCATATATTTACAAACCGATTCCCTGTATTGAATTCAATAGTGACAAAGATGAGGGTGAACTGATCGAATGGATCGGGTTAAAACACCCGGATGACAGGCCGCTCTTGACAAGCTTGTTATTGGGTAAAAAGGATTCTTATCCGCTGAGCAATTTCCAGTCGCCCGAAAATACGGAAGGAACGATTTTCTACCGACAGGCAGGCCAGCTCCTCTCGGCTTATTCCGGACTGGAGAAGCTGAAGCATGAATTTTATCAGCAGCGGCAAAAAAACATTACACAGTTTCTATACCAGCAGGTTAAAAATGGTGTCATTGCCGGCAAAGAAGAATATGTATTCTTGACCTCTGGCGGTGGGTTTCAGTTTGAATACCTCTCGCTTTACGACGTATTGCACGATAAATACATGGCCCGCTATTTTGCGAAGTGCCTGCTGGATGATTACCTGGCTAAAGTTAATACCATCCTGGCCGAAGAGTTGAAAGACGGGATCACGGATATCGACTATACGCCATTTTGTTTCACAAAAATAATTGCTGTCACGATCAGCAGCCAGCTGGTAGCCACTTCCATCTATAATATCTTGCAGGAAGAAGCCGCGTTTGAAGTCCTGCTGCCTAAAATAAAGGGGAAGGAGGCATTACCCACACTGATCATGTTATCCAGCTATTATTCCTTTGATGTTGAAAAACCATTTGAAAAAATTGACAGCAAGGATTATGTCATGATCGTTAACGATGTTATTTCAACAGGAAAACTGGTCAATAAAATGCTGCATATCATTGAAAAAAGCAAGCGTGCTACCGTAAATGCTATTTTTTCAATCGCCGATACCCGGGTACCTGCCGGCGAAAAACTAAAAGATTCCTTACGCCGGGAAATCACCTATGAACCTAAAGATGACATTGAACCCGCCATTTTATTCACCCTGGCTAATTTCAAAAGCGGATTGGAGCTCCGCAAATTCGAGGGGCCTTATGATGGCATCGCTAAATTAAAAAGGATCAACCCCTTACTGAACAGCATTGTTGAATTTAAAGAATCGCATACCGAGAACAATAAGATCCTTTTTCCAAAGGTGAGTGGCATCATCGACGATCCTAAACTGCATCAAAATTTCTTTAAAATAGGCCATTTTGGCCAAAACTTGACCCATGTTGGTTATATGACAGATCTCCGGCCCCTGTTTTCGACGCTGGAAGGTTATGATTTGTTGCAGTCGATGTTTGAAAAGCTATCGGATAAGTATCTGGAGTTGAAAAATGAAAGCCATCAGGAGAAATTAAGTTACCATGCGAACCAGATCAGGTTTATTTTAAAAGACCTGGGTAACGAGTCCGACTTATCGCTACTGGATGACCTGATCAGGGAACAAGGTGAAACGAAAACCGACACCGAAAAAAAAGCGCTGGAATATCGGCCCGATTATGTCTTTTATCCGATTTTTTCCGGTGTCGAAAAGCTGGGGCCCCTGAAGCTCAGCCGGATTTTCAAAACTTACGAGGACAATATTATCGGCTTACAACGTTTTGAAACGCCGAAGGGCTGGCGGTTCCCGGTACCTGCCAAGCGGTTAAACCATTTGACCTATAAAAAGAAAATCCTGATCCTAGATACCGGTTCGTTAACAGGTGATTCGATCATACAAATGATCGATACCCTTTGCGTCCTGGAAGTAAAAGAAATTGTGGTGCTCTCGATCATTACCAGAACAGAAGATTTCACAAGAGAGCTATTTTCAAGGATCAAGGCATTAAAAGTTAAAAAATTAAAGGGATCACCGTCGGTTGAACACCCGCTTGACCATACCAGTGTCCCGACGGATATTTTTTTCGGCATTAACCTGCAAATCTCGGTTTATAATTCGGCCCTGTCATGCCCCTTCTGCGCGGAGCTGCATGCTTTAGATGCTATTGCCAAGGACCATACCCACAGGATCAGCCCTCCTCATAGTGTTGCAGAATATCTGCGCATGAGAAAAAAAGAACTGGCTATTTTAACGACAGCGAAAGATGAGCTCGTAAATAGCCGTTATCTACCTGTTTTCAAACATAACGGCGAAGTTGATACGAAGGGGATTTTCAAAATGAGAAATGAATTTGGCCGGATCGATACCTACCGTTTCTATCCGGATTATTTTGAGAATTTCAATCAATTGCAAACTGAAATCATCGCGGAAAATAAAGACAAAACTCTGCCGACGTTTGAAACCGAGTCTATTAAGGTTAGGATCGAACAGGTTTTGATTTGCTTGCTTCACGAGCCTCATTTGATTGACCTGTTAAATAATTTTTTAATAGACCTGGTTTCCTTCCTGAAAAAATATTTGGCAGGACGTATCTTTTCCGTCAAAGAGTCCTTAAGTGATCAACTTTACTATAAGTGGCAGCCCTATGCGCTTTTACAACTCGGCTTCTTACTGATCAAGGATGATGTTTTTAAATACACAAACTTCATCACCATATTGAAGTGGAATGACAGTAATTCAAAAAAACTGTTACTATACCAGGTATGGCACGCGGTGTACCGGTTAGACTTTATCGACGAAGAACGCGAAAATATTGATTTCTTATTGCAAACATTTCTTCATGGCTATGAGGATACAAATGCTGATCCCCTGGTCTTTTCCAATTCAAATAAAGAATTTTACAGGATCATCACCCGGAATTACAAACTGGCAGAACTCAGTGATCCGACCAAACTAGATGTTCCTTTCTTTAATTTGAGCAAATTCCTGTTGCAAGGGCAGGGATTGGAAGGCCATTTCTTCCTGAAAGATAAGATCAACGAGGTGATCGATGCGATATTGGAAGCGCCGTTGTCGCTGGAACGCATTAAGTCCAAGTTCCATGAGGTCATTAAATTATTTGAGGATGACCTGGAGCCAAATTTGGATGAAATTTTAGCGGACCAGAACCTTAAACATTATTGTAAAACGGTATTTACCGCAATTTCATATGAAAACAAAGGTTTGGATTTTTATATCAAGACCTTGAAGGAACTTTATTACAAAATAGATCCGGTTACCCAGGAGGAGATCAGCAGCATCGCTGAAGAAGTATACCAGATCAAAGAGCTGTTAAAGGTGCTGATACAACAAAAACTGGACTTCACCACCAAAGACGGGTTTTATGACGTATTTACCCAATTCCCAACGAACCTTACGATAGAGCTCCATGACGTATCCAAACGTTCAGATCTTAAAGTTAATGTACTGGACAAGGATAAGGCCAAGGACGTTTTAATTAATTTTAACAGGCGGATCTTTGAAATCGTGTTGCTGGAGATTATCAAAAACGCCAAAGCCTGTTATAAAAAACGCGAACGGGAGAAACCATTGGAAATTGGCTTTGAATTCGAACGCTTACCGGGAAAATGGGTCCGCCTGATCATCACGCAAAACTTTCCTTATATTCCGCCGGAAAAGCCTGAAAATGATGGCGGATTAATGAATATTGTTAAACACTATGTGGAAGCCTTCGGTGGCTCTTACACCAATAACAAAGATATGGTAACCGGCGGTAGTGGAGCAGATTTTCAAATTACACTGGAACTAAAAATACATCAAAATGAGCAAGATAAACCTGATCATTCTAGGGCGCATTGAGGAAAAAACCGACATGATTTTTTACAAAGTGTTATTACGTCAAAATTCATTGCTTTTTAACAAAGCAGTGGTGCAGCTATTTTCAGTGGCGAGCCAGTTTTTTGATTTTCTCGACGGTATGCCGGACGATTTTTCATTTGTATTATTGGTGCATGCAGGCCTTCGGAATGACACGGAAGGAGATGATGGCATCAATTTCGCGAAAGAATTGCGGAGCTTTAAGGCATTTGAGGGCTTGAAATTCGAGTATACCTCCCGTGATGGGGCCCAAAATAAATCCTTTAACGGCGGCAAGCTCTACCACGCCAATACCTTAGCAGATGACGACTTTGACCTGAGTTGTTTACCGGTGAACACCATGCGTGAGCTCAGGGGAAAAACAGGCGACGGGAAGAGCACAACAGCCGGTGCAGTAGAAAAAAGCCCGGCCCAGGCTGAGCCTGAAGTTGTTGATTTTGCGGTGGTGACGGCTTTGTATGACGACGAGTTCAAAGTGTATGAAGCGGATTGCAATTTAGAGACAGGTGTTGGCGTTTATAATTCACACAAAAGCATATTTAAAGAAAAACGAAGGGGGAATTTTGGCGAAGATTATGACCAGCCGTTTTATGTAATCCATCAAGAAAGAATGGGCCTGGTAGACGGGGCGATCCACGCTACACAGGTCATTTCGCAAATTCAGCCTACGTTCCTTTTAATGTCGGGTGTCTGCGGCGGACGGCAGGGTTCAGTGAATTTATATGATGTGATCATTCCTTCTACGGTCCATGATTATGCTACAGGCAAATTCAAAGAGGGTAAATTCGAATCTTTAAAATACTATTCACAAGCCGACCGGGACCTGATCAGTTTCCTTGAAAAAAAGCGGGAAGATATCATTCTAAATATGAGGTTGATCATTGACAAAGGACGCGCACATTTATTGCGCAGCGATTTCAAAATCGTCATCGATGAATTCGCCTGCGGACCCTGGGTAGTCAAAACTTCGGGTTTTATAGACAAAATGAGTTTTGACCCGGAGCATCCGGAGAATAGTGAAAAGTATGACTTCGATACTATTCCTGTGAAAAACATTAATTCAAATATCAAGGGGCTTGAAATGGAAAGTTATAGTATTCTAAGAGCCGGTCAGATCATTCAGAAATCCAAAAAATATGCCCTGGTGGTCAAATCGGTGATGGATTTTACCAATGAACACAAGTCCGACGGGCCAAACGGAAGTGTGAAAGCGAATGCCGCTTATATCAGTTATATCTGTGTCAGGGCGATGATGCCCTACCTGCTTGACTTCAAACAAAAGCAAACCGTCTGGAAATAATATTCATAGCCAAGTAAAATTATTTTGAGGAATTTTATATATTGGCTAACTATTTGATATCTAAAAAACAAAGGTTAATTTTGCAGTCCCAAAATGTGCATCAAAAGATGAATTTAGTCGCTTCACCAATTAAAGTTAAAGAATTAGCCGGTGCAAATCCGAGCTCAAGGTTTACCGGTGCAAATATCAGGAGGCGACTGGCATCACGTCTGAACCGATCGGAACAACTCATACTTGATTTTGAGGGAGTGGAAACCATTTCTGAAACTTTCGCCGATGAGTGTTTTTCCAAGTTGGGAAAAGCCGTGGGTTATGCTGTAATTGAAGGGCGTACTGAACTACGAAATGCATCTCCTTACGTGAAGTCGATCATCATTTCCGCTATGGATAGCCATGGCGTTATCGGATATAATAGCGCAAGAACATCATATAGCAGACTGAGAATCGCAAGGAACAGATACAACCTATCTCGAATGCGTTCTTCTAAATAACATCAATAAGGCTATCGAACGAATAGCTTTATTTGTTTGCAGATAATTATCCCCTATGCATAAGTTAGGTTAAAAGTTTCTTTCTACTACATTGGCAACACTAATAAGCATTGTATTTACAGGCAAGTTTTCCACATCCAAAATGGTTAAAATTGACCTAAAAACAGGTCGATTTTTTTGTTACCCATTTGTAACTCAAAACTTATAACTCACTGATAATCACCGGCTAAGTACTTTCTGTATCGGGTAAGTAGCGGTGCAAAATAGCGATAATCCTTGATGGGTTTTGGTAAACAATATACTAATTATTAATAAGTTATGTTAATTTCTTTTGTCCATATTCTTGGATAATTGGCCCTGTTTTTAAAATTTCTACGGCCGTTTCTGGTGAGCTAATCAAGCAATGTCCACGTACGCTTGGATTGCACTGTTTGTATCACTTGTTGCTCAGCTACCACAATGTTCTCCTTACGTTGGCCAATATATTCCAGCGAGCTTAATTTATTCCACAGAGCCACTATTATGCGGAGGAACTCATCAACAGTTATCATAGATGAATTGATGTCATGATGATTGTAAACAATCTCTATGAGGCGGGCAAGTAGCTCTTCAAAGTTGCCAGGGGTAACATCCTTCCATTCGTAAAAATATTTGAGTAATTCTTCGCGTTCGGCGCCGGGTATACTTTTCACAGTACTGAAAAATATATGCGCCATTTCTGAAAAGCAGGACACCATATATATTGGTGGCTGCTGATGCATCATATTACGGTAGGAGAAATAGATACGGGCAATATATTCCAACATCTTTTCGCATAATATTTTTACGTTTTTGCCAATGGTTGAAACAGATTCCTTTGAAGTTATTTTATCCAGGATACGGAACGATAACAGTTGCAGATTATTCAGTTGATTACTGAAGCTTTCGTAATATTTAACCAGTTGCGGATGGCTCAGTACCGATGTGCACGGAGGTATGAAACTGATATCTGTTTGCAGGTTATTACCGTTTTTAATGAATTTACCAACCTCCAGAAAATGTGAGCTTCGGGTGTTTATCTGCGAGGCTGGTATGACGGTAATATTGTACTGTTTATCAACCTCGGGATATCTTAAAGGTATTTCCTCCGGATCAGGATTGCCGCTTGCCACGCGCTCAAACGGGTTAACAGTTAGCAATACGTAGTAGGTTTCTGAATTTTCTGTTGCGTTATCCTGGCCAAAATAATGGCTGAACAATAACTCAGGACCTGTTCGGGATATATCAATGCGGTGACCTTCTGCGGTTACAGCGCTGCAATGGTTTATTTTGATCTGTATCTGATTAGAAGCCCTTTCCGTGATCTGTATGTCCAGTGCTACGGATTCGTTGGCAACAGGGGGTAATAAACCAAAATTATAGTTATTAAGCTGCAAGGAATTAGAATCCCTCACTATATCGTGTATGAAATTATCTGTACTGATAAAATGATCGCTGGAAATTTTCATTCCATCTATCCAATTTACGGGCTTGTTTTTTAACGGACTAAGCATATCATGTTTTTAGTATGTAGATGTTATTATAATAATATTACAGGTAAACAGCCTGATCGCTTGTGCGTTCGGGCTCGCTTACAATCTCAGAAACACGTTTGGCATATATTGTGTTTGCTTCAGTGATCTTATTCTCCACAATGTTCAGGTCGGGATCAATAAATCGCCGTTGTTTCCAAAAAGATGGTTTAACATAAAATATCCACTTGTAGCTGTCGGTTTTATTGCTTTTGTAGGCCACAGGCGCATTAGGGAATTTTAAATTATAATCATCAATAAATTTCTGGAACCATTGCCCAAAGTTCATATTTGGCGGTGCTTTGGCCTTAACCTTTAAGGGTTCAGGGTCGTCGGTATTTTTGTACAGATCAAGCTCCAGCACCATCAGTTTGTCAAAATTGAGATGTTCCATGCTGATATCCTCAGGTGTACGGGGATACTGCCATACCTTGTAAATTTCCAGTGGGATACTCATAAACGCAATATATGCCCACCAGAAAATGGGTGGAAGCAAAAATATGAATATGCTGGTGGCTGCCCATAAGCCATATTGCAGATTGTTTAGCCAATCAAAGCCCAGTTTAAAAAGATATATACCCAGCAGACAGGAAATCAGTGTGCAGAAAATAAAGAATCCTTTTTTGTTCAGTAGTTCATTTTCGTGATATTTACCTGCCAGCCATACATAAACAGAGCCCAGGGCTAAGTAAATAAGTTGGCAAAACAAGTAACCCCAGGGCATAAACTGCAGGTCAAGAAATCCCAGTAAGCCTGGAATGCCTAAAATAACAGCGGTTAACAGAATAATAACAATAAGGCGTTTATTGCTCAGGAGCTTATTCTTTTTGTTAATTATAGTCATGATTGCCGCAGCAATCACAAAGATGAGGGGGAAGATAAGATAACGTATAAAAAATGATTTAACGTCCATGATATGATTGTATGTTCAGGTCTGTAACGGGCTTAAAAAAATAAATTTGATATAAGTCTAATCAATTACCAATAATTGTGGTTATTGTTTTAAATATTATTTGCAAAAATATTGAAAAATGAAGATCAAAAACCCTAATCTTATCGATACAGATTTTAAAGCCACAGTTATTGCTGCAGAAATTGTTGAGAATGAATTGGTTGGAGCCGATGATATTGTGATATTACCGATAGGCCCGCAGCGGCGTGCATTTACAAAAGAAATTGCTGGGGTTATTGTAAGCCAAACCGATATTACGAATAAACGGATGCTTCAGGTTCAGGTTAACCGTGATGGATTGTATGACATGTTGCCTGAGGGATTATTTCATAAACCACCTGCTTCGAGTTTAATGATCACCGAAGAGGAAATGATTAAGGATATTGTTGACAGGAGGGATGAAGAGAAGCAGACCCGGCGCTTTTTTACACCATTTGAAGCAGAGGTAAATCACCTGAAAATGATCCTTGAGCTTTATGAGAACCGTCTTGACAAGAAAAATGAATATGACGATCTGATCAACATATTTTTAAAGGAGTGGAAAGAATTTGGCTGTTTTACAAACAAACAAATGCTTATATTAATACATGTTTTGCCTGTTATTCATGAGCAACGGAATAATCTTGTTTTTATAGGTAAAATATTAACCATGTTGTTTAAAACACCCATGTCGCTCAGTTATAAGTTCTCCACCAATCGTGAGGGAAAAGACCCGGCAAATATGCAGACTTCGTTGGGTAAAGCGGCCCTGGGAATAGATTTTATAGCGGGACAATTGATTGAGCCCGAAGAGGAGTTACATGTTACCGTTGGGCCATTGAGTGCTTCAAAAATGATAGACTTTTTACCCGGCGAGCGATCTGCCATTTGTGTGGATGTGTTATTATCATACTTTATACCGATGCAAACCGGGGTGAAGATTAATTTGTTGGCTGCGCCTGCTTCGAAAAAAATAATAATCGGAGTAGATCAGGATAATGCCAGGCTTGGATACACCACTTATTTAGGCAATTAGGAATGGTCCTAATTTTCAATAAAAAGCCGGTAATTATAATTAATAATGCTCCGTGATTCCAGTTTTGACTGAAGCAAACTAAGTAAGGTATCCCATTCGTTTGTTGATAGCTTACTTCCCTCTTGTGGCTTTAAATAAATATCCGTAGTTTTTTTGAAACCTTCTTTTGGGTTTGAAGAAATGCTTACGCCTTTAGCAATGCGGACACTTTTTAATTTGCTGCCCAGTTCATATTGGCAAAAATTGGTCAGATCGGCTTGAGTGACAATCCGGTCTTTGGTAGTAAGCCCATATTTATAGGCCTGTATACGTTCGGCGGCACCGAGACTATTTCTGCCCCCGATAGAGGTGGTCATCAGGCGCAAACTATCCGTTTTTAGCTTTGTAGTTTCGAACTGCTGTAATCGGGAGCCCTTTCTGATATTATTGGCGGTATCTGCCAGGGTAGTCCAAAACTGAAGATATAACATACTGGCTTTATTGCTTGGCTTCAGAACAAGATAATTGATCAGTTCATGATTGTCTTTTGCTTGATTTGATTTTTTTTCAATGAGCGAAATGTTTTGCTCGAGTGTTTTTAATGTCGAGTTTAAAAAATCGTTTCCATAAGCAGCAAAAGCAGCTTTTTCGTCTCTGAGTAACTCAAAAAGATACTCGATAATCTGCTGTGCATTCCGGGAGTCAAAACGTTCGGCCCCACCGTTTCTGACAGAGTAACTTCCTTCAAAATTTTGATCAGGCGCACTATATGGGATCTCATTATAGTGAGTATCCAGATCGTCATGTAAGTTTTGAACTGATAAAAAATGATCATAAGCCGAAGGCTTGATAGGAATGATATTATTCATTTCCTTTACCCTGAATTTCTGTTCATGCAGTTTACGGCTCATTACCGGAAAACAGTTCAGATGAAGTTGTAGTTCGTTGATCACATCTCGCCCGATCATAGCCGGAAAAACAATTTTTATCCATACACAAGGCTTAAGTCGTTTTAGGTCGGTAGATTCAAACCATGTTTCAAAGGATAAGGGATAGCTTTTCTTAAGCAGGTCAAGATCATTTAAGCTATCATCTGTAAGGGATATAAAACGACTTTGATAGTAGGATTTTACATCCCTGGTAATTAAGTTCATAACGTTTTGATCATAAAATACCGGTTTGTTTTCTTCCGTTTCTTCCCCTTCATATATTAACCCCTTCGTTGTATGCAGTTCCTGCTGATCTGTGTAGAGTCTGGTAACAGACAACAGGTTGTAAAAATCATCATTGGCAGTATAACCTGGCCATTCAAAATAGATTCCGGCTCCTTTAAGTGTATCGAGCTTAGCATCAGGTTCAATACCCACCCATAATGTATTATTTTCAATAAAGGATTGCGGTAATGAATTTGCAACTAAGCTTCTTTGCATATCCGGAGTATGTTCCCAAAGTTGTTTGCCATTAAATGTGTATTTGATCTCCGCTTTAAAAACTTTGTTTTCGCCAATAGGTGTAAAAAAAATATCTAAAGGCCCTGGTGCTGTTTTGCCTGTGTCTGGTGAAACAGGTTTTTTATAAATAAAATGGTTTTTGATGCTCAAGGTTTCCTTAGTTTCAACTGGTATACCCTTTAACAGAGCATGGGCCGGAAGCGGGGCGGTAAGATAATCTGAAGCGAGTATTCTTGATATTTTATTTAGTACTCTGTTCTCCAGATTTTTAACATCATTGGAAAGATTAAATAATTCTGAACTGAGCGCTTCGATCAATAATTTAACCAGCGGATCAATATCATTAACATTCGTGGTGTTCCAGAAATCCATGGCGTTCCGGAGCATTCGCCCTTTTATTTCTTCTTTCGATGTGAAAAATAATTTGCTCATGTTTAGGTTTTATGCAGATAATGGACTCAAAAATAATGACGTGGAAAAGGTATAATACTCACCGGTTTTATTAAGCTTTCCTTTTATAATGATCTCCACACGTTTCTTTATTTCACTTACATTTCTTAAGGGATAAAATTTATTGATCTCGCTGATATGTACATCGATATCAATATCATAGATTCTTTTTTCAAACTTTTTAATTGAACGGAGTAGTGATTGTCGTAGTTTTTCTTCCCAAATAGTTTCACTTTGTATAAGTTCAAAATCCATATCCCATATCTCGCATCCAAACTCAGAATTATAGCGATGTTCGCCATACCTGGTAAAAATGATCAACTCTATATATTGTGAAATAGAGCCTCCAAGATCCTGTGTTTGCATATCTCGCCCTAAAGTAATGTTTTGGAATTTTAACGGCTTGAAATATAGAGGGTTTGCCATATTAAATATTTGATTTTCACAATGATGATAAAAAAAATTACTTTTTCATAAACATTTCTTTTGAAAAATAGTTGTAGAAATGTTTTAACGGTTAATAAAATATTTATTACACCCTTTATTCTGAGTGATTTATATTGGTAATTAATCATTTTAATTTTAAGTTATCTATAACCTCTTAACAATAATATTACATATATTTAATGAAACCCATAAATATAATTGACCTAAACCGATCCTACAGGGTTTTTATAATGTATCTGGCAGGGTTATTAATGTTTGCAGTTGTAACGGTTTATTTCTTTTTCTTCACCTCAAGCCATGAGATGGTACTGCTGAATGCCAAAGTGAAGCAAACTGATCAATTAGTAGCTATTCGTAATGACATCAACAATAATTTCGAGGTTATTCTTATGCGAATGCAACAGCTGTCGCAGTATTCAAAAATGAATTCGGAGGAACTAAATAATCAAACTATCCTGCTTAATGATATTCAGGAGAGTAATCAGCATATTCTTGATAAGCTCCAGAGTAACCCTTATCCGCTCAAAAGTTTCGACCTGTACAAAAAATTAAGCAATCATATTGCCACTATTGCCAATGTTAAAGATTCATTATTTACCACCCGTTTCCAGATTGAGAGCCTTCGCTCACAGTTGGAGTCATGTAATAAAATAAACAAATCGGCTGTAAGTAAGCTTAGTGGCCGGTTTTCACATTATTAATATGCCATGTTAAAGTTCAATTTAAAGGAACGAAGAGAAAAATTTCTTTTGTTTTTAGGGATGTTTCTGATAACATCATCTCTACTGTGTACTGCCATATTTTATAATTATGATAATGGTGCAACCATATCGAAAGATGAATTTGCCAAACGAATAGCTGAAGAGGAAGAGTTTGAAACGCTGGTTACACAAGTTATACCAGCCATTGATACCACTTATACCCATATTGTGAAATTTAACCCGAATGTTCAAGCGCTTTTTTTGGAGAACGATATCAAAAATTCCATCGGTGCTATACATTCATATTATAACCGCCGCCCGTATGATAGCCGGTATAAATGTTTTATTCATGCTTCAAAACTGTTTGAGAACCTGTTTTATGATAAACGCGAACTCAGCGGCAACTACAGCGATATAAATCGTCTGGGTAAACTGCTTGATGATTGTAAGCTATCAACACGGCAGTTGCAGCAAAGCCTTGGTTCCAGCAAATAAACGCAAAACATCATATCACTATAAAACAAAAACCTTTAAACCAATGAAAGACGATTACAACAGCGGCCGCCCCGTGGATACCAATAGGCAAACCTATGCTTTTTTATATATCATTGTTGGTATACTCATTATTGCCGCATTGATCTTTTTATTTAAAAGCTCATTATTTGATAAAAGAACTGTTAATGCCCGGCTGCTAAAAGATGAGATATTTTTAAACGAAAACCTCGTATACTCAGACAATACAACTAATGCTAAAAGCTGGGTATGGGAGTTTGGTAACGGCGACAAATCAAACCTGCAAAACGGGAGTTATAAATTTAAACACGCCGGAGATTACATTGTACGAATTACTGTTGACGGTACCCTCAAGCAACAGTTTCCAGTAAATGTTAAAGATACCATTGTCCAGTCTGTTGATACCCTGATGACGATCAATGGGCCTACCCAGGGAATTGTCAATGAACAAATCAGGCTTGAGGCCCAAGGTAATGCCCGGATATACGAATGGTCATTTGGTGAAACCGGCAGAGTTGATGTTAAAGGAGCCACCGCATTATATACCTACCATAATCCCGGTACTTATTTTATAAAATTAAGTACCGATAAAAGCAAACACCCCGTTTATCACCGTATGCTGATATCAAATCCCGATTCGACAGTTAACGCCATTGTAACGCCTGGTGAAGGGGAACGAAGAGTAATCGACGACATCAGAGCGCATTTGCAAGCCATTGCCAATGGGGCCGATTTTAATACTAATTACTATTACCTCGTTAACAAATATTTCTGCGGTGATGAAAAAGTAACCGTTAACCTGGAAACCAACGGGGATAGTAAGCAAACCGACTTTTACTCATACTGTATGCGTCTTACTTTTGGTGGCGGGGTTAATATTGATGAAGCCCAGGTAACCCTAAGAGCCAAATCAAGCTGCTCAAGTATGCTTACTGTTAAACAACATTCGTCCACCTCGAATGCCGCTCCGAGAAGATCCAAATAATAAACCGCTATCAAATGAACCTAATATATGCACCTATCAAAATGAAAAATATTTTAATAATGTTACTGCTGCTTGGCTGTTTTTCGGTAAATGCGCAGTCGCCTGTATCCATAAGTAAGAAAGTAATAACGCTGCCCGCTGCATTTGAAAAGCCAAATGAGAATACCAATATTTATAACAGCGATGATAAGACCAGTTTACCATGGATAGTTTTCTCTGATCGTGATGAGAATTATACTTACACTTCTCCGGGAGGTACCCTGATCATGAAAAAATTAAAATTCATGGATCCTTTTTATGTAAGCGAAGAAAGAAATGGTTATATAAAACTCATCAAATATCAACCAGGAATGGTACAGGGCCGTAAACTCACTAATAAAAAATCGAGCCAGAGCTATGGCTGGATCAGTAAATCGAAGGTTTTACTATGGCAGTCGGCATTCATTAACCAGGGCACTTATCCCAGTAAATATATAGCTGTTATCAGCGGTAAAAATCCATTGTTGATGCCCGACTTTTATTATGATAAAACGGATTCATTGTATGTATTTACCTCGCCGGAGTTGGAACGTAAAAAAACAAAACTGGCATTAAATAACATTGTATATGTTTTCAAAAAATCGGATGATGGCAAAAAAATGCTGGTTGGTTCTGAAGGACAGCTTGTAGCAGACAGTGCCGCCCGGAGCGTTTATGGCTGGGTAGCGGCCGACGCGTTACATAACTGGGGTAATCGCCTATACATTGGTTCGGCTAAAAATAATACCACTGATGTAGATGATTCAGCTGCAACAGCTATTAATCAGGCTATATTGGTTGCTGCCCCGCCAACTACCAGCACTTACTTTAAATTTGATCCCCTCATAACACCGGATGAGCCGGTGCTTCGGAGTTTACCGGTAATTACGGGAAATGTGCTAAATCCTAATGATAAATTAGGGACCGGCCTAGCTGTAGATGTGTATGATAAATCGAACAATAGTATTCTTAATGTTAAGGGTAGTCATCTTAAATACCTGGATTACCTGAACATACGCAAAAATATCCATCACATTAATGTTGTTTTTGTTGTTGATGGAGGCAGCACCATGCGTAATTATTTCTCTGGAATAACCAGTACTATCCAATCATTTGAAAATATATTTAATGCTCATATAAAAGGCAACCAGATAACGTATGGGGGGGTAGTATACAGAAATGCGAAGGATTGCCCTTCCGGAGGTATTAATAAATTAAACTTTACGACAGACTACCGGGAACTTGTAAAGTATTTTGATAAACAAGCATCCGTAACCAATGGCTGCGGTACCACTTTGCAAAATCAGCCGGTGTTTGAAGGAATAAATACAGCCCTGACATTATTTAAAGGACATACAAACGAAACCAATCTGATTGTACTGATAGGCACAACAGGATCGGCCGACTATAATGCTGATGATATTGCCAATGTAGCCGATCAGATGGCCGCTGCAGATGCCCGCTTATTGGCCATACAGGTATTTAGTGATTATAATCCCATCTATAATGATTTTGTGATACAGGCCAGGCGAATTGTTTCACAATCAGCCATAAAACTCGCCGATCTTAAAAAGCAGCGCATGATCACAGGCGAAGGCTTGAGCAATGTACAGCAGTTTAATACATCGCTTTCTGATTCTATCTCCTTTTATTTAGATTATCCTAAAAACAGCATGATACAGGGTGCTGTGGTTTTTCCACCAAAGGGCGTTGTGAAAACCAATCAGGCCATGCGTTTATCGGTCGACCGTTTGATGCGGGAGACAGATTATGACATCAATACCCAGGTGCATGCGCTGGATAGTGCTTTCAGGTTAACCGGGCGGGAAAATCGTTTCGTGCAGCCAGGAGTGATTGCACAGGTAAGCCCTGTTGCGAATGACTTGGGCAATAACATGCCGCATAACGCTTTTAAGTATTTTATTAGTGCTGAGTTACCGGCAAATATCGTAAGTCAGCATTCCGGCCAATTACAATATTTGCTGATATTAAATGAACAGGAGTATAACCAGTTAACCGATATACTGTCATTAATGATAGGCGAAAACCTGCAGCAGGATGCTTCTGATTATCGCAAAAAGTTGTTTAAAAATTATGTTGATATCATCCAGAAACGATTAAATCAAAAGATCTCAAAGGGTGATATTAAAGATATGCCGTTGAGCACATACTTTAAAACAGTTACCGGCTTGCCTTTGCCGGGGAAAAATAATTTCCAGAATACAAAAGTGGCCGATTTAAGAGGTGACATGCCTCAGGCACAGTTTGAGGGATACATTAAGTTTTTAGTGCACAGCAGCGAACAGGTTAAACGCTCGGTGTTGGTTAACCAGCATTTTACATCAAATGGCAAAACTTATTTTTATATAACTCAGGCCAACCTGCAATAGCATGAACATAGTTAATCTCAGCGAATCAGTAAAAACAGCCGTTAGGGTGGCGCAATCAATTGCCAAAGAATATCACCATAAAGAATTTGGCCCGGCGCACCTATTAAAAGGGTTAATGCATCAGGAAGTAGGATTGCGTGGTATGTTGCAATCTTTAGGTAAAGATGCCGCCTATGTGCAGGATTGGGCCGATGTGCGGATAGAAGAGTATGCACCTGCCATTAGTGTGCCCGACGAAATGCTGGGAAATAATGCCGTTAGGCAGGTATTTGAAGAGGCCGATAATGTGCGTATTAAACTTGGGGTTGATTTGATAACCCCGGTTTGTGTATTAATTGCACTGGTTAAACCCAACGTAGGTTTTGATGTAAATCAGCTTAAATCGTTCCCGGTAAAAGAAAAGGAACTGTTGGATATTTACCTGAGTAACGAAGAAATACAGCAAGCGGTGCAAACAACCGGGAATGATGACGGCGGAGCACATACGCCAATCAAGTCAAACAGTGCTTTGCTGAAATATTGTATTGACCGTACCGAGCTGGCCCGGCGCGATAAGATAGACCCCATTATTGGCCGCGAGCGGGAAACCCGCATGGTAATGGAAATACTGAGCCGTCGTACCAAGCCTAATGTAATGATAACCGGTGATGCCGGAGTGGGTAAAACAGCCCTGGTGGATGGTTTTGCTTTGGATATTGTAAATAACCAGGTGCCAGATTCTTTAAAGGATGTACAGCTGTACGAGCTGGATCTGGGCTCATTAATAGCCGGGGCTTCTTATAAAGGTGAGATCGAAGATCGGCTAAAGAACATTCTGCGGGAATTAAAACAATTGGATAAAGCCATCCTGTTTATTGACGAGATACATACCTTATTAGACAATAAAGGCCCGATAGGTGGTGGCGTAGGCAATTTGTTGAAGCCCGAATTGGCCAGGGGCGAAATAACCGTGATAGGCGCTACTACTATTGATGAGTATCGTAAAGTTATTGAGCCAGAACAGGCTTTTAGTCGCCGTTTTGAGGTGTTACAGGTAAATGAGCCGGATACGGCCACTGCCATAAAAATGCTTAAAAAGCTGGTGCCCCGCTATGAGGCACATCATAACCTGAAAGTGGATGCTAATGCGGCAGAAGAGTGCGTGCGTTTGGCGCAGCGCTACCTGAAAGACAGGCGCCTGCCCGACGCCGCTTTTGATCTGCTTGATCGTACCATGGCCGCCATCCGGTTAATGAATGATACTTCGGTTACCTCATTGGCAGAACTGCGTACCCGTTTTGAAGAGCTTAAAAACAGTAAGGATGATCCGGAACTGCTAACATCATACCAATGGTTATACTCCTTATTACGTAATAAGATCAGTGCCGTATTACTGGGCCAACTGGAAGACGAAACCCAGGTGGAAAGCCTGGAAACTACAGAAGAGTTTGATGCCTATTTTGAAAGAAATATAAGTCAGTTGGAAACTTTGGCCAGTAGTAAAACCGAAGTGGTTGATAAACAGGATATCGCGGCCATTATATCTTATAAAACAGGCATCCCCTTAGGCAAGATCCAAGCCCAGGAAAAAGAAAGGCTTTTAAATATGGAAGGCTTTTTAAAGAAACGTGTAGTAGGGCAGGATCAGGCGTTGAAAGCCGTATCGGATGCTATTTTGGAATCGCGGAGTGGTTTAAATAAAAAGGGGCAACCTATCGGTTCGTTCTTTTTACTTGGTCCAACCGGCACAGGCAAAACCGAGCTGGCTAAATCTATCGCGGAGTTTCTGTTCAACGACGATAAAGCCATGATCCGGTTTGATATGTCGGAGTTTAAAGAAGAGCATTCCGCAGCATTATTATACGGAGCGCCTCCGGGATATGTGGGATACGAAGAAGGCGGCCTCCTGGTAAATAAGATCCGGCAGCAACCGTATTCGGTGGTGTTGTTTGATGAGATCGAGAAAGCGCACCCTTCGGTATTCGATATCTTTTTACAGATACTGGACGAAGGACACATGCATGACAGGCTGGGGAAAGAGGGTGATTTTTCAAACGCGCTGATCCTGTTTACCTCCAACATTGGCAGCGAATGGGTAGCAGGCGAGATACAAAAAGGGAACATGCCCACATCATCACAATTAATGGAAGTAATGGGTAAAAATTTTCGTCCGGAGTTTTTAGCCCGCCTGTCTGAAATTGTACCATTTGCACCGATATCCGAAGAAAATGTAGTGCGGATATTTGACATTCAACTCAAAAGCCTGGTTCAGGCGCTCGAAAAAATGGGTATCGATATGCAGATCAGTGATGAGGCCAAGAGCATGTTGGCTTTAAAAGGTTTTACACCCAAATACGGCGCAAGGCAGTTATCGGGCGTGATCCGCAATCAGCTCAGACGACCTATATCGCGATATATTATTTCTGGAGAGTTAAAAAAGGGAAATAGCGTGATTATAAGTAAAAATACAGGTGTTGATGAGCTGTTATGGGATATTAAGTAACTCTTTTTGAAAGAATTAAGACACAGTAAAACAATTTACGAGTAATTACATTATTAATATTTACAATTCTATACTTATCATTTAATTAAGAAATTATGTTTAACTACGAAATAGGAGGAAACGAGAAGAAAGTCGATACCTCAGAAGCATTTAATGATATAGCCCCCAATAAAACATTATTTATCCAAAAACTTACAGATAATGAACCGCTTAGACCGGAAAAGGTAGAAGGGTTGAAAAATGTGGAAGAGGTATTTGGACATTACAAACCTAAAGTTAATGTAGCGCTTGATAAAATAGACGGATCAAGCATTAACGAAACTTTTCATTTTGCCAACCTGGGCGATTTTGCTCCAAAAAGATTGGTTCAGCAAAGTAATTATCTGCGTAAGCTCAATATTCAGCGCGAAATGTATCAGAATATTATTAAGCAGTTAAAAACAAACAAAACGTTAAAAACAACCCTTGATAATGCCGAAACCAAACAGGCTTTTATTGACGCGCTGAAGGGTATAGTTAAAGAGTTGGAGCAATAATAACCTAAACAAATAAAAATACGATCATGGCAACACCCAACGAGCAGATACTTAATGATCAGTCATCTGGTCAGGCTTATAAACCAAAAGAAAAAGAGGAGCTATCGCTATCATCCAGTCTTGATAAACTTTCACGTGTAGGTGGATTCGATCTATTGGAATCCGCTATTGAAGGCTTACAGAATCTTAATCCAGAACGCAAGGCCCGTAAACAAATATTTTTAACCGACGACGAAAAGAAGGCAGAGCGCGAAGAGCTGAAATTAAAGCTCGAGCAATGGATTGACGCTTTGGAAAATGGAGATTCGGTAAGTAATATCGTTGAAAAAAGCACCGAAAACCTGCAAAGTACCGAAGAGAATTTAAACCGGAACCTGCTGAATACGCTACAGGCTACACGTGAGCTGGAGCAGGCTTATCGCTCGGTTCATTTGTTTTATAAAAATACAGAAGCCGATAAATTGAAAAACGTAGTGGTGATGAATGCTTCGCTTGATCAGTTGAAAGAACTGGACAACCCAAGATTCATTGAGTTTACCGCCAATGAGCTTAAGCAAAATTATGATCGCTTGGATCTGCGTCAAAACTATTCTATACTGGTTATCCCCGGCTACCTGGGTTCTAATAAAGTGGTGGAGCGCTGGTCAAAAATAGCATATGATAACAAGGTTATGCTGGTTACCGATTTTGCCGATCTGGAACAACCGGATGACGTGTTAGATCTGTTTACCGCAGCTAACCTAACCGGGGGAGATGCCTTTAAATCAAATACTATCATGACCTGTAACTGGCTGGTTGGTCGCGGCAAGGTATCCGAAGCAGGAGAAGAGGATGATCTGTATGTGCCGGGTTCAGCAGCGCTGGCCGGTAAAATGTATTATACGTTGATGTCGCAGGTTACAGCAGGGAAAAAACATGGTGCTGTAAACGAGGTTGATGGTGTACGGTTTGACCTGAAGAAAAGCGAGATATCACATCTTGAACGCGTAGGGCTGGTGCCTATGGTTAATGAATACGGTAAAGTGATGGCGTTTTCGGCCAAAACATTGTTCAATGGGGATAATATCGGGCTTCAGACATACTCCGTAGTTCGCGTATTTGATTATATCACTAAAGTACTGTTCGACTTTTTGAACCGTCGCGCTTTTGAAAACTGGAACTCCAAAACCGAGCAGGACCTGCGCTCACAAATCGTAAAATTTCTGGATAATATTCAAGGCCCCGATAGATTGATTGAACGTTTTAAGATCATTCGTTTTGAACGTGACGAACAGCAGAAAGATCGCATTCATTTGGATATCAATATTATACCTTATTTTCCGGCAAAAAGCTTCGTAGTGAAGCTTGATGGCCAGAAAGGTGATGATGACAGTACTACCTGGGATACCGAATATAAGCAGCAATAACATCAAAAAGCAACAATAACATCAAACAAAAGAGCCATTTAACATTCGTCAAATGGCTCTTTTGTTTGATGTTAATTTAAGTTCGCTATTAGCTTTATTTATTGTTAAATACTGGCTATGTTTGTAGCCAATGAGGCAATTGTTGATCATTAACGCAGATATTAATAAAGGCGAAAATACGGCTGCATTGATCGGCGCTTATAAAGATGGGGCAGAGGCGGCGCAGAGTGTGGTAAAAGAACTGATTATTGCCGACTTGAAGTTTAATCCTAATAAACAGTTTGCCCCACCCAATACCGTTACGGAGCCTGATCTGCTACAATCTATCAATATGTTAAAGTGGGCAACGCACATCGCTATTTTTTGCCCGGTATATAAAGATTCCATTAATACCCGTATCAAAGGGTTTTTTGACCGCATATTTATGCCAGACCAGGTATTTATAAGTTCTGCCGGACGTATGGATATTAACTTTAGTGGAAAATCTGCCAGAATAATATCTATACTGGATGAACCGGCCTGGGACGACTGGCAAAAAAATCAACATCCCACCTATCTGGCTATCAAAAAAACTATCCTTGAAAAGCGGCAGATAAAACCCGTACATACCAGTACCATAGGGCATTTATACTCCTTGCAAAACGAATACAGCAAAAAGTGGCTGCAAAAATTATATTCGTTTGGCTTAAAGCTTATTTGATAAAAAAATAATATTTAGTAAAACAATAATAATTCTTATTTGTAGTTATAAAGAATACAGAAAAACTGTATTCTTTTAAATTATTAACCTTTAAAATTTATCGTTATGGCTTTCAAAGCAAGATTAAATTTTTCGGGCAAGGATTATGATGTACTTACTTGCTCGTATGCGCTTAACCGCGATGTTGATTCAAAAGGACGCCCTTCCTCTGGCGTTTATGGTGGTACGATCGATATCGAGATCGAATCAACCGAAGACACTTCCATCATCGAGTCGATGGTAAACAACCAGTACAAACCTATTGCAGGTACTTTACTGATCAAAAAATCTGAAGAAGATGCTAAAATGAAGGAGCTTTCTTTTGAAGATGGTTACATTGTAAAGTATTCTGAGGGGATTGACATTACTGGATCCACTCCAATGAGCCTGAAGTTTGTGATCTCTGCACGTAAGCTTAAATTAGGCAGTGCCGAGCATGTAAATGACTGGCCGGGCAAAAATTAAATTAATTAATTTTTTTTGACCAAATTGAGCTGGTATTTAAACACCAGGCGTTTTTTTAATTTCAAAATTTTAGAATTATGGCTTTCAAAGCAAGAATTAATCTCGGATCAAAAGAATTTGATGTGCTGCAGTGCAGCTTTTCATTAAACAGGGATGTGGACGCAAAAGGCCGTCCATCATCAGGTGTTTATGGTGGTACCATACAAGTTGAGGTTGAATCAACTGAGGATACATCGGTTATCGAATCAATGGTTAATAATCAATACAAGCCCATCAACGGAACGATTACCTTCAAAAAATCAGACGAAGACGCTAAAATGAAGGAGTTGACTTTTGAAGAAGGTTACATTATCCAGTATAATGAAGGTATATCTATCATTGGAAACAACCCAATGTCATTAAGCTTTGTTATATCGGCACGCAAGCTAAAAATGGGTAATGCCCAGCACGAAAACGATTGGCCTAAGTAAAAAAGACTAAGCTTATTAACGGAGGGTGTAGTTATATCCTCCGTTAATTTTCTTCCCATACATCAATTATAATCTATAATAAAAACCGTCCCTGGGTTATCTATGCATATTTTATTGGATAGTAAAATTTAATGAAAAGTGTACTCAGTATATGCAAACTTATTATTGTGCTAATAGGCATGAGCTTTTTAGCTGTAATTAGTGCTTGTAACTCACCGGTAACAGGCTCAAGCCAACAAAAGGAGGTGAAGGCTTTAAAAATGATTGACAAAAATATCTTATTAAGTATAGTGGCCGATCTTTCAACAAACATGTCAAAAAAACATTGTTCTGTTATGGAAGCAATAGAGGTTTTAAAACCCTATTCGTCGACTTATAAAATTAATATAGAACATGTTACTAAACCCTTTAACAGTAGTAAGGAATACCTAAGTGTTTATTTTGTAAAAAGTGATAAGGATACTTCAAAAATATTTTTTTGTTCGCTTGTACCTCCACAATCTATTTATAAACAAATTACATTTAATGATTTTAAGCAAAAGCTTGGGGATTGGGAAAAAACACCCTTGAATGCAAGACCTAAAGAAGCTCCTTATATACTTACATCGTTCAATTATAGAAATGCTCCCAATATATCAATATTGGTTGAAAGCAAAAAACTACCAGAATACAGCGACAATAGCATTGAGCAAATAAAAATTACACCATCGAGATTATGAACATCAATTTTTTAATAAAAATAAAAGAGTTTGATGCTCATGGAGGCCCTGCAACTAAAACGATGGGTGGAGACGGGCATGAAATGACACCCACCACCGCTGGACGATTTGTTATAGCCAGTATTGAAAAACACGTTAGCTATGGTAAATATGCTTTATGGTCTGGAGTGCCTTGGGGTGCGGGTTTAAAATTTATTAATAATGTTACTTATGTAGATGTAAGTAATAAGGGCCTGTGGAAAAGGTTAACTGTTTACAGACCTTTATGGTTAAAAACATACAAAACAGAAGAGGCTATCACCAGGGCCATTCTTGATTACTGGGTAACAATAGGGTTTGCCACCTATGCAGGCAATCATGTTGCATTGTATGGTATGCAAACACCAGACAGATGGGTTTTTAATGATTTTGGGCATATATCCGTAAAGTATTTTAGGGATACCAACTATAATGGGGTTTTAGACAAAAATGAAAGTATCCTTGGCGATTTTATACATACCATTCCGGGTAGCGAGGCCATTAGTTATTATAACAGTACGAGACAAACAAATCAATCGAAGTTTGTAGTTGATTTACCCGGCTCACATGGATGTATCCATGTAAAACCTACTGATGTTGATACCATGATCGGATCAGGCTACTTAAAAAAAGGACAGGTAATAGTTGTACATGGCTATAACGAAAAGGTGATGCCGACAACCATCAAACCAGATAAATACACCAGGAAAGGCTATGAAGCTCATTTTTTTCCAGGCCTGTTTAAGATCGCGATATATAAAATCACCTAAACCATATATCATATCATAAATAAAAGCAGATAAAACAACACAAAACCCAAATCAAACCATTGTATAATATATAATATTAAATAAGTTATTTCTGCCTGTAACCACCTAAGCCCAATGGAATTATATACAAAATTATGGAAAAGAAACTATCAGTTGATATAAACATTGAAGGTACTCCAATAACGCACTTCTCAACATTTAGCCTTGATCAGCGTTTTAATGAGCACCATACCTTTCAATTGCGTTTTAATCATGATCAGGTTGAAGAATATAATGCGGTAACCCTGCAAAATTCTAAGGATTTTATCGGCAAAAATATAACCGTACAGTTTGGTGCAGTTGGCGGCAGCGAAAACATTTTTAGCGGGATAGTAACCAGGGTTGAATTATCACAAAGCCACGGCTTTCTTGGTGATATTGTGGTGAGCGGCTTTAGTCCGGGGATATTGATTGACCGCGGACCCGATCTGGGATCATACTTGAATAAGGATCTGAAAACCATTATTCAACTGGCCACACAGGACGCTCCGCAAAATGATTTGAAACTTAATATTAAGCCAACCAACACAACACCCATTGATTATATCATCCAATATCGCGAAAGTGATTACGACTTTATCAATCGCCTGTCGGCAGAGTATCACGAATGGTTTTATTATGACGGTCAGAAATTAAACTTTGGTAAGCCGGATAAACTGGATGAAGTGAACCTTATTTACGGTCGTGACCTGCATAGTTTGCAATATGCAATGCAGATAGCGCCGTTAAAACAGAATAAGTTTGCTTATAACCCAAAGCAAGATGAACTGTTAACTGCCGAACCACAGGGCGTGGCAGGTGGCAATCCGGATGTGGCACATGCTGTTGAAGCATCAAATAAAGTATATAGTAAGGTTTATAACGGACCTATCGATGTAAGGGTAAACTCCAAAAAAGAGATCAACGATTTTGTAAATAATAAACAAAAAGCGCAGGTATCAGAATTGGTTAATATTATCGGTCACGGTGATAATCCGCAGGTTGGATTGGGCAAAGTACTTAATGTAAGCATGAGTATGCGCGGAAATTCGGGCTTTGAGGTACAGGATTTTGGCAAGTTCCTGGTAACAGGGGTTCATCACCAGATTGATGGGGTGGGTCACTATCAAAATACTTTTGAAGGGGTAACAGCCGACACAGAACGTATAAAGGTGAATGCGATGATTAAGCCCAATCCGGATATGCAACTGGCTGATGTAGTAGATAATGCTGATCCCGATGGGCATGGACGTATTAAGGTGAAATTTAAATGGCAATGCCAATCCAATGATGTTACAGAATGGTTAAGGGTAGTTGCACCGGATGCGGGCAGTTCTGATAAAGTAAGCAAGAACCGTGGGTTCGTTTTTATCCCTGAGATCGGCGATCAGGTTTTAGTTGCGTTTGAAGAAGGCAATATCGCCAGGCCAATTATTATCGGCAGTATGTTTAGTGGTAAAACCGGCGGCGGCGGCAGCCAAAGTAATAAAGTTAAGGCGCTCACTACCCGAAGTGGCAATACAGTAATATTAGATGATAGCAATGGCAGTGTCAACGTTAAAGATCCGAGCGGAAATGTGGTAACGCTTAATGGCGATGGAACTGTAACCATTTCTGCACCCAATACCATTACCCTGGTATCAAAAGATATTAATATTAATGCGGGTAATAGTATAAATATAACCGCGGCACCGGCGAAAGAAGGTGGTGGCGATGGCATAATTAATGTGACGGCCAAAAAATCGATCGGCGTTACTGCGCAGGATGAGGGAATAACCACCAATGCAAAAAAAGATATTTCTTTCACCAGTCAAACAGAGAGTGTAAAACTATGTGCTACGGCAAAAGACGTAACTATGGATGCCCCAGCGGGTAAAATTGCTGCTTCAGGCAAAACTGCCGAGATCACCTCAGTTGATAAAATGAATATCGATGGCGGTAGTTTAGCACATATCATCGCGGCTGATGTTGAAATTAATCAATCCTGATCATGAAATTATCATTTGCAACCGATTTTGAAAGTGCCTGGTATCAGGTTACCTCATCTAATCGTACTATAACCGGTACAAAAGTATTAGAGTTTGTACAGGACAGGTGGGTGCGCTTAAGATTGATAGATCAGGACGAGAAACAGCGTATTTTTGAGTATACTTTGCTTGATCAGCACATGGAGGGATCAGCGTTGATCCACGAATGGGCAGCGGACATGGAATGGTTGCAATCGCCGGTACAGATCATTACCGACCCCGAGGGAAAATTTATCGGCATCAATAATTTTAACCATTTTATTACCCAATGGAATAATGGTTACCGGGCGAAAATTGCCAATAAATACCAAAACCATGAAGGCATTCATGTAATGCTCTCTGAGACTGAAAAATTACTACAGGACCCAAAACGTTTTTTGCAAAGCTTTATGGGTTATAGCCATTACCGGTGTTTTTTTCAACCCTTTTACAGAACGTTGGAGGCTGAAGAAAAATATCCGGTGTTGTTTAAAGGTTTTTTTGGCTTGGTTGATCTCCCGTTAATCATTGATGCGCATAACCAACAGACAGGCAATTGGATAAAAATAACCAACAATGCTGCCGTTGACAACGAAAAGTTTGACCGGAGATCTTTTGTCCGAATGATGAAAGACCTGACCAACATGTACGATTTAAAGGTTGATTTGCAAACAGAGATGGAGGAAATATACCAGTTTAACAATGGTGAATTGCAAAGCGCCGATCTATATTTACAATTACACGTACCTTCATTTTACACTGTTGCAAGCGCGCATCAATGTAAACGGATTGAGCAAGCCGAATTGCCTGAGTCAGGCAGATGGAATGGAAGTAGTCTTATAAATAATAATTCGTTAATAGTATAATAAGAAGGAAGTGTTACACCGTCTTAAAGTTATATAAGATGTCAAAGAAATATATCCCGGATAACAGCTGCCTTACTTGCGATAAAGGTTCAAGCCCATGCAGGCTAAAGGTAACTCATCATAACAATACCAAAATATATGGTGAGTATTTGGCCAGTGAAATGGACATGATCCCCGGCGAAAATATTCAGCCAATGGGCAGGTGTTCAGCTACGGGTGGTCCTTGTCAGTTTGAACCTATCTACTGGGATAAAACTAATAAAGGGGTAAAGGTAAATGGTTATAAACTATTATTTGAAGATGCGAACCTGCTCTGTAAAAAGGGAGGCAAAATAAAGGTAGACTTTAATGCGCCCAGCGGAAGCAGCAACGGAGCGTTAACAGGCTTGGGTGCAGGTGTATTTACTTATGGCGATTACACCAATACTTTAGATATATTACAACGGGGCACTATTTACGATGTTGAAAACGGTAAACTGAGTTTGGTGCGCCCTAACAGCGCAAGCGACTACCGCAGGCAAGGTAACTATGGCGAAATGAAAGATAATGTTTACCACAGGCAGCAGGGGTACCGCGATGTAAGAAGCGAACACCCGCTAATAAACATTGATAAGCCTACAGCCTCTGGTATAGACGGTGCTTATGCAAAAGGCAATGAGCTTAAAATAACCGATACCAAATATAATACAGCTACTATAGCCAATACCAACAACGGGCGTGAGTTAAGTGCCCGTTGGACCAGGAACCATATTGATAACAACGGGGCTATTAATCCGGCCGATGAAGAGGCATTCGCAAGGGCTAATAATAATGGTACGCTTACACGGGAGGTCACCAAAGTAAGGCCCGATGGGACCATGTCTTCCGAAACTATGAATGACAGAGGCTTTAAGGCTACCAGGGGACAAAGTGAGGCATTGGAGATCCAAACATCAAGAGCAGGCAACATGATGAACAGTGTCCGCTCATCTCTGCGCAATTCAAAAGCATTAACGGCGCTTTCTGAATCAAATTTCTCCCAGGCAGTGCGCAGCAGTAGATATGCTACCGGAGCTAATGATGGTTTGTTTAAAGCAAGTCAGGCAATTGCCAGATCACCAGCGTTAAGCGTTGCTGGTAAGGTGGCTGGGCGGGGTCTTATCGTTGTTGGTGTTGCTATTGATGCATATAACATATATTCGGCCTACGAAGAAGAAGGTGGCTTTGGTGAAAAAACGAAAGAGGCTGTTGGTGGTGCAGCTGGCGGGCTTGCCGGCGGAATAGCCGGAGCAGAACTAGGTGCCATCATTGGTACCGCTATATGCCCTGGCGTTGGCACGGTTGTAGGAGGAATAGTTGGAGGGGTGATAGGAGGAATTGCCGGTAGCGGCTTGGGCAAAACAATTGCAAGTTGGTTTTAAACATAATTAATATATAAAATGGGTTTTTTTAACAGCATATTTGGAAATTCTAAGGCCGAAACCGCAAAACCGATCCGGGCTCAGTTTAAAGACGAGGCTTTTTTTGATTTAATGATCAAAAAGAAACAGCGTAACCTGGAAATGTATTCGGAAGATAATGAAAAACTTAAGAGTGAAGGCAAACTTAAACCATATAATCACTGGATAATTGCTATGGAATATCTTGATCTCGTGTACATCAATTACTCGATGAACAAAGATGTTAGCACATGCTATAACGACTTTTTAAAGGCTACCGATTATTATGGTATAAGCTGGGATGCAGACGCCTTTTATGCCGATATGATCGATATGGTTTCCCTGAGTTATCTGTTAAACATCCCCGACGGAAATTTCAAAAAGATTGTTGATTACATTTCTCAGTCCGATGAAGGATCGAGCTTTGAAGAGTGGAAACCGGATGGTTTGCTTTGGTATATCATCAACGCCAAAAGTTCCACCGGAAAAATACCAGATGACGTGATTTATAAAAATCTGTACAGCGATATATTTGCATTGACCAAACTGCCCAAAAATGAGGCCGAAAAGGCTATGAAAACTTATTTGGAAAACTGGTACAGGCTGCATAAAGATGATCCATGGTACGACGCTCATAAAAAAGAACGCGCATACAGAGGGTATTGGTGCTGGGAGGCCGGTGCCATAACTAAAATAATGGGTCTTGATGATAGCAGCTATAAAGACAACCCGTATTACCCTTATGATATGGTACATTGGAAGGACTAAACATCCCAATCAGTCGTATTTGTCTTAACGAAGATACTTAACACTTTCTGTATCGGTAAATAGATATTATTGGGGTGATTTAAGGAGGATGGCAAAAATAAATTGCATATGGTTTTAATAATTATTGTATTTTAAACAATTAATAAGTAGCTTTAATTCCCAATTATAATATTTTGTTAACCTGGAATTATTTTGATAGCAAAAAAGTACCCCCTTTGTTTTTTTCTTTTGGTGATCGTTTCCCTGAGCTACGCCCAATCTCCAATAAAGAATAAGATTCTGAACTATTCTTTAAAAAATGGTCTTTCTTTTGGCATTGTAAACAGTATCACCCAGGATAATAAGGGCTTTATGTGGTTTGCTACCAATGATGGACTGAATCGTTTTGACGGAACAACTTTTAAAGTGTTTAAATCACGACAGGGTGACCCGGGAAGTCTGGCCAGTAATTATGTTCAGAAGGTTTTTTGTGATGTGCATGGAAACATCTGGGTGTCGTCACGAAACGGACTCAGCAAGCTGGATACGCGTACAGAGAAATTCATCCACTATAAATTATCTTCAAATCGTGCAGCTAAAAATGATATAGGCAATATAATCCAAAGCCATGATGGTAATTTATGGGTAACATCCTACGGGTTTGGTTTTTCTTACTTTAATATCAAATCGGCAAAGTTTACCAATTATACCCAGGCCAATTTGCCCCAGCTATCCAGTAACCGGGTTATCAGTTTGTTTGAAGATTCCGAAGGGTTGTTATGGGTAGGTACACAGGAAACGGGTATCAACGTATTTGAGCATACAAAAGGCACCATAACCTATAAAAAGAACCTGGTATCACCAATACTAAACCTCCCGACAGCGCGGCTCAATGACATTTTTGAAGATCATTTTCACAACATCTGGATAGCTACAGGGAATGGGCTTTTATACTTTAACAGGCAATCAAATAAATTTACTTTACTGCAAACCAGCCAGCCCGGTATTAAAAGTAAAAGATACATTTCGGTTATGGAGGATAGTGATAAGCAATTGCTTGTTGGCCTGCAGGATGGCGGATTGTACAAAGTTGATCTGGGAACAAACGCTGATTATGATACCAAAAACTTTTTACTACAGCCGGTAACCGGCGACGATGGTTATTACCTTACACAACGCTCTGTTCAGGCGCTTTTTATTGATAAAGACAGGAATACCTGGGTGGGTACCTATGGCGATGGTATTTACATGATCAGTAATATCAAAGATAAATTTTCAAAGATCACCAGGAAACGGATTGAACCCAGTGGCGAAAGCTTGATCAGGTTTTATGGAATGTGCCAGGATCAGGATGGATTTTTATGGTTCGGTACAGACGGCGAAGGCATATTTAAAACCAACCCTAATGGCAGCCTGATTAAACAATATAGGGCCGATGGCAAACCCGGAAGTATTACAGATAACGCCATTTTATATGGTTATAGCGATAAAAGCGGCAATACCTGGTTTGGTACCTATGCCAAAGGACTTTTTCTGTATCATAAAAAAACAGATTCATTTACTAATTATGCTCACAATTCTGTAGATGGTAAAAGTCTGGGCGCTAATGATGTAAGAGTTATCTTTCAGGATAGCCATCAAAATTTATGGGTAGGCACCAATGGCGGCGGCCTAAGCTTGTTTAATGCTGTTGCCAAAACATTTACCAATTATACACCGGCTAATAGTGGTCTTACTTCTTACGACGTACGCTCCATTGCCGAAGACGAAAATGGGAACCTGTGGATAGGCACTTATGGGGGCGGGCTTGATTTTTATGACTTTAAACAAAATAAATTCAGCCGCTATTTTAAAACAGCTGATGAAAAGAATAATTTACCCAGCCAGGTAATTTTTTCAATTTATCCGGATAAACAACATCGCTTATGGTTAGGAACGGAAGGTGATGGCCTGATCTCCTACGATCTTAAAAAGCGGCTTTTCAAGAAATTTAACGAAACAAATGGCCTGGCAAACAATACCGTATCGGCCATCAAAGCTTCGGGCAATAGCTCCTTATGGTTAAGCACTAATAAGGGGATATCAAACATTAATATCCTTACAGACAAAATACTGAACTACGACCAGTCTGATGGTTTGCAAGCTGGTCAATTTAATGCCGGCTCGGTCTTGCACGACTCCAATAACGGGCTCCTGTATTTTGGGGGCACGGAAGGCCTCAATTTTTTTGATCCTGAAAAAGTAACGCAAAGCAATTATCAGCCCAAGGTTATGATAACAGGGCTGCAAATTTTTGGTAAGCAGGTTGAAGTTGGTGCTTTGGATGGAAATAGGACCGTATTACCTGAAGCAATAAGCGAAACCCGGCAGATTACGCTGCAGCCAGATCAGTCTGTATTTTCTATCCAGTATGCCTCGTTAAATTATACCTACCCGCAAAAAGGCAGTTTTGCCTATAAACTGGAAGGCCTTGATAAATCGTGGAACTATGTTGCTAATCAACGACTGGCAACCTACCGTTATCTTGAACCAGGCGATTATACATTTAAGGTAAAAGCCGCTAACCAGGATGGAGTATGGTTTAAAAACTGTGCTACTATTCAAATAAAGATTTTGCCGCCCTGGTATAAAACATGGTGGGCTTATTTGATCTATATCGCCGTAGCAGCACTGGTCATTTATTATTATTTACTATACAAAGCCAATCAAACCAAGCTTAAATATGAGATAAAAGTTGCCCAGTTATCTGCCGAAAAAGATAAAGAACTTAATGAACGCAAGCTTTCTTTTTTTACTAATATTTCACATGAGTTTCGTACACCCTTAACGCTGATCATTAACCCGGTTAAGGATATGCTGTTTGGCAAGAGCGGGGAGGGTAGTGACCCTGGTAATTTGCATATCGTTTACCGTAACGCACGCCGCCTGTTAAGCCTGGTTGATCAGCTGTTGCTTTTTAGAAAAGCCGAAAGTGATACGGATAAACTTAAAATTGTACGGCTCAATATAGTGACCCTTTGCCATGAAGTGTTCTTATGTTTTAATCACCAGGCCCGCACCAAACATATCCAGTTTGATTTTTTGAGCGAAAAAGAAGCTATCGAAATATTTGCCGACCGGGAAAAAATAGAGATTGCCCTGTTTAACCTGATATCCAACGCTTTAAAATTTACCCCCGAGCATGGCTTGGTAAGCTGCATTATAACCGATGATGATGCTCAAGTTAATATCGAAATAAAGGATAGTGGCTGTGGTATAGCCGAAGGCGTCGGTGATCAATTGTTCAATAAATTTTACCAGTTACAAAATACAACACCATTGGCCGGTGGCTTTGGTATAGGGCTTTACCTGGTTAAGGTATTTATTGAAAGTCATAAAGGTAGCATCAGCTATACAAGCCAGCCGGGGCAAGGTACCTTGTTCCATGTTTTGTTATTAAAAGGAAGAGCGCATTTTGGCGAACAGTTTGTTTTTGAGGATGTAGCCGAAACCTCCGTGTTTTTAGACGAACTGATAGAGAATAAAGGCGAATTGGTCAAAAATGAAACCACAACTATCGCTAAAAGTCAGGAAGCTTTAAGTTCAGATACCAAAACGATGCTGCTTATAGATGATAATGAGCAGATCCGCGTTTACCTTAAACAGATATTTGCCGGTGAATTTGAGATTTTTGAGGCTGATAATGGCACCGATGGACTTGAGCTTGCTTACCAGCTGGTGCCGGATATAGTGGTAAGTGATGTTATGATGCAGGGGCTGAGTGGCATTGAGCTATGCAGCCGTATCAAGGAGGATCCGTTGTTAAATCATATACCGGTGATATTGCTAACCGCCAGTTCATCGCCCGAAATTAAGCTCAAAGGCATTGAAGGGGGAGCCGACGATTATATCAGCAAGCCTTTTGAAAAAGAAATATTGATAGCCCGTGTTAACGGAATCCTGAAAAGCAGGAACAATCTGCAAAAGTATTTCTATAATGAGATCACGCTCAATAAATCGAACGATTTAAAGATCTCGCCCGAGTATAAGGAGTTTCTGGAAAAGTGTCTCAAAATTGTAGAGCATCATTTAACCGATCCTGAGTTTAGTATAAAAACACTGGCTTCAGAGATCGGGATGAGCCATTCCAATTTATATAAGCGTATCAAATCCATTTCGGGCCAATCGGCCAACGGGTTTATCCGTTTTATCAGGCTGAGAAAGGCAGCAGAGATCCTGTTAACTACCGATAGCACAGTATATGAAACTGCCTCTATGGTTGGTATAAACGACCTTAAATATTTCAGGGAGCAGTTCAATAAACTTTTTGGTATCAATCCTTCAGATTACGTAAAAAAATATCGCAAATCCTTTCACAATAACTATAATGTTAATCGTGATATGGTTAAGGAAAATTGATAAAAGAGGTGCTCGGCAAAATATCAATTCCATAATCGACTCACCGGTCGTTGCTTCACTCGACCACCCTCTCTCTTCGCCTTCGGCGTAAAGAGGGTAAGGCAATATCTTTCTCCCGCGCGTCATTGCGAGGTACGAAGCAGTCTCTACACAAGCCGATTAACTCTGCATATTTGCTCTGTAAAGCATATAGATTGCTTCGTACCTCGCAATGACGGTGTTTTTTTACCCTCTTTACCGCGAAGCGGAAGAGAGGGTCGTCCAGCGAAGCGCAGATGGGGTGAGTCGACACCGCATGATAATCTGATTTGCATCCACCAAATCATTATTCAACACCAGATATTTAATACCTCATGATTTCTTATCTAATGATATGGAATACTTTAGCCCAAAAAGTGGTTTATTTAAATAATTGATTATCAATTAAGTGTATAAATGTTAACCATAAAAAGTGTAAACCATGTAAACCCACTTTTTAGTGGAACAGCTCACCTGTTTAAGGATTATGTTTAGGAGAGGATTAGCCACAAACTTCATAAAAAGCCTTTTTCTCTGGGAGGATTTGGGTGGGAGATCTGTTTTGAAAACTTTACTAAGTATAAAGACCATATGAGTTTACCCCCCTGAGCAAACAGGCTTAAAAAGGCGTTCTATAGCCTTTTTTATGATTCTATCCCGTTTTAAATCCGAATTTGCCCCTCACTTGCTTTTGCAATTTAGCCTCATTTTAGCCTTACCAATAACCAAGGTATAAACCAACCTTTTGTATCTGGCACTTATCTGACATGGATAGTCGGGAAGGCAATTAACCGCTTTAACCGTTTGTCCGTAACTGTGTCGTTTACGAAACAAGGTTTAAACCAAATTAAACCCCAATTCAAAAATATATGAAATTAATTTTACATGTAAAAGATTCCCCTCATCGGAATAAAGCACCCCGGTTTTTCCTATTAATGGCAGGTATGGCAATTACCTGCTTAATCATCTGCCAGGTACCTTCAGTGGCTTTTGCCAGCGGTAGTAAAATGGTCAACGTGCAGGATGAAAAAATAAGCGGTAAAGTTACCGATGAAAAAGGTGAAACATTGCCCGGTGTTAGTGTTACATTAAAAGGAACTACTACAGGTGTTTTAACAGACGTTAATGGTAAGTTCTCGCTTAATGTACCTAATGCGTCATCAGGCACGCTGGTATTCACTTACATTGGTTATGTATCACAGGAAGTGGCATTACACGGGCAGACAAGTATCAATGTGCAATTACAGCCCGAATCAAAATCATTGAATGAGGTAGTGGTTGTGGGTTATGGTACGCAGAAAAAAGCTACCCTCACTGGTTCTATCTCGGTAGTAAAGGGCGGTGATTTAGCTAAAAGCCCTCAGCCTAACGTTTCAAGTTCATTCGCAGGCCGGGTGTCTGGTGTTATCGCCAGCAACGGATCTGGTGAACCGGGTTACGATGGCTCAAATATTTCAATCAGGGGACTGGCAACAACTGGTAGTAATTCGGTACTGGTGGTGGTTGATGGTATCCCGGGTCAGATCGGTGGCCTGGAACGTCTTGATCCCAATGATATTGAGAGCGTTTCGGTATTAAAAGATGCATCCGCGGCTGTTTATGGTAACCGCGCGGCAAACGGTGTTATTTTAATAACTACCAAACATGGTAAAACGGGTAAGGCTGCCGTTTCTTATAATTTTAATGAAGGGTTTAGCTCACCAACACGTTTACCTAAATTGGCTGATGCGCCAACCTATGCCCAAATTATGAATGATATCAGCTATTATGATAATCCGGCAGGCGGCTTTAACCAGGTTTACAGCAATGATCAGATAACGAAATTCAGGGACGGCTCTGACCCGCTTAATTATCCAAATACGAACTGGGAAAAAATAACCCTAAAGAATTACGCGTTGCAGAACCAACAGAACGTAACGATTGCCGGTGGTTCGGATGATGTTAAATATTATACTTCCGTTGGTACCACTTCTCAGGGTGGTCTTTATAAAAATGGCGCCGCAAAATACAATCAATATAACTTCAGGGCGAATATTGACGCTACGGTTGCCAAAGGATTTAAAGTAGGGCTATCGTTACAGGGCAGGGAAGAAGATAGGAAATTCCCGACTACTTCTGCCGCCAATAATTTTCGTGGTATTTACAGGGGATACCCAACTACAGCTGCTTTTTATCCAAATGGCCTGCCTACTTCCGGGTTCGATAATACCAATCCAGCGCTCACACCAACAAGTATTGGTGGTACCTCCAATAATCCCACGCAAACTTTTAACGGTATACTCCGGGCGAGTTATGATATCCCGGGCATAAGTGGCCTTTCGCTTGACGGTTTCTTTTCGGCAGATAAAACAGGCGTGTTTAACAAAACATTTAATACGCCTTACACTGTTTATACTTATAGCAGTACTACCAACCTTTACACACCAAGCATTCAGGGTGGCTCAAACGGACTTGCTTATTTGAATGAGTCGCAGCTCAATCAATCGCTTATTACTTCCAATATTAAGCTAAACTTTGTAAAGCAGTTAGGTAAACACAATATCAATGCCTTCGTAGCATACGAACAAAGCCAGAATACTTATAATTACTTCTGGGCTCAACGAAACAATTTTCCAACAACTACTACGCCAGAGCTTTCACAGGGAGGCAGTGCTCCCAGCGATGCTACCAATGGTGGCAGCAGCAGTGATAACAATAACACCTACAATTATAACCGCCGTAGTGTGATCAGCAGGCTGGCTTATAATTATGATGAAAAGTATTTATTAGAGGCCCAGTTTCGTGCTGATGGTTCATCTCTTTTTGCTTCCGGCCACCAGTGGGGATATTTCCCATCCATATCCGCAGGTTACCGCATATCTAAAGAGAGCTGGTTTCAAGATAAAGTTAAATTTATTGACGACCTGAAGATCAGGGCTTCATATGGTGTATTGGGAGATGATATTATTGCTCCTTATCAATACATTACCAACTATACGTTTAATAATTCAGTAGTACTGGATAATGGTTCAGGTGCCACGCCTCAGACAGGTATTGATCTAACCAAGCTTGCCAACCCCAATATTACCTGGGAAACGGCTAAAAAGACGGATATTGGTATTAACGCAGTATTCTTGAAAAACTTCACATTTGAAGCTATCTATTTCCGCCAGGTACGGTCAAATATCCTGGCATATCGTACTTCTATTCCCGGCTCTTCAGGGATAGTGAATCCATTGGATCCTACTAAACCCTTAGTGCCTGCAGAAAATATTGGCAAGGTTAACAGCGCCGGTTTCGAAACAACATTGGGTTATAACCATCCCGGTACATTCTCCTGGGGGGTATCAGGCAACTTTACTTATGCCAAAAGTAAAATCATTTATATTGACGAGGCTCCCGGTGTATTATCCTACCAACGTCAAACAGGTAATCCTTTAAATACCTATTTATTATATCAATCTATCGGTATTTTCCGGAACCAGGCGCAATTGGATAATACGCCACATGTGTCCGGTGCCCAGGTTGGCGACCTTATCTATGCTGATGTTAACAAGGACGGACAAATAACAGCAGCCGATCAGCAACGGTCAAAATATGGCAATATCCCGCAAATAACTTATGGTTTAAGCCTTAATGCCGGTTACAAAGATTTCGACTTGTCGGTTTTATTTGCCGGTCAGGCCGAGGTAAGCCAGTATGTATTGCCTGAATCTGGAGTTATCGGTAATTTTTACAGTTCATGGGCAGATAATGCCACGAGCCCAAGCAATCCAAACGGATCATACCCCAGAGTATCAGACAGGGCTTCGAACGCGGTAAGCGGTGGTCAGTATAACAATACCTTCTGGCTTAACAATGCTTCATTTGTGAGACTGAAAAATGTTCAGCTGGGTTACTCACTATCGCAGCAAGCGTTGTCAAAGCTTCATATTAAAGGACTTAGAGTTTTTGTAAGTGGCTTCAACCTGCTTACGTTTACCAAAGTGAAGGATTACGATCCTGAGGGAACCAATGGCAGTGGCCAATTCGGTGGCGCCCAATATGGTAGCGGCCAGTTCTACCCGCAACAGAAGATAATTAACCTGGGCGCAAACATTAAATTTTAATATCCAGCATTATGAAAAGTATAAAATATATAACAGGCTGCCTGGCGCTTTGCGTTATATTCATGACATCCTGTAAAAAAGATTTCCTATCGTTAACGTCTACCGACAAAATAAGTAACGCCACTATTTTATCCGATACCACACTTTTTGAAGCTTATGTTATCAACAGGTATATCGGTGTTAAATTACAGGATAAAGAAGATGACAATACGGGTTTTGGCAGAGGGTTTCAATGGGCATTCTGGAGTTCATTAACAGACGAATCTATATACAACAACGATGACAATACCTGGGTGATCCAGCAAGGGCATTTAGCCCCAAACAATCTCGGTGATGCAGGGACTCTTTGGGGGCGCAGTTACCGTGGTATCCGTGAGTGCAATTATGCCTTAAGCGTAATCAATAGCTTACCTTTAAGCGCTGGGCATAAAAACCGGTTAATTGGTGAGATTGAATTTATCAGGGCGTTCAGGTATCAGGATCTCATTCGTAACTATGGAGGCATCGTATTAATGGGCGATAAGGTGACTGAACTAACAGATAACTTGCAGGACCCAAGCCTTTTCAATCGTGCTAGTATCACTGAGTCTATTGCTTATGCCAGTTCTCAATTGGATGACGCTGCCTCAAAGCTTCCGGTGGATAATGGCTCAACATGGGCTTTAGGCAGGGCAACAAAAGGAGCTGCGCTGGCATTAAAATCAAGATTGCTACTATATGCCGCGAGCCCTTTGTATAACGCCGGAACCTGGCAGGCAGCCGCCGCGGCTGCCAAAGCAGTGATGGATCTTGGCAAATACAGTTTATTCCAGGGCGGTTATAGACAATTGTTTGTGACACCTGAAAATAATAACGAAATTATATTTGAAAGATTATTTTATCCGGTTACCGCTGCCCACCTACCTATAGAGACAGATAATGGACCTAACAGTTATGGTGGCTATGGCGGGAATGTACCGCTGCAAAATATAGTGGATGCCTATCAAATGAGTAATGGTAAAGCCATCACTGATCCAGCGTCGGGCTACGATTCACAAAACCCATACGTCAACCGTGATCCACGGTTCTATGCAACTATTCTTTATAATCGTGCACCATACAGAAACAGCACTGTCGATGTCTTTTTGCCCGGTGGTAAAGATAGTAACCAGGGGCCTAACCCTCAAAACGCGAGTAAAACAGGTTATTATTTAAGAAAGTTTGCGGATGATAATTACCCGGTTACTGGTTCAAACCAGACCGGTGCACAGCCGTGGATCTATTTCAGGTATGCAGAAATTCTGCTTAACTATGCGGAGGCTCAAAATGAAGTAGCAGGGCCTGATGCGAGCGTTTACCAGGCTATTAATACCATCAGGCAGCGTGCATCTGTAAACATGCCAATACTGTCAGGGTTATCTCAAGATGATATGCGTATCGCCATTAGAAATGAAAGAAGGATTGAGCTTGCTTTTGAAGAACACCGTTTTTACGATGTGCGCAGATGGAAAATTGCAGACCAAACCGAAAATGTACCGGCTTATGGTATTGCGGTAGGTATCAATGCCGCCAGCCCTTCCGGCTATAGTTATGCACAAAAAATAGCGCTAACAGGCCGTGCTTTTCATTCGCAGCATTATTGGCTGCCAATACCTTTAGCCGAGATACAGGCATCAAACGGACAGTTAAAGCAAAATCCGGGCTATACAAATTAGCAATCCCAATACCGTATTAATAGAGGGGGCTCCTTAGTGTGGAGCCTCATTTTAAACCGCATGTTAAACCAATTTAAAACCATACAATTATGAAAACAAAAATGTTCGTTCTCTTTCTGTGTTTTTCTTCGTTTTTCTTTTCTCAGTCTATGACAATTGAAAAGCATGTCGCTGGCCGTCCGTTCACTATTGGGGTCAATTACTATAATACTACAGCATACACGTGTACTATAGAATTGAGCGGTCCTACTACCCATACTATTACTGTAGCTGCCGGTACCAGTGGCAGCTATGGTCCAATAACTCCAGGCCAATATACCGTGGGTATTTATACTACCGGCCCTGGCACATACAATTATCGTTTAGATGGTGGCGGAAGCACCCCAACATTCATCAACAACGCTAATGGCCACGGGGCCGTTTATACTATAAACGCACAGAACAACCTTACAGTAGGTATTACTAATTAATAGTAAGCCTTGTGCTTTCGTTGGTTGTTTACAACGAAACACGACTGTTGATTGTAATGCTATAAGGGGAAGGAACATGTTTGCTTCCCCTTTTTTTTAACCAATTCTAACCTATACCAAATTATGAAAAACCTAAGCATTTTATTATTAGCGGGATGTTGTTTGATGGCAGGGTGTAAAAAGGATGTTATCGCAACCAAGCAATCAGGAGCCCCCGACGAAGTGAAAACAAAAACTATCAAAGTGGCCTCTACACCGGCAAGTGCACTCAAAGGTGTTAACTGGGCCGCCGATGGTGATAATTTCAGCGATAGTATACTGGTATTGAGTGGTTTAAACTCCACTGATAGCTATACCACCGTATCAGCCAAGGCTGATGCCGTATTAAGTGGCATCCAAACCAATACTGGGGCAAATACTGTTCGCTTGCCCGTAAATTACTCCACCGTTTCACAAGCCTGGTGGAGCTCTTATACCGGCGTTATTGATAAGGCGCTAAGCAAAGGAATGAATGTGATACTGGGTTACTGGGAAGGCAAATCATCCGAAGATGGTAAGATTGATAACACCACAGAGTTTTGGTCTATGTGGCAAACTATTGTTACCAAATATGGCAGCAACTCACATGTATACTTCGAGATATTTAACGAACCGCATGGCTATTCTCTGTCTGACTGGACTACCATTTGCGCACAATGGTTAAGTAATTATCCATCGGTACCACAAGGGCAAATACTTATCGATGGAACATCATACGCACAGGACCTCACAGGTGTAGGTGCCGACAGCCGCTTTACTAACTGCCTCTTATCTATCCACGATTACACCTTTTTTAGCAGCGGGGGGCTTACAACAGCGGCACAATGGGAAAATAGGGTGAAAGGCAATATCGGGAGCTATGCAAATCGTGCTGTATTTACGGAGTTTGGCAATACCATGAACAGCGGCATAAATTACACCGGCGCCATTGGCGGTAGTGCAGATATAGCTTACATACAAGGGCTAACTAACGTGATGAGAGCATTAGGTTTGGGCGCTGTTTACTGGCCAGGAATACGTACCGGAGATGGTTATGCAATACAACAATTGGGTGGCAACTCCGCCAGCCCAACCGTTACTACCACCAATGCATCAGGCCTAAGCCGGTTAAAATACGCGTGGGGTGTTGGTGCCGGTGGTACCGATACTTTTTATAGCGGGGCCTACTATAGGCTCCTGAACCTCAACAGCGGACAGGCACTTGATGTTAACGGCGGTTCAACGGCAAATGGCGCCGGTATTATACAATGGCCGCAAAATGGCGGTAACAATCAGCAATGGCAAATTGCTGATAACGGCGGTGGCTATTATAAAATAACCAATCGCAACAGCGGTCAGGCGCTCGACGTGAATATGAGTTCAACAGCTAATGGCGCCGGTATTATACAATGGCCCTGGAATGGTGGTAATAACCAACAATGGCAGCTTACCGCAACCAGCGATGGTATATACAAAGCCATCAACCGTAATAGTGGTTTAGCGCTTGATGTTAATGGTGCCTCAACCGCTAATGGCGCGGGCATTATCCAATGGTCATGGGGCGGGGGTAACAACCAGCAATGGCAAATCGTACAACAATAAATTACAATAAAGCAGGATCGGACGGTCCTGCTTTATTGTTGATCTGAATAATAATGATACTGATATCTACAACAAAAAAGATCTTCCTGGCAGGTATTGCCTTAGCATTTAATATCTCTTTAGCCATTGGTCAAAGTAAGGAAGCGACTATCTATATTGATTTTTCGAAAACATACCAAACCGTCAGCAATTTTGGCGCGTCTGATGCATGGTCATGCCAGTTTGTGGGCAACTGGCCCGATGATAAGCGAAATAAAATTGCCGATCTGCTTTTTAGCGCTGATACTTATACCGATGGTTCGCCCAAAGGAATAGGTTTATCATTATGGCGGTTTAATATAGGGGCTGGCAGCGCTCAACAAGCAGATCAAAGTGGGATTAAAGACGAGTGGCGCCGTGCCGAATCATTTTTAAACACAGATGGTACTTACAATTGGCAAAATCAGGCCGGACAGGTTTGGTTTTTAAAAGCAGCAAAAAAACGTGGCGTAAAACAGTTTTTAGGTTTTACTAATAGTCCGCCTGTGCAGTTTACCATAAACAAAAAGGCATACGCCAGCGGTGGTAAAGTAAATATCGCGGCCGATAAATATGACGCCTTTGCCACATACCTGGCAAAAGTTGTGAAAGGGGTGGAGCAGGTGAGCAAAGTTAAATTTGATTATATAAGTCCTATCAACGAACCACAATGGGATTGGAGTGATGGCGGGCAGGAGGGATGCCCTTATAATAATACGGAAATTGTAGGTGTAATAAGATCCATTAGTAAAGCGTTTGGCGCTAAAAAGGTCGGTTCAAAGATTCTTGTAGGCGAAGCCGGGAGTATCAATTACTTATTTACCCCAGGTGATAAGCCGGGAAAGGGTAATCAAATAAATGATTTTTTTAAACCTGCATCAGCAAATTATATTGGCGATTTGCAAGAGGTAAGTAAAACTATAGCCGCGCATAGTTATTTTACCACCTCGCCCATGGCCGCAGCTGTAAAAGCACGTGAGGTACTGGCTAATAATGTAGCGGCCATTAAAGGTCTTAACTACTGGCAATCCGAGTATTGCATTTTGGGCGATAATGCGGGAGAGATGGATGGTAACAAACGCGACCTTGGTATAGATGCGGCCCTGTATTTAGCTTCAGTGATCCATACCGATCTTACCGTAGCAAATGCTTCGGCATGGCAATGGTGGACAGCCATTTCGGCCTATGATTATAAGGATGGCCTTATTTACATAGATAAAAATAAAGTCGACGGCAACTTTTATACCAGCAAAATGCTTTGGGCCATGGGTAACTATAGCAGGTTTATTAGGCAAGGTGCGGTAAGAGTTAACACAACAGTTTCATCCACCGCGAGTAAACCTCTGCTTGTTTCGGCCTTTAAAGATGGAAAAAATACAGTCCTGGTCATCATCAATCCTAATACCAACAATGTGGTTGCCAGGTTCAATACTGGTAAAGCTAAAGTTCAGTTTGCCAATTCCTATTTAACCTCACAAACGAACGAACTTAAGGCAGGGAAAATAGATGGTTCAAAAATAACTATCCCGTCGCGTTCAGTTATTACCCTTACGGGGTTTATCAAATAAGCTACTTAGTCTACTTCTATAAACAACAAAACCCTGTACCTGCTATTGGTACAGGGTTTTGTTGTTAGTTGAATAACTATTTAATAATCGAAATGTCTTTTTCGTTGTGCGTTTTGTCTGGTTCACTTTAAACCTACTCTGTTATTCAGTATGTAAAGCCCATTTTTGAAGCAACAAAAGAATTAAAAACAACAAATCATGACACCGAAAACAACAAAAACAATCTATTGGATAGGAACCGCGCTTACCTCTTTATGGTTTGGTGCAAGCGGATTTTGCGAAATTACCGTAAACAAATTCGTTTGGGATATAACTTTGAAATTGGGTTACCCGCCGCATTTTATTTATGTGCTGGGTGTTGCCAAGCTATTGGGCATAGCGGTTCTTTTAATACCCGGTAAACTACTCCGCTTAAAAGAGTGGGTGTTCGCGGGTGTTTACTTTGATATCATCTTCGCCTTTGCCTCTAAGGTAAGTGTGCTGGGGCTGGCAAGTACCGTTGATGCCATTATCGCGTTTATTATGGTAACGGTAACTTATACCATGTTCCGGAAAGTATATCCTGCCACATACTTTAAACCGGCTAACTACGCCATGAATTAATAACTCTGCTCAAGGCGAATATCACTTTTAAACAAAAATGCCTGAGTTGGTGCTCAGGCATTTTTTGTTTTTGGTTGTTAAATACTTTATTTAGCAGGTGTGATCACAATGTTTCTATAATCGATAGGCCCGTGATCCCCCTGAATTAAAATAGGTCCAGGTTCGCCTTCTTTACTGTTGAAAGCCCCGCCTGTAATTCCAGGTATCTCCTGTCGGCATATCACCATAGTGCCATTGGCTACTATAGTAACCAAACGGCCTACCAGTGTAATATCGTATGATTGCCACTGTCCTGCATCCTTCGCCATCATTTTGTTGGGAGGCAGAAAGCCATAAATAGCGCTGAACTGGTTATTGATGGGTTCCGGTTCACCGCTTTTCACATCCATGATCTGCACTTCGTATCTGCCCCTCAGGTAAATCCCGCTGTTGCTTCCTTTTTGATACCTGAATTCAATATGTAATTTAAAATCGGTAAAAGTTTTATCGGTGATCAGGTTAGCCCCAGAATGCAGGCTCCTCAAAATGCCCGACTCTACAGTCCACTGATTTTTGCCATCGGCATGCCAGCCTTTAGTATCTTTTCCGTTGAACAATTTAACTGGGGTGCCCCAAACAGGGTCTTTGGCTCTTATCAGCGATGGCGCCCGTACTCCGGTGAAATGATAGGTTACCCCATCAGTATATACCATGGTGCCCACTAATTCTTCACCTTTAAGCTCAAACTCAAAGTCCATATTCCGGTTGCCCTCTTCCCATTGGGGAGGAATAGAAAAGCTGTATTTACCATCATGTAGTTTAATTTCCGAAATAGGCCTTGCGCTTCCAAAAGCATACGTAAAACGGCCAATGAGGATGTGGGTGCCCGATTTTTGCACCTCCAACCATGACGGTAGGCTTTTTCCTGCCTTGTCTATCGTGATGTCCCATCGCCCGATGACAGCTGCATCAGCAGCTTTTTCAAAGGAAAGCGCCGACACCCTGATTACTGAAAAAAGAAGCAATGACAAAATAACTTGTACCCGGATAAAACGGGAAATGCCCTTGTAGCTTATAACTGGTGAGTTTTTCATAATCCTAAATTACAAACTAACCATCAATACTTGTTTAATTTATTAAAAATATCAATCGCTGTAGATTGGTGAATCAGATGTGCATCTCCCTCAAAATGAATGAAAAATCTTGTTTAGAACGGGTTTAAACAATGTTGTTTGAGAGCAATTTAAACGATACTTTTGCGACATATCAAAACACCAACTATGATAAAAAAAATTACTTATTGCTTACTTCTGTTCCTGCTACCATCCATCCCCTTATTAGCACAAACAGCAACCATCGCCGGCTCTGTAAAAACAGCCGACGGAAAACCCGCCGGTCTGGTGAGTATTGCCATCAAAGGCACTAACAAGGTCACTTTAACCGATGAAAACGGGCATTACCAGCTTAAACGGGTAACACCGGGACCGCACACGCTGGTAGCGTCTTTTATCGGACTCGAGAAAAGGGAACAAACCATAGAGACACGGTCAGGTGAGTCTCTGGTTGTTAACTTTATACTTAAAGAAAATTCTACCCAATTACAAGAGGTTATAATTTCGACAAAAAAATCAAATAAGGTAAACTCAATTGTAGCAAAAATGCCCTTGAAAAACCTGGAGAACCCACAGGTTTATAATTCAGTTTCGTCAGAAATTATCAAACAACAAGGCATTACAGCATATGATGATGCGCTGCGTAATATACCCGGAGTTACCAAAACATGGTCATCAACCGGCAGGGGCGGAGATGGGGGTACTTATTTCGCGATCCGCGGTTTTGAAGCCCAGCCATTACTTGTTAACGGGTTACCTGGTTTAGCTACCGGCACTGTTGATCTGGCTGATGTGGAAGAAATACAGGTGCTCAAAGGCCCGTCTGGTACTTTGTTTGGTGGGGCTTACCTAAGTTATGGCGGTATGATCAATACCATCACTAAAAAACCCTATTTTAAAACAGGTGGAGAGATAACCTATAACGTAGGGAGTTTTGGGTTAAACCGGGTTACGGCTGATGTTAACACGCCCCTAAGCAAAACCGAAAAAGTAGCATTGAGGGTAAACGCCGCATACACCGATCAGAACAGCTTTCAGAACGCAGGCTTTCAGAAATCTTTTTTTATAGCGCCTGCTTTAACTTATGAGGTGAATGATAAGCTTTCGTTTCACATCTTAACAGAGATAATGCAGGAAGAAAGAGCGGTGGCTCCATTGTTCTATCCATCGGACAGGTATAACCCCCTGCCCTTTAAAACTGTGAAGGACCTGAACCTGAATTACAATGAATCATTCATAAGCAATGATCTGACCATGAAGAACCCCCGGTTTAATTTACAGGCGCAAATGCTGTATAAAATATCCAACCAATGGACATCACAAACGGTACTTTCGCGCTCAACGGTAAAATCAAACGGTTACTATAGTTATATTTATGAGGATGGAGTCCCAACGGATCAGTATTTTGGGCAAACGATTCACAGAGATCAGCAAACAACCAGTACAACCGATGTGCAGCAAAATTTTAACGGCGATTTCAAGATCGGGAATATGCGAAACCGTTTATTGATCGGCTTAGATTATTTTAGCCGTAATGCCATTAATAACGGGACTGGGTATGCTGTTATAAGGCACGTAACTCCACAAAGCGGTGAAATTGCATACCCGGTTCCGGGAACTCACGATACTATACCGCCGGTATACTTGTCTCAAGCTTTAGTTGATAATGTTTTGGCAACTAAAAGAGGGAATAGAAATAACGTTACCAATAGCGCCTATAGCGCCTATATTTCTGATGTAATTAACTTTACGCCGGCCTTGGCTGCTATGGCGAGTTTAAGGGTTGATCATTATGTATCCAATAGCGCTGGCGGCGATAAGACTACTAACTATAACCAAACATTCTTTTCGCCAAAATTTGGATTGGTTTACCAGCCGGTTATGGACAAGGTTTCGATATTCGCCAACTATATGAACGCTTTTATTAATGTAGATCCGCGTTCTGTTTATGATAAAGACGGGAATATCCCTGGCATAGAATCATTTAAGCCAGAGCATGCTAACCAATGGGAAGCTGGTGTGAAAACTAATTTGCTTTCAGATAAGTTAAATATTACCGCGTCATACTACAATATCAGGGTCTCTGATAGGGTATACATCGATCCGAATAATCAGAATGCTTATCTGCAGGGCGGTACGGTAAGAAGTACAGGTTTTGAGTTAGATATGAACGCCAACCCGGCACCCGGTTTAAACCTTCTCGCTGGTTACAGCCATAATTCTATCAAAATATTAAAAGGCGATGCTGATGATTTTTATAACGAACCGGGGAGAACCCCAGGAGGGCAAGGTGCACCAGACCTGGCAAATTTATGGGCAACCTACAAGTTTACCAGGGGTAATTTAAAGAATTTTGGTTTTGGGCTTGGCGGTAATTATGCGAGTGAACAAAAATCAATAGATAATAGTGCAACGGGTATACTTTACCTGCCTGGTTATGTATTGATTAACTCCAGCCTGTTTTATGTAGCTGATAATTACAGGATCACGTTTAACCTCAATAACCTAACTAATAAACAGTATTATATAGGCTATTGGTCAATAAGCCCGCAAGCGCAAAGAAGTTTTGCTTTGAGCTTTGCTTATAAGTTTTAAGGAAAAAGTGTTTTAATAAAAAAAGCGCGATCAATTACCGATCGCGCTTTTTTTATTGGGGAACTATTAATAACCCGGGTTTTGTGTCAGAGCTGAATTAAGCGCCCTTTGTTGTTGTGGTATAGGGAACAGTTCTTTATTTGCATTGCTGGGCTGATGATCCCACCAGCTTGCAGAGCTGAACTTGCCGAAACGGATCAGGTCATCCCTGCGGAAACCTTCAAAAATAAACTCCCGGCCTCTTTCAGCCAGCAGTTCATTCAGGGTTAAGGTTGCAGGGGTATAAGCTACAGCTGCCCAGTCGGCATCGCTATAAGCCCTTTTTTTACAATCATTGATGAGTTGTACCGCCTCGGCTGTGGCTGTACCCCCATTTTTACGCATAATAGCTTCGGCTTTGGCAAAATATATCCAGGTTAGGCGGTAAATGTTCCAGTCGGTATTATTATAGTTAGGATCAGGCGCTATGCCGCCAAAACCCGCCACCTGGTTACCCAGCTTATATTTGTTAAAACGTACACCGCTGTTTTCCTCGCCTTCGCTCATGGTAGAAGGCAGAGCATTAGGGTCAGTACCGTTTTGTGCGGCAACTTTGTTTTTGCGGATATTATCAACAAATACTAATTGCTGCCCATCATATTCGTTACCGCCTGTGGCTATTACCGGTTGATGATTGTCAAAACGGATCATAGGGCCTTGTAGTAACCAGCCTGTTTTCCGAAGGTCCTTATCATCAAATGTGGTATATACACCTGGTATCAAAACTACCCCATCGTTACCGTTGCGGCTGCCACCGTAGATAAACTGTTGCTGGAAATGATAGAACTCCCCTGTCCATGATGGTTGAAAGTTTGCTTTCTGAAACTCATAGCTAATAGAGAATATCACCTCTTTTGACAGATCGTTAGTGGGTTTAAACTGATCGTTGATATTCAGGTCAAGCGCCATGGCTCCGTTCTGTCCACCGGCTTCGCCATTGATCAATTTGTTGGCTGCAGCTATACAATCATCCCACCTGGGAGTACCCGACCATTTTTCGGCATTGAGGTATAACTCCACCAGCATAGCGTACCCGCCCGCCTGTGTCATCCTGCCAAGCATATCACGAGAGAGTTTAGGAGCTTTATCAATATTATCTTTGATCTCTTTTTCTATAAAGGCAAAAACATCTTTACGCGCCACGGTAGGGGGCTTTGCAGGTATCCCTACCTGTGTTACAATAGGTATGTTGCCAAACAGGTCCATCAGTTTTAAGTAATGGAAGGCCCGCAACAGTTTCAACTCAGCAATATAAGCGTCCTTTTCTGTTTGGGTGATCCCCATTCGGTTCAGGTCAAGTTTAGTGATGTTTTCGATAGGATCATTACATAAACCCATGCCCCAATACATGAGTGACCAGGCATTGTTGATGCCGCCTTCATCATTGGTCCAGGTATGATAATGCAGCCTTTTCCATTTGCCGCCATCTTCGCCGTGGCGGCCTTTGGTAGGCCAGGCCAGCTGATCGGCCGAAAGTTCGCTTGGTCGCCACCAGCCATCCTGCCCGGATGGTGTAACCCAGGCGTTGGCATGTGTATACGGGCGCAAAACAGCCGAAAGTACCTCGTTTCTATTGTTATAGAAATTATTTGTGAGCAGGGTGTCATAAGCTTTTTCATCAAGCTTGGTACAAGCATTCCCGCATATTAATACAGTGATCAACAAACTGTATTTTATCAGATGATTTAATTTTTTCATGTTCAACAGATTAGAAACCAACATTTAATCCAAGTAAAAAAGTACGGGTGCTTGGGTATGGGCCGCGGCCATCAATACCGGGCCCTAAGCCAGTATCGGAAATAAAATCGGGGTCGTTACCGGTATATTTAGTCATGGTGGCCAGGTTTTGCCCGGATACATACACCCTCAGATTACGTATATAATTGGTTTTTAACTTAAAGGTATAGCCAAACGTTACTTCATCAAGTTTTACAAATGATCCGCTTTCCAGGTAGTAATCAGAATACATATAGGTATCATCGATCTGCGCATATTTGTTAAACGCTGTTCTTAATAGATTAGTGGTGGCTACTTTATTGCCGTATGAGATAGCCGTGGTGTTGAGGATGTCGTAATCAAACTTGCCTCTTAAAAACACCCGCAAGTCAAAGCCCTTGTAGTTAAAAGTATTTGTCCATGAGGCATAATACTTCGGTATGGCATTACCAATAGGTGCATAATCGGTAACATTGCGGTCAAAAGAGTTATTGATCTGGTCGTTATGAACCTTTGAGCCATCGCGTTTGTAAAACAACCATTTACCATCGGCATCAAAGCCTGCAAAACGCTTACCCCAAAATTCGCCCACAGGACTACCTTCATAAGTGCGGATGGCATCGCCCAAAGCACCGAACCCGCCTATATCACCAAAGGTTTTATACTCCTGTTTGTAAATGGAATTAGAGTAGGTATCCAGCGTATTTTTGGTAGTACTACCGGTCACATCCATGTTCCATTTAAAGTTTTTGTTTTTTATAGCCGCAAAACTTACTGAAAGCTCAATACCTTTAGCTGAGATGGTACCAACATTAGCGTAAATTCTATCGCGGATAAAAGGTGGCTGAGGAGTAACATAATAGTCTAATAGATCCTGTGTTTTACGATTATATACATCAATGGCACCTGTAATACGATTATTGAAAATGGTAAAGTCGGCACCGATGTTCAGCTCTTTCTTTTTCTCATAACGCAAATCGGGGTTAGGATTACGGTCAGGGCCATAAGTTTGTCGATATTCGCCATCCGGGAAACGGTAGATACCACCTGTACCAAGTGTAACCAGCGAGGCGTAATTACTAAAGCCCGAATTACCTGTAATACCGTAGCCCACTCTTAATTTAAGGTAATTAATGAAGTTTACATTCTTCATGAAATCCTCGCGGGTAACTGCCCAGCCCGCTGAAGCCGCCGGAAAGTAGCCCCATTTATGGTTGGCCCCAAACCTGGATGAACCTTCTTTACGCAATATAAACTGGGCCAGGTATTTATCATCAAAAGAGTAGTTTACCCTGCCAAAAAAGGCAATCAGTTTATCGTCGTTCTTATAGCTTCCCATTCCTGCTTTACCTGCAGATAGCTGATTGCCTGCGCCAAGATTATTTTCTTCAAAAATATCGTTCACAAAACCATAGTTATTGGCATTAAATCCTTCGTAAACATTGTAGCGGTAGCTATAACCGAATATCGCGGTAACGGTATGCTTCTGTGCAAACGTACGGTTATACTGGATGGTTGGCTCAACGGCAAAATTCTGACTTAAAGCAGTTGATCTTTCCGCGTAACCTCCGTTTTTATAAACATCGTTTTCAATGGAAAACTCGCTTTTCAGATCGCGGTAAATGCCGTCAATGTAACTGTCGCGCTGTACCGAGCCAAAAATTGACGCTTTTAGGCCCTCAATAATTTGCAGATCCATCTTGGCATCGGCCGCTGTAGTTTGCTGTTTACGTTTATTGGTTTCCTGCATTAAGCGGGCAAGCTGGTTGGTACTGGTGTTTTCAAAATAAAAGCTGCCATCGGGGTTGTAGTTAGATAGTGTAGGGTTTTTGCTGAGCTGATCTTCCCAACCGCCGCCGCCTAATAAATTGGCATTGTTAAAGTTGGTAACCAGGTTTATTTGTGTGGTTAAACGATCTTTTAATCCTTTTTGATTAACGTTTAGACGAAGGGTGTACTCACGACGGTCGTTTTGCTTGGCAAAGCCCTCCAGGTTACGGTAATTGATACTGGCACGGTAGCTGGTTTTGTCGGTTCCGCCCATTAATGAAAAGTTATGGTTTTGCGACAGGTTGTCTTTATGTACCAGATCATTAAAAAAGTCGGAAGTATGACCATAGTCAGTAGCATCCAACTGGCCCGATTTGATCTTATCCCTAAACTCGGCCGCGGTTAAAAAGTCGGGCCGTTTAGAGAGGTACTCTCTTCGGAAATAATTTGAATAAGCGTACTGCGGCGGCCCTGCCTTACCTTTTTTAGTGGTTACCAAAATTACACCGGCATTAGCGCTGGTGCCGTAAATGGCTGCGCCCGATCCGTCTTTCAATACGTCGATAGATTCTATATCATCCTGTTGCAAAAGATCAAGGTTGCCGCCAGGTATCCCGTCAATTACGATCAGCGGACCCGAATCACCAGATACAGTTATCACACCCCGCAGCTGTATGGCTACACCTGAGTTAGGGTTTGAGCCGCCGGTACGGGTGATCTGTAAGCCGGCAATTTTACCCTGTATCAGGTCGAGCGCATTGCGTGAGCCGCTTTGTCTGAAATCGGCACTATCGGCATGGCCGGTGGCCGATGTGATCTCACCTTTCTTTTGCGAGCCGTAGCCTACTACTACCACCTCATTCAGGTTATTGGCTGCGGGTTGCAACGCTATATTGAGCTGGCGGTTTTTATTGACATGAACCTCCGTAGTTTGATAGCCGATGTATGATATTATCAATATACCGTTATCGGGTGCCAAAATGCTATAGGAGCCGCTCACGTCGGTCACAATGCCCAAAGTGCTGCCTTTTACGCGTATGGATACACCAATCAATGGTTCGCCGGTGGTCTTGTCGGTCACTTTACCTTTTACGGTAATATCATCGGCCACTACCGGAGCCTTGGCTCCTGGTAGTTTACTGACCGGTGCCGGTTTAGGTACCAATAAGATATAGTTATTCCATTGTTTGTACATCAGGCCGGTACGGCTAAGTAATAGCAAAAGCGTTTCTTCTACCGTACGAGTGGCTTTGGGTAGTATGATGTGCTTATAGTCCTTCATTTCGCTGCGCTTAAAGGCAAACCGAAAATCTGTTTGTTTTTCAATTTGCTTTACCGCATACTCCAGGTTGTTATTGTTAACGCCCAGGCTAATGTTAACATCTCTGATGGTTTGTCCTTTTATTTCGCCGGCCAGCAGTGTGCTGCAGCAAAAAGTCAAAACGGTTAAGGTTACGGTGGTATACCTCATGACACTTAAGAGAATTGAAATTGATAAAGAATCCCTTTGGGGAGGAGAAAAAAATTTTAACAGTAAAAATTTCATAATTTTACTTTGATTTAAGCGGTTCACAAACTTGTTTAAACTCAATCAGATAAGCAGAGATATCAGCTCTGCTATCAACTAAAAGCCGTTGTGGTTGGCGCCACAGCGGTTTTTTTAAATAAAGATGTGCCATCGATGGAAGATGACTTGATGGGAGTTAGGTTTTTTTCATGCTTTTCTGCTATTTAGGTTAATGGGTATTATTTAATTATTGATCATTGTTGCTTTTGGATAATAAAATTTTTGCCCTGTTGCTTATAGCTAAAATGCGCTATTTCACTTAGTACATTGAGTACCTGGCCAATATGTTCATGCTTTAAGAATGAGGCACTGAACCTGCGCGACCGGATCTGCGGATCGGTCAGTGTTATTTTAATGTCATACCATCTTTCCAGGGTTTCTGCTGCGTCTGCCATCTTCATATTGTCAAAAATGAGATCGCCATACATCCATCTTAATTTGGCAAGCGTTACCGGGTATCTTTTTGATAGCTTGCTGATGCTGTTATAACTCAAGCCCTGCTCGGCTGTGAGTATGCCCAATTGCTGATCTATAAGCCCAACGCTTACTTTACCACGGGCCACCGTTACATCAAATTCATTTGATCCATAAGCTTTAATGTTAAACGCGGTCCCCAGTACTTGTGTGGCCACTTTACCTGTATGAATAATAAAGGGCCTTGAAGCGTCATGAGCTACATCAAAATAGGCTTCACCTTGCAGGTACAGTTCTCTTTTTGTCCCGGTAAATTTTTCCGGAAACTTTAACTTACTGCCTGAGTTGATCCAAACAACGGTACCATCAGTCAGTTGCATCTGTATCTTTTGACCAAAGGGCACTATTTTTTCTTCGTAAGCGATCTCTGGTTGCGGGGCGGGTGTTTTTAAATACTGATAGGCGATAAAACCCATCCCTAAAAAAAGCAATAAACCGGCAGCAACAGAGATAAACCGCCTGAACGGGAAAACAGATTTAGAGCCCGCAGTTTCGCTGCCGCCAAATCTTGGGTCAGTTATTATTTTTTGATAGAGCAGCTCGTTTTGCAGATGGTCAAATGGATAACTATTTGCATCCAATTCCCATTGCTCTTTCATTAAACGGGAAAGCTCCTCATCGGCCGAAGCCTGAGAAATATAATGCATCAGCCGTTCCAGGTCACTTTTAGTGATGGTGTTATTGATGTATTGTTTAAGCAGATTATTAATGCTTTCCGTGTTCATGGTATTGGCTAATGTCTGAGAGTAATATATGGTGTAATACAACCTGAATTTGTTTTAGGGCTAGTGCAGTTTCAAAAAAATATTTTTTTATTTATGGTGGCTATACCTAAATTCATAGCGTAAAGGAAAAACGTTTTACATTAGGTAAAAAAGGCATTTTTATTATATATTGTTTATTGCTAATATTTTTTAGATTTGATTTATCGTTGACCCATCAACCCGATTTTGTGAAGCTATTAGAGACCCCTGCCGCGAACTATGTAAGCCGTCTGAAGAACTCAGATCAGGCAGCTTTTCGCGAATTGTATGATATCTATGGTAAACGGCTTTATAATTTTACTTACCGGTTTTTAAAGAATAAGGAACAGAGTGAAGAGATGGTACAGGAGTCGTTTTTAAATCTTTGGATCAATCGCGAAAAACTAAAAGAAGAATACCCGATAGGACCCTATCTGTTCACCATTGGCAGGCGGTTAACGCTTAATTCCATGAAAAAAACAGCTGCTTCCAAAGAAGGGCTGGAACGTTTGTGGGCATCCATAACCGAGTTACATAATGAAGCTGAGGAACAGATCATTTTAAACAGTTTACAGGAATTTGCGGCATCGGCATTAAATAATCTGCCTCCGCAGCAGCAATTGGTTTTTAGGATGAGCAGGGAAGAGGGACTTTCCTATGAACAGATTGCAGAACGCCTGCAGCTATCCCGGAATACGGTAAAAAACCACCTGGTTGCCGCCCTTAAAAATCTGAAAGGGCAGTTTGCACAATCGGATGTGGGTTATTTTATGCTCTTGTGCCTGTCGATATATTATATGAATTAGGCGTCAATAACAGCACGCTTTGACGCTTAAATGAGCGGATAAGTCGAGTTTATATAAATTTGCCATATTTTTGTAAACCATATAACCCACTTTTATCAAGTATGGTTTAATTACTGTATTTGGTGATCTTCGTACGCATGCCGAAGATCACCTGACAGTATGATAAGGATGTTGTAATTTAAAAAAGACTATCAAAACTGCCCTCTTCAACCATTTGATCAATTGTGGTTCCCATTTTTTGGTATATCGCTTTGTTCAAAAAGGGCCCTATGCTAATTCTTTTTATGCCAGCATCTTGTAACTCCTTAAAATTGGGCAAACCGGGTACGCACATTACATTGATAGGAAGTTTTGAGCTTTGGGTAAGCTTTTGCATATCGGGTATCTGGCTTACGCAAGGGAAAAATAAGCCATGTACGCCCGTATTTTGATATAGGTTTATCCGGGTAAGCGCGTCTTCCAAAGCATTGGGTAAACCCAACAGAAATGAATCGGAGCGCACATTGATAAATATCTTTATACTTTCTGCATCTAAGAGTTGACATATACGCCTGAGTTTTTCTGCAAAGATCCCGGCGTTTTCAATACTTCTTTGTCCATTAGCTACAACTGAATCCTCTATGTTGATACCTGATACACCCAAATTGTATAACCGGATAATGTTACCGGCTATCTGTTCAGGTGTATCACCATAACCGCCTTCAAGGTCGACAGAAAACGGTATGGATACCGAAGCGGCTACACGTTTAACTACAAACAGGTAGTCCTCCAGATTCATATCCTGCCCGTCCTCATAACCCAAGGTTTCTGCTACCGAAAGGCTGGATGTGGCTATAGCTTTAAAACTTTTCTGCTCGAATACTTTGGCGCTTTGCACATTCCAGGCATTGCCTATTAATAAAGGTTCTGCTTGCTGGTGTAAGGCAAAAAACTCTTCAAATTTATTGTTCATGATCTTATTTATTATTGTTGATACAAAATTAGTGTAGTTAGCTATCCGGAAATTGTACAAAACGGAAGTGTTGGCTTATTAAAACAGAAAGGGCCGGCAGATTTGCCAGCCCTTTCTGTTGTTTTCCTGGTATTAGGCGACAAGATTTGTTTCTGCGCCAAAAGCGTGGTCGAACAAAACTTTCCAGCTGCCATCACTCTGTTGTTTCATTACCTCAATTCCTTTGGCGCTTATTTTAACCTCGTCATTATCCGTAATGCTCCATTCAGACCGGCCCAAAGCCATATCACCGGTTTGAATGCAGTAAACGGTTTTAATATCCATTTTTCCTTTGATGGATAATATGCCTTTGATGGCTTCTTCAAAGTTTTCTTTTCCGGAAACAGGTTTACCTGGTTCAGGAACAATAATGCCGGTAACATCATACATACTCAATACGGTGTTTACATCTCCGGTGTTAAAGGCGTTTGCTAATGTGGCGTGTACCTCTTCTGGTGTTTTTGCTGATTTCATTTTCGTTGATTTTATTTGTTGATACAAAATTATACCGCCTTGATCTCGGAAAATTGTACAAATCGGCAGTGATTGATTGATTTTTTAGAATAATACTTGAAGAGGCAGCTATCCAAAAAGGGGTGTCATGGCACTCCGTCGAGAGATGGCGGGCAGGCCTCTACGCTCGACCCTTCGACGGGGCTCAGGGTGACAGCCCACGTCATCGGATAGAATATTACTCGAGGAAAGAGTTGAGGAAGAGGTTTACACACTTGTTTGCTTTCACACCCATATCAATAGCTTTCTCCTGTTGGGCGGGAAGCTCGACTGTCAAATAGCAAAGGAATATTAATTACCAGCCAGTACCTGGTTAATGGGAGATGCCTGGGTAGTAAAAGAATTGGGTGTTATCCCGGTAAATGACTTAAACTCCCTGATAAAATGCGATTGGTCAAAATAACCAGATTCATAGGCAATGTTGGTTAGGTTTTGCCCGTTGGTATTCACCAGGTTCAGGCTGTGCTGAAAGCGGTTTATTTTACAAAACAATTTGGGAGGGAGCCCGGTATATTGCGAAAACAACATATTGAGGTAGCGTGTCGATATATTGTTACGAACCGAGATAGCTTCTACTTTTTCGTTGCCTGAGTTGTTACTATACAGGCTATGCACAATCTGGCCAATGAAGTTGATCTTGCGGTGGTTCTTTTCAAACAGCACCAGCCTGCTCCATAAATATTCTTCAATCAAGGCTATTCTTTTATCCAGGTCATTGGAGTCCAACAGGCGGGTATGCAGGGTTTTTAATGATGCGCCCATCAGATCGGCGGCATCAACAACCTCGTTGTTAAATTCGGCCACGCTTTCATTAAAAAAATAAGCAGCCGAATGTGGGTAGAACCGTACGCCCATCATCGTATTTTCGCCTATTGATTTGATGGATAGCGGTTTGGTGATCTGTCCCCAAAGCTCAATCGGAGGGGTGGTATAAAAAGCGCCATCCTTTTTAGCTTGCCAATGACCTTGTCCCAGGTTAAAAATTATTTCTGTGTTGCCGCTGGGGAATACAATGTCATCATAGTTTACAGCCGAGCCCGACTCGTAAAAATACAAGCATTTGATATAGGGCTTAAGCCGCTCACCCGGTGCAAATTCTTTAAATATCATCTATTGTTCTATTAAAACGTATCCCTAAGAATAATTTACCTGTTCCAAACAATCTATTTATAAAGTTAAGCAAAATAACTGTTTGACTGTTAAATACATGTCTTATTACATTCAGTTAACTTAAAATAGACAGCACAAATAAATAAAGAATAAAGCTTTCGGAATTGTACAAAACGGAAGTGTTTTAGATTTTTTATGCCGGGGTATCGGCTAATTCTACCTTCTGGCCAAAATCCTCACGGGTTAGTTTCCCTTTGCGTAATTGATTGATGTATTTGAGCACGCTCACACGGTCGAGCTCATTTTGATACAATGTGCGGTCTTCATCGGTTTTGGGACTGTCCTGCAACCTCATCCGGATAGAGGCACGGGATAGCTCTTCCTCTAACTGATCAAGCGGACAGGTATAAAAATGCTGAAACATTTTTTTAGGAAAAGAGATGCGCATCTTTTTGTTTTAATAATAGCATTATACTGCAAACTCATGTTTAAGCCATCATGAATTATGTGTTAATAACAAAGCCCATAAATGTTTCCAATTACGGGCTTTTGCTTTTCACGGGTAGGTATATATAATAGAAATTAAGGGCTTAGGTTGTTGCGCAGGTGCCCAAAATGCTGGCCGGTGCACCTAACAGATACAGATAGGTGGTCAGGTAATGGTAACACCCTATGGATTGTTTTACGTTAGGGTCAAGCAAAGAATTAAGCTCGAAACCCACAGGTACTGCACTATATCCCAGCCACAACAAAATTTTAGGCACCACATCGGGTTCGTTATAGATGCGGTAGCTTTCAGAAATAACGGTATTGTAATAATTTACAAAGTCCTGATTGCCGGTACATGGTGAAGCGTAGGTATAAATAACAACCGACCGTTTGCTGTTAGTGGCCGCCATGTGCAAACCATATAAAGTTGCCAGGCTTGCTCCCAAGCTATGCCCGGCTACAGTTACCTGGGTATAATTATCCAGGTTAAATACGCTTTTCAAACCCGGAACCACGGTTTCGCTCAAGGCAATGGCCTTGTCTGATGATGAAGCGCCGGGCACCAGAACCTGCAAGCTGTTATACAGATCTAAAAATCCGGCCACAACATTACCTGAGTTAGGCGCGAACGGGCATGGCACAGGATAAGCATGCAGGTTGTCCCACCATTCCATCCAGCCTACGGTCCCGCGGATAGCAATAACAATGCTGGAAGGGTTTGATAGGTCTATAGCTGCAAATCCGAAATAAACCGGTTTTAAGATCGGCCCAAAGAAATTGCTCATCTGGATGTTGAATAGCAAACGGTAACCGCTTGGAAACTCCGGGTACTGATCTTGTGTCGGGCTCAGTACATCGGGTAACACATTGTAAACGTCGTAAGCTGCTTTTACAAAATACCCATAATCCAGTGCGGATGGGGGCATAACACCAAATTTTTGATTTTTCATGGTTAAAAGTGTTTTGATAGATTTTTTAGATGGTGGTTTTAGTTTAAAAATTTGTTTTTGACTTGTATCGATGGTATCATGCAGGTTTCTGATTGGCCAAACAACACATACCGTTTATTGGCAAAAGCGGTGTAGATCCTGTTTCTGATAAAAGGCGGTACCAGGTAGGCTAAATAAGCCATTGGCAGCCAGATAGTAGACAGATTTTTTATGATATGAATTACCGCGGCCGAATGGGTGTATACTACATCGCCATGGATAACCACCACGCTGTTCAGCGCTTTAAAATCTGTCTGAAACCTGGCTGCCATGCGTGTAGCTGTACGGCTTTGCAGCGGGGCAAATGCAAACTTATTTGCCTTATCATGGGCTATTACATAATTGATGTAACTATTGCAGAAATTGCATACACCATCAAACAGGATAATATCTTTGCTGTGATCTAAAACAGGTGCCATGGCATTTGATGGTTGATGAAATAAAGCGCAGGATAGGTAGCCATAAACGCCCAGAAAAAGGAGTTCAGGCCCATGATAAGGGCGGTAAAAAAATGAAATGTAAAGCCCCAGATCAGGAAGACCATGGCATAAGGCCAGGGTAAAAATAAGCATAAGGGGAACAGGGTTTCCATGATCATCACATTCCAGCAAAGGAAGCCATTGGCTGCAGGATATTTTTGAAGAAATAGGGTTGCCTTTCTTGATCCGTATGTTTTTGTAGAAAATACATCTTTAATAGCAGTAGCCCCGCGCCACTCAGATGATACCAGTTTTGCAATACCTGCTACGGTATATGACAGACAAGCTTGCAGGCCAATAAACCACAGTCCGATCTCGGTTAGCCTGGGGCTGGATAAGCCCGGCAGATTACATATCACCAGGGTGATGATAATGAGCATGGTCATCTGGTCAGATCCGTCGCTGCCGTAATAGGTAACCAGCGAACTGGTTAGCAGGCTCAAACCTAATAAGCTTAACAATACCCAGCCCAGGGTTGATTGCATTGGGAAAAACAATAGCGAAATGAGAAGACAGCAACGGATAAGAAATAAGGTGGCTAGTCCGCGCTCATTAAATAATTTAGAAAGCGGTTTTAATAATGGTTTTTGATCGTGTTTGTTCCACCTGAGCTGCATCACGTTCCAGGATAACAGGCCGTTGGATGAAAAAACCTCGATCTTTTTGATATACTCCATGGCCGATATAAAAACGCCGACGCTCAGGATAAGGAGTATAAGCTGTGTGGTATTGTTAAATGATATCATGGCTGTTTATATTTGATGAAAGGTGGATAGTAATACCAATGAAGGATCGGTTTCTTTTCGATAACCTGATGTTTCGGCCAGCATAAATTGGCGGTAAACATCTTCTGATTGTTTTTTGCGTTGGCTAACCGCATGCAGTACAATAATGTATGGCATCGAGAACATGAGCAGGTTGAGGCTTAATTCTTCCTTGCGGTAAGCAGGTATCATAGTTACCAGGCTCTGCACTACATCTGATAATATCTTTTTGTCGCGCTTTTCGGGGTTCCATAACCACGACCAGAAGGTGCGCTCCTCAGTAATATCCATCTCCTGCCATTCGCTGTAATCGTCTTCGGTTATTTTATCGCGGTACAAAAGGTGATAATCTCTTTTACCGGGATGAGGCGCAAAAAATGTCCACAACGGGATAAGGCCAAACACATCAACCTTATGTTTAAAAAAGTTTGATAAAGTGTTATTTCTAAACTGGCAAATGATGGTTATCAAAAACCAAAAGGCCAGGAAAACTGTTACTATGATCTCATAAACAACAGTTGCATCTAATTTTGCCATCATAATTTTAATTTTTTGGTTATTAAAGCAAGGAGAGCATTGGCCGATGCTCTCCCTGATAGGTTTTTAATTAATTGAATTTTTTACGAAGCTCGATCAGCTGCTCCAGCGACACGCCTTCTTTTGCATGCGTGCGGAGTGCTTTGCTGGTTTCGTCATGGGCTTCTTTGCCTAAAAGAGCGGCGGCAGCTACTTCAGTAACATCAGCAACAACCGGGGTTGCTTTAATAGCTACTTTAGTAACCGCAATAGCTGTTTTAGCTATAGCAGCGATAAATAAAGCCGAACCAACTTCTGCTTCTACAGTTTTGTTATCGCCTTTTAATTCAGCGATCAGCGCGTCTAATGCAGCTAATTCTGCATGGGTTAAACTTAACTTTGCCATTTTCTTGTTTTTTTAAATTAGATGTAAATAAATTTGATTTATGTGCCTTGTTTGAAGCTTCATTGCACAACATAAAGTACGGGAGAGCCGATACGTTTTGCCACAGTATAAATACTTAATCGTGATATGGGGTATTTTCACGCAGTATCAGGAATTGTACGCAATGGCTTGTTTTGCAGGTAGTTGCAAAATTTTAATTTATGAGCTTATTTTAAATGAGAATAGGCCTTAAATACTATAGAATTACTGGGATAACAAGCAGATAATGTGACAAAAAGAGCAGATAAATTAAAGCGGCTAAAGGGACATAACCACCTAAATGTATTTTACGATGAAAATTATGGAATAATAAGAGGTGTTTATATCACGCCGTTTTTAACCGCGAACATTACCAAACCGGCGGTGTTACGTACGCCAACCTTTTCAATAATGCGCTGCCTGATGCCCTCAACAGAACGAGGACTTAAAAACAACTCGGAGCCTATTTCGGAAGCGGTTTTTTCGTTACATATCATTTTCAAAACATCCAGCTCCCGTTCAGAAAATTCAACGTCCTGGTTAAATGAGGGTTTAACATTGCCCTTAATAACCAGCTTTTTGAGCAGGGCTTTATTTACAATATCATTAAAGTAATAGCCATCCTCATGAACCGAGTAAATGGCCTTGCGGATCTCTTTGGGATCGGCATTTTTAAGCAGATAGCCATTAGCTCCATTCTCCATTAAGTGTATAATGAATTTAGCTTCATCATACATGGTCACTATCAATATTTTAATGTTATCATATTTTTTGCGGATGTTTTTGGTAGCTTCCATTCCATCCATAATGGGCATTTTCAGGTCCATTAAAATAACATCAGGTTGTATGAGTTCAATCTGCTGCAATAATTCCTCGCCATTATCTGCTTCAAGCACCACCTCCAGGTTTTTATCCCGGTTAAGCCCTACTTTTAGCCCATCTCTGAATATGGCATAATCATCGGCTATGGCTACTTTTATTTTTTGCATTTATTATTTTAGGTTGAAACCATAAAAATAATTAAAGTTTCATGAAAAAAATAATAAATATTCCCAAAAGCTATATATGCCATGTATATACTATAGTTTAGGCTGTTTAATTAAAAAATGAATAGCATGAATGCTTTTTTATACGGTGATTAAAAAAAAATACTATTTATCGTAAAGTTTATTTCCTAATCAATCGGTACGGAGATATCGATGGCGTATCCGCCGGCATGGTGCGAAAATTTAAGATCGGCTTTGAGTAAAATTATCCGGTTTTGTATGTTCTTTAAACCCAGGCCGTCTTTTTTAAACCTCAGTTCCTCAAAATGGGGCTGGGTAAGACCCTTACCATTATGCGTAATGGTTATCATTAATGTTTTATTCAAATAAATAGACCGTACAAATATTTTTGTAGCCTTGGCGTGTTTGGTTATATTATGAATAAACTCCTGCACAATACGATAAATACTGATGTCGTTTTGCCCTACCTGGGTAGGGTAGCTGTTATCCAATGTTACGCTGATCTCGATGATAGATTCGTGCGATATTTTGCTGCAAAAGTGGCTGATGGCCTCATTTAAGCCAAACTCCTGCAATATACTGGAATGCAGGCTGTGCGATAAGCCCCTGATTTTATTGATCCCCTCATCAAGCAGATCTTTGCCTTTTTGATAAAGGCTTTGATTGCTTTCATCGGGTTCTTCTATCCTGACACTGTTAAAATGCAGGCTTGATGCGCCCAGTATAGCTCCCACCTCATCATGCAGCTCTTCTGCAATGCGGTGGCGTTCAATTTCCTCGCTCCGTACTGCGGCTTCTATCAGCTGGTTTTTCTGTGCGTTTTGCATGGCTTGCAGCTCATTTTGATACTGCAGCTTTTTGCGTTGCGTAAATATAAAAATTAGTAAAAGGCTTATAAAAAGCATTAACATGGCGGCAATCCCAACTACCAGTAACAAACGAATATCATTGCTTCCTTGATTCATAAAAACCCTTGGCTATAAACAAGTTAAATATAATGTAAGAGATGTTGTGGGCATTCCACAAAGTAATTGCAAAATGTTGCATACGTATAGTTAACTCATTGTATAAAAGAAATATAAAGAAATTAATAGTAACATAAATACCCAAACCGGTTACTATCCAAAAGTCGGAGTTAAAAATGTTAACACCTACATGGTCGTTTATTTTAAATAAATAATATTGTAGTGTGTAAAACAACAGCAGAATAGCCTCAACTGATAATAAGCGGCTGCTCAACTTCCAGTAATCAAAAAAATTTTCGTAGAAAGTAAAATTGATGATCACAAAGACCAAAAAGCAAACCGGGATAACTTTTTTTACGGTTGTTAAAAATGCTTGATTCAGTTTTATAAAAAACAAGCTGAATAAAAAAAAACGTATGATCGAATGCAGATTGTACAGATAGTTATTGGAGTTGTACTCAGCAGGTAAAATAGTCCGGATCTTCCAGGTCAGATCTATAGCCAGGTTAATAAAAAGCGCTATCCAAACGTAAAAAACAACCGGCTTAAGTACAGCCGGCTGTTTCTTCAATAGTAATAAGGATATAGGTATTAATAACGCCCAAACTTCTGACCAATCAATAACGAGCTGAAATACTTTAAACATTCGGGAATATGGTCAGATGGTTTAATTAATGGTTGCTGGTGGTGATGGGTTAGTATTGATCGGGGCAGTGGGATCCGGCTGGTGTACATCACCAGTGCCGGTCCTTTTGTAGCGATCAACATTGTAATAAACGTTGCGGCTATCATTGGTATCTGGCTTAAATACCAGATAGTCAGGCTTGTCTCCATCAGGATCAGGGGTGTTGATGAGCAATAACATATCAGCAAGTGATATCACATTATTGCTCATGATTAGCGGACCGGCCAAATCCAGTGCGCTATAGTCATAAATTGCTAAAGTATCGTAATAGCTGCTGTATTGGTTAGCCGGTGATATGTGTGCGTATGATATCAATTGCAATGGTGTGCTTTCGTCGGTAGTGTTGGCAAAAAAGTATGAAAATACAAAACAGTCGATGCCAGGCGAGTTGTTGATTAAAGTCTGGATAGCGCTGATCTCGTATTTTAACCAGTAAAATTTTAGGGTTTGGATGTCTTCCATGGTAGTGTTTAGTTTTATATAGCAAATGTATAGGATGGCAATGGAGTAGCTAAGCGTATAAGTACCTGAAATTTTTATACCGTATTTCTACGCAGCTCGCCATACGGTTGTTTTCTTTATGGGTAAAACAATTTATAAACCAGCGGCTATTTTTTTAATGACTGCAATATAAAAGTTGATCCCACACCCAGCGCAGCGCCTGCGGCAACGTCGGTAGGGTAGTGTACACCCAGGTACATGCGCGAATAACTTACCGAGCCTGCCCACAAAAACGCAGGCGCTATCACATACCATTTAGGATATGCCCTGGATAAGGCGGTAGCGGTAGCAAAACTGCTGGAAGTATGACCCGATGGGAAAGAGGTACTACCAGCCCGGTAAACCGGCACAATATTAATATTTTGTATAAATGGTCGCGGGCGCTTAACTATATGTTTGATCAAAAATGTAAGCCCGCTTGATAGCAGCGTACTGCTGGCCACGTATAAGGAATTTTGCCGCATTTGTTTGTCATTACTGATCACGCCTGCTGCCAGCAAACCTACCGGAACACCAATATCGCCATATAAATGCGTACGCGACAGAAACATAAACACGCCTGTTTGTTCTGGTGTGCGGTGATTTTGCAGATCGATCATGATACGATCGTCCAGTTGCTGAAGGCCCGATTGTGCCTGTGAGGGAATGCTAAATAACAGGATGAATAATAAAAGAAGGCAAAAAAAATACGTTTTTAGGACCGGCGTCATAGGTATTGCAGGTTTAGTATAACAGTAAATATATAAGATGCTTATTTCAAATGTAGGTACTTTAAGCCATTATTAAGCCTTGGTTTGTTGTTAAAATAACTTAAAACTTAATATTGAGATAATACGGGTAAAATGGGTATAAGATACCTTTGAAACACTGTTTAAAAACGAAAGTCCCCAAAGCGCTCGCCGCCGGGGACTTTCAACCTAAACCTTATCACAATAAGTAAGCAGGATGCTTACCTTATAGATGGCGCAAGTATATAAAAAAATTTTATAGTACAATAGGCCATAATTATCTTTTTAATAAAAAAATTACTAACTATAACGGTTTAGTAGGGTCGGAAGTCCCTGAATTTTTATTCATTCTTCAAACTATTTACCGGATTGGCTAACGCGGCTTTTATGGCTGTATACCCTACAGTTAACCAGGCGATACATACCGATGCCAAAATAGTAGCGGCGAAAAACCATATGCCGATCATAATGTGATAAGTATAAGCCTGCAGCCATTGGTGCATAAAATACCAGGCCAGAGGCGCGGCAATTAAAAATGCAATGATCACCAGAAGGGTAAACTCTTTGGATAACAGGATCACGATATCCCTTACCGGGGCGCCAAGCACCTTGCGGATACCTATTTCTTTTTTACGCTGGATAGCCATAAACGATATCAACCCGTACAATCCCAGGCAGGAAATGAAAATAGCAATACCCGAAAATATAGTATAAAGCTGCGAAAGCTGATTTTCCTGTTTGTAAAAATTAGCAATGGTTTGATCCATAAATTTGTACTCGAGCGTAAACTCCGGAAAGTTCTTGTTCCATAAACTTTCCATTGCAGCGGTGATCGATTTTGTTTTGCTCAGATCAATCCGAAGGTTGGCCAGTCCATACCCGTTTTTAAGGCTGCTCATCACTATCGGATCAATAGGATCGCGAAGCGAATTGGCATGAAAATCCTTCACTACACCCACTATTGGTAAAGTTTTTCCGTTTACATTGATAGGCATGCCAATAGCATCCTTGGGATTCTGGATACCTAATTTTCTGACTACGGTTTCATTTACCACAAACTCGCGCATGGTATCCGCTGCGAAGTATATCCGGCCCGCAACAAGTTGTAAATTATACACGCCGAAGAAACCGGGATCGGCCATTTTCATGTTCACAATTAAATCCGGATTAACACCTTTATGGCCTTCTTTATTGAGGTCGGTAGCCCAGCCGCCTCCGTCTGATACCGGCGAAAACATGCTGAATCCAACTTTTTCAACACCGGGTATCCTGGCTAACTGATCGCGAAGATAATCGACCTTGGTGCGGCTGAGACTATCGCCTGGGAAACTCGCGTAAATAACAGCATCTTTTCTGAAGCCCATGTTTGCCGTGCGGAAATAATCCATTTGCGAGGCCACCACCAACGTACCAATGATGAGGGTTTGCGCAATCGCAAACTGAAAAACAACCAGCCCCCGCCTGAACATAACGCCCTGTTTTTGATCGGCACCCGAGGCGCCCTTTAAAACACTTGCCGGTTTAAAGCCCGAAAGCACCAGCGCCGGATAAAAGCCGGAAAGAAATGACACCAATAATAAAGCTCCAAACAGGAATACGACCAGGTGAGGACTATATAAGGTTGATGCGCTAAGATTAATTTCGAGCAGATTATTAACAGCAGGGATAGTGACAACAGCAATAATGAGCGAAATGAGCATGGCCAGCAGGCTGGTGATACAAGTTTCGCCTAAAAATTGTGATATCAATTGCGTACGGCTGCCGCCCAAAACTTTTCTTACGCCTACTTCGCGTGCACGGTTAACAGCTTGGGCCACGGTAAGGTTTATAAAGTTTACGCAGGCTACAATAAGCAGGAATAAGCCAATAAGGCTGAGCGCCAGTATCAGGTCCTTGCTAAAAGTGCGGCCGGTAAAATTTCCATACCGTTCATCATAATGCAGCTCATTCAGCGCCTGGGGCGAAAGATTGTAGCCCATGTTTATGGGTTTGATATGCCTATCGGTAAAACCACTAAGCGCCCGGCTAAGCTGGTTTACGGTGTGGTTTTTGGCAAGTTCCACAAAGCAATAATTACCATCATTAATACCTCCCCAGTTTTTATTGTCGGCTTTAAACAAGGTAATATAGGATAATACGCCTTTAATAGGGAAATCGGTATTGGCAGGCGGATTCTCGAGAACGCCTGTCACTTTTACAAATTCGCCATCCATTTTCAGGGTTTTGCCTATAATTCCCTGCCAGTTGCCAAAGTACTTTAAAGCGCTGGCCTTGGTAAGGAGTATTGTGTTGGGTTCTGCAAGCGCCGTTTTTATATCACCTTCGGCTAAGGGGAAATCAAATATTTGGAAAAACTGTGGCTCCGCGAAAAAGAACCCGCTTGCCTCTTTGAATTTTTTCAGTGCAGATCCATCCCTGGGTGTTACAATCACTTGCAGACCGCCGGTGTTAACAATGGCGGCTGCGTTAGCAACTTCCGGTAACTCTGTACGTATAGTTGAGGTTACCGGTACAGGTACACCTGTGCGATACTCGGGGTTAACAGAAGCTCTTCCTATCCGCACTACCCGGTAGATCCTGTCTTTTTTAGTATGAAAGCTGTCGAAACTCTGTTCGTACTGAACTACCAGAAATATTAAAAGAAAAGCGGCAAAGCCAACTGTAAGGCCTGCAATGTTAATGATCGCGTTGCTTTTATGTCTGGCAAGGTTCCGGAGGGCTGTTTTAATGTAGTTTTTTAGCATAGCTTAATGAATTAAGATAGCACCATAGTATTGTGGGTTTTTGATAGCCAAATAAATACCATGTTTTTAAACAATTGATAATGTGGATATTGTGATTTTGATGCCCGGCAAAAACGTTCGCTTCTGATACAGTGAACGTCCGGTTTTAAGATGATGTTTTGGGGTTTTAATTGATACTGACCTTGGGTATCAATGGTTTGCCATCATACTTTTCTAATAAAAACAGAACCTCATCTGTATAAATATTGTAACGCGGCGGATTAGGCGTGTTTTTCAACTGGTTGTTAAAATGTATTCTGTACTTATCTGTTAATGTCGCGTCGGTGCCATAATGTTTTAAAAAAAACGTGTTACTTAATGATAAGGCATCGGAATAAGCAATGCCTAAAAAGCCGAACAACGTAAAAATGAAAGCATAACAGTATTTGATATATACCGATTTAAGCAAGGTGCCGAAATAATAAAATACAGAGTAAATCAGTAAGGATACCAACGGGGTTAAGAAACGCGCGTCATAAAAAGGCCAAATAAAAATCATCAACAAGTAAATTGTAAATACCCAAAATGCCGGGGTATTCACTAATTGTCGCTTTATAACTACTTTGTAAAGGATAAAACACATGAGCAAGCCTGTCGCTATCAATAAATAGTTACTCATAGCAGGGTTAATCACCGTTGATAGCTTACTGTACGGTATGTTGATCATGATTTCGCCAAGCTCTTTAAAATGTATGGCTAAGCGTTCAAATATTGATGCCGGATGATGCATCATCATCCCCAGGTTTAGCTGATTGATATAAGCTACTCTTTTTTCAATCAGCGGAAGTTGAGATACAAAAGCCGCGAAGGCGATGATAAAGCAGCCCAGCCATACCAACAGTAATTTTTTTCGCCCGAATAGTCTGTTCTTGCTTAAATAAACCCAATACAATAATATCCCTATAACCAATGCTATGCCTGCCGTGCGTACATATAAACTAACCAGGGTTGCCGCCAAAGCGGGAACGATATAGAACCAGTGCTTTTTGAAAAAGCTTGTCCACAGATAAATGCTGGTTAAAAAGAGCAGTGTAAAAAGTTCATCGGCTATAGGTAGTGTAAATTGTTTTACATTGATGGCCGAGATCATGATTAGCGCGATAAAAACCAGGCTGTTTTCTATTTTTAAAAGTATTGCCAGAAGGTATGAAGCCAGCAATATCGATACTATATTGATAAAAGTAATAGATAAGGGACTTAATAGATGAAGCCTGTTGAGTGCCAATAAAAACCAAGGATAACCATGCGGGAAAAAATCATGTGCAGCGTCGCTGTTTTGATTGAGGTTGCCGATAAGATATTCCATGATTTTGAGGTACCGGATGCCATCGGTGTTTAACCTTAAGGGAGTAAAAAGATTGGGCAAAAGCAAAAGGATAACTATAGTAAAAAAGGTAATACTTGCCAGGCTTTTATTTTTGAACAGGCCATTAACGGTAATTGGTTTAGTTGCTCCCATTTTTGATTATTGAATAACCTGCATTTGCTTTAAACAAATAAAATCAAAATTATGGGTAATACCTTTGCCATTTCATGAACTATTACTGAAAGTCTTCCAGAGTTAAAAACGTTTTATTTACTTTCCAACTGCTTTAAAATCTCTTTCCCACCAGTGTTGCCGGGGTTTAGCTCAATTGATCTTTTATAATTTTTGATGGCTAATGCTTTGTTCCCGTTTTTCATATAGGCTTCGCCCAAACTATCATAAGCATTTGATGAGGTAGGGTGTCTTTGTACGTTTTCTTTAAATATTCCGATAGCCTCCTCCATATTTTTTAAATTCAATTGCTGATAACCGCAATTGTTCAAAAGATTTTCGCTTGGGCTCATCGTATATCCAAACTCATCGGATAGTTTGCCGAAGTGAGTGTTTATATCCGTAATAGACATTTTAACCTGACTATAATAGTCAATAAACCAATGGCTATAAATGAATCGCAAGCCGTCATAAACGCTTTTATAGGTAACGGAGAAATGATTCTCTTCCGGGTATTGTTCAAATTTCCAGGTAAAGAGCGGGTTTGCCCTGCTCTTTAAAACCAGTGTTAACGAGTCGACCTTTTGCGTGTTCTCATTTCCTATCGAGATAAAGTTTTTTCCCCTCAATTGTGGATGGTTTTGCAAGAACGGTGCAAAATCAGTCAGAATTTTTGTATAGTCGCCGTAAATTGCCGGGCTCATCATAATATTGGCCTGAAACAAATCGGGAGCAGTTTCCTTGGCATAAAGCGCGAATAAGCCGCCCAACGAGTGTGACAAAAGAATGCGATACGGTTCAACACGGTAATTATTGTCGACATAAGGTACCAGTTCATTTTTAATAAACTGCAAGAATTTAGCGCCGCCGCCTGTTTTTCCCATTCGTGTGGTATCCACTTTTCCATCGAAAATGAGCGAGTGGAGAGGCGTAAAATCACGGGTACGGTCTACATTTAAAATAGCCACCACAATCATTTGCGGCATCCTGTTCCGGTCGTAATCCGATAAATATTCAACTGCCTCCGAAACATATTTAAAATGACTGTCACCATCCAACAGATACAGTACCGGGTAAGTAGTGGAGGTAGTATTATAATCGGCTGGCAGATGTATCCAGATGGTTCGTTTTTCTCCTAACGCTTTAGAGGTTAATGCCAGGGTTTTATCGTTATTCACCGTAACACTGTCGGTTTGACCGAACACGGTTTTGCTGCCGGCTAGCAGCAAAAGCAGTATAACAGCAATTCGGATGGGTTTATAATCGTGCATCATAAGGCTTGCTTTATCTACATTATTTAAACAAAGAAAATCAAAATTACGGGTAAATTAAATATCATCTCCGGGTCATAAACAATAGAAAGACTATATTTTTTCTATAAAATAAACTTTTTAGTATATTTTTGTATCGTTAATTTAAAGAACATGCTTACTAAAGCCGAAAGAACAAAACAATTTATTCTGGAAACAGCGGCCCCTATTTTTAATCAAAAAGGGTTATCCGGCGCCAACATAGACGATGTACTTGCCGCCGCCAAACTGACTAAAGGATGTCTGTACGGGCATTTTGAAAACAGGGAGGATTTGGCCTTGCAGGTTGTTGATTTCATGTTGAACACTAACGGTGAAAAAATGCTGCTCACCATTAGCAAGGGTAAAACCGCAAAGGCCAAGGTGTTCGCTTTTCTCGATTTTTATAAAGATCCTTTAAATACTTACCTTAAAGGCGGATGCCCCATATTTAATATCGCAGTAGAATCAGATGATAACTTTCCGGCTATTAAAGAAAAGATTGCGGGAGTCATTCGTCAGGGCCAGGAATTATTTGTCAATATTTTAAATCAAGGAATTCAGGACGGTGAATTTTCTGATCAGCTTGATTCGGCTGTTTATGCATTTAAAGCCGTTGCCGCTGTTGAAGGGGCGGTTGTGATGTGCCGAGCAATGAATACAGCAAAGCCAATGGCGGCTTTACTTAAAAGCCTTAAAGCTGAATTGGAAAGCTATGCAATATAATTTTTTTAATACATAATATACTAAAAAGTCTATTATATATTAAATAGAAATAAAAATAAAGCATTGTTTTTTATAAATGTTAGTAAAATAGACAACAATAGGATTATAGTAAAATATACTAAAAAGTATAAAAACCAAATAGAATTAATAAAAGAAATTAAAATCATGCAATTAAAAAGAAAAACGGTATTAGTCACAGGTGCCTCATCGGGTATCGGACTGCTTGTTGCCAGCAAGCTCCACGAAAATGGCTACCAGGTAATCGGCACAAGCCGCAATCCGGAAAAACACCAGGAAAAATTACCATTTAAGGTACTGCCATTGGATCTGAATGATGACCATTCCATAGCATCGTTTGGCAAACTGCTGTTCAGTGAGATCAATACTTTAGATGTGCTGATCAACAATGCGGGTTCCTTAGTAAACGGACTTGCCGAGGAAACCCCTATTGCATTAGGCAAGCAGCAATTTGAAACCAACTTTTGGGGAACCATCAAATTAACTAATGAGTTGCTGCCTTATTTCAGAAAACAGAAACATGGGAAAATAATCACATTGGGTTCCCTGCTGGGTTTAGTGGGCCTTCCATATGTATCTTATTACGCGGCTTCCAAACATGCACTCGAAGGTTATTTTAAGTCGCTTCGGTTTGAATTGAACCAGTTTAACATCAAAGTAGTTATGGTTGAGCCGATGAGTTTTAAAACCAGTATCGGCGAAAGCGGAACCGTAGCGACAGGAACCATCACAGATTATGATCAGTTCAGGCAAAAGGTCACCGCGTATACCAAAACTACATTTGATCAGGCACCCGAACCTACTCCGGTTATCACAGCTTTACTGCAAACAGTGAAGGAAAAAAATCCAAAGTTTAGTTACCCTGTCGGAAAAGGATCATCGATCATACTCCTGCTCCAACATTTCGCATATAAGATTTTCGAGAGATCCATTCTGAAATCGGTTTATGCTTCAAAATAGAATTAACAATCAAGAAATAAAACAATGCAATTAAAAGGAAAAACGGTATTGATCACAGGAGGTGCATCAGGTATCGGGCTGGAATCAGCAAAACAATTTTTAATCAATGGCGCCAATGTGATCATCACCGGCAGAAACCAGGGAAAATTAGATGAAGCAAAAAAACTATATCCGGCAATTACAGCCATTAAAAGTGATGTATCAGATGCAGATGATGCGCAAAAGCTTTTCAACCAGGTACAGCAACTGGGCGGTATAGATATTTTATACAATAACGCAGGAGTGCTGACTGATCCGATTAACCTCGGAACGGCAAACGGTCGGCATTTTGATGACGCGGCGTACGAAATGAACGTCAACTACCTGGGTGTGATCCGGCTTAACAACCTGTTTATAGATATGCTGAAATCAAGAAAAGAAAGCGCGATCATCAACACCACTTCGTTATTGAGCTATGTTCCATCGTTGCTGGAAGCTACTTACGCGGCATCCAAAGTAGCGTTGCAGTTTTACACCAAAGCGCTTAGAAAGCACCTGCAAATTTTGAACAGCAGCGTAAAGGTTTTTGAACTTTTACCTCCGCTTGTTGCCACAGAAATGACAACTGACATGAACGGCAAAAAAATGACCTCGGCAGATATGGTGAAAGCGTTTATTGCCGGCCTTCAAAAAGATCAGCTTACTATCCGTATAGGTGATACCAAAACAGCTTATATCCTCAACCGGATTTTTCCGAAATTGATTTTTAATTTGGCTAACCCTAAGAAAAGTTACCAGGTAATAGCCTCTTAAAAACCACTATAACCATAAAAAATGAAAGCATTTATTATAGATAAATATAAAAGTAAGGATGGCGGTAGGATAGGGCAAATACCCGTTCCCGAATTAAAAGCAGATGAAGTATTGGTGGAAGTACATGCTGCCGGTATAAACCTGCTGGATTCCAAAATCAGAAACGGAGAGTTCAAACTTATTTTGCCGTATAAAACACCATTTGTTTTAGGCCATGACGTGGCAGGTGTTATAACTAAAGTTGGAACCCGGGTGCAACAATTTAAAGTTGGAGACGAGGTTTACGCACGACCGGCAGATCATCGCATCGGAACATTTGCGGAATTTATTGCTGTTAAGGAAACTGATGTAGCGCTTAAGCCAAAAAAGTTAAGCGTGGAAGAAGCTGCATCCATCCCGCTGGTAGGCCTCACCGCCTGGCAGGCATTGATTGAAAAAGGACAGCTTAAGAAAGGACAGAAAGTGTTCATTCAGGCAGGCTCCGGTGGCGTAGGTACATTTGCCATCCAGTTGGCAAAGCATTTGGGTGCTACGGTGGCTACAACTACAAGCGCAGCTAACGCCAAATTAGTAAAAAGCCTGGGCGCCGATGTGGTTATCGATTACAAAAAAGATGATTTTGAGAAAGTTCTGCATGGTTACGACCTGGTTCTGAATAGCCAGGACGAAAAATCGCTCGAAAAATCACTGCGCGTGTTAAAACCAGGTGGAAGAGTCATCTCGATCTCGGGCCCGCCCGATCCGGATTTTGCAGCAGAAATAGGAGCCCCGTGGTACATTAAATTAATTATGCGCTTGCTGAGCTCGGGAGTAAGGAAAAAAGCAAAACAGCTTAAAGTAGGCTTTTCCTTTTTATTTATGAAAGCAAACGGACAGCAGTTAAAGGAAATTACAGATCTTATAAATTCTGGTACTATAATACCGGTTGTAGATAAAGTTTTTCCGTTTGAATCGATCAAAGAAGCAATGGCTTATGTTGAAAGCGGCAGGGCTAAAGGAAAGGTTGTTGTAAAAATGAAGTAAGATGGTCTTACCTCGTTTAGGATGACAACGATGGACGCTTGAACAATTTTTAAAGCAAGGGTGTGTGCGATTCCTTCCCTCGGGGAAGGAAGGGGTTTCATCCCCAGACAATTCAGTCGCTTGTATAAACCCCTCCCTGCTACCTCCCTGACAACCGCACCCCTCCCGTGGGGCTACTGTGTGGACACATCTTTTAATGTGCCCTGTAGGGGCTGAATGTCGGTAGAAGAAGGATCAAAAGAAATTTTTACGTGCCGTAGGTACGTCACTTTTTAACTTCGTGGGGCAAATAATAATGCATTAATAGACCCTAAGTCGGTTAGTGTAGTACCTATGGCACTAAAAGAGGTTAACTTTTATTATTGCTACCGACATTTTGCTCCTCTGGAGCAGCTTTTTTTAACTATTAGTGCATTGAAAAGATGTGTCCACACAGTAGCCCGTGGGGAGGGAACTGGAAATCTTGTTTAAAACAACTTTTGTCATGCTGAATGGAGTGAAGCATCTGTTCTGCTACTTGCCTGTTCAACAATAGATCCTTCGCTGCGCTCAGGATGATAACTGAGAAGGTAATTTCCCTACTCCCTCTCCTTTGGAGCGGGCTGGGCTGCAGCTGCCTCCTTGCGTTGAGCCATCAGGCTTTTGCCGGCTTGCAGTAGTTCCTGGGTGATGTTGCGGGTATAGGTTTTGATCTCCTGCTGAAAATCATCAACCGAAGCACCCGAGCGGATCTCTTCGAGGCGTTTTTCCCAGTTGCCGGTCAGTTCAGCCTGGGCTATTTTCTGATCTTTTACTACATTATATACGCTGAGCCCGGTAGCGGTTGGCACCAGGTTCTTTTTTTCGCGGATGATATAATCCCGTTTAATCAACGTTTCAATGATGGATGCACGGGTGGCCGGTGTACCCAGTCCACTATCCTTCATGGCGTAGCGCAGCTCTTCGTCCTCAATTTCTTTACCTGCGGTTTCCAGCGCTTTTAACAGCGAAGCTTCGTTGTATAGCGGTTTTGGCTTGGTTTGTTTTTCGAGCAGGGCTTTTTCGGGGACAGGCAGGCGCTCGTCTTGCAGAACTTTAGGCAGACTCGCGTTTTCTTCATCCTTCTTTTCCTCGTCGGGGTCGTTTAACACCGAACGCCATCCGGCCGAACTGATCACCGTTCCGCTGGCCGTAAATAACGAACCCGATTGTACAGTGATCTTGGTGATCTCCTTAATACATTCCTGGTGAAAAGCCTCCAGCATCCGCGCGGCTACCAGGTCGTAAATAGCCTGCAGATCGCCCGAAAGCTGATAGGGTTTTTCGCCGGTAGGTAGTATGGCGTGGTGATCCGTTACTTTTTTGGCGTTCACACTGCGTTTATTGAGCTTTACCGTAGCCAAAAAAGCGGCCTGTTTACCAAATTCGGGGTGCTCGTTAAATTTTTCTATCAATGCAGGTACGGTAGCAAATACATCGTCGCCAATATAGCGGCTGCCGGTACGCGGATAGGTAACCAGTTTGCCCTCATACAGCGTTTGCAGCAGGCCAAGGGTTTGGTCGGCCGTAAAACTTTTGCGCTTATTAGCTTCCTGCTGCAAGCTGCTCAAATCATGCAGCAGCGGAGGTGGCTCCTTGCGGGGTTTAGCCTCCACACTCAAAATATGCCCGCCATTCGGAAAGCCCGAAGGTACATCCTCTACCTTATCTACTATGGCTTGTGCCTCTTCGGTGGTTTTAAAGCTTTCGATGGAGATGGCCCTGAAAACTTGTCCGTCCTTATCTACCTGGATACTTACCTGGTAATACAGCTGCGGCACAAAGTTCTTGTTTTCGAGGTAGCGCGAGCAGATCATGGCGAGGGTAGGGGTTTGTACTCTGCCCAGCGATAGCACCGACCGGGTTCCTGCCGAAATGCTGAGGGCCTGTGTGGCATTCATGCCCACCAGCCAATCCGACTGGGAGCGGCAATGCGCCGAATTGAAAAGCGTATCATAATCGGTGCCGGGTTTCAGGTTGCGGAAGCCTTCTTTGATGGCCTCATCCGTTTGCGACGAGATCCAGAGTCTTTTAAAGGGCTTTTTGCATTTGAGGTAATAATAAATATAGCGGAAGATGAGCTCACCCTCGCGCCCGGCATCCGTTGCTACAATAATCTCGGTAGCTTCATCAAACAGTGCCTTAATGGTATCCAGTTGTTTTTTTACCGAGGGATCATCCACCATACCATCCTTGGTTTTCACCTTGCGGATGCTGAGCTTGAACTTAGGCGGCAGCATAGGCAGATTCTGAACGCTCCAGCCATAAAAGCCATACTCCTGCGGAGGTGCCAATTGCAAAAGGTGACCAAAGGCCCAGGTAAACGTATATCCTTTGCCTTCCATATAGCCATCCTTTTTAGTGGTAGCGCCAAATACTTTGGCAATTTCTCGGGCTACGGATGGTTTTTCGGCAATGATAACTTTCATGTACAGGATGGCGCTCAAAATTAATTTGAGGGGCGAAAGTTAGATAAACCGGGCGGTTGGTGCAATGAATGTGGAAAAAAGGGGGGAGGAAGGGTCGACTCACCGGTCATCGCTTCGCTCGACCACCCTCTCTTCGCCTTCGGCGGAAAGAGGGAGCTTTTTTAAAAAAAACGTCATTGCGAGGCACGAAGCAATCTCTATGCTGTACAGAGCCACTTTGCATGGCGTATACCCGCTCTTGGCCGCGGGAAGCCAGTTACTTTGTAGCCACAAAGTAACCAAAAGACTTGTCAGCAGAAAATGCTTCTTGCCGCACATGGCCTTTGCCCCGCAAATCAGACAGAACCACGGGCTGCAATTATTTGCCCTGCTTCGCAACCACAATTCCACCTCTTCTGCAAAACTTGCAATGCCCTTACAGCTGCACAGCCCATCATTGTTCTGCCTGCTTTCGCCCGAAGCTGTTCTGCTGACGGGGAAAAGAATATCAAATCACGTCAATTGCAAGGAGGAACGACGTGGCAATCCCCTACTTACAGAGCGGACCTGCCTATCGGGGATTATTAATCTTTTGATTGTTTTCTGTCGGTATTAATGAGCCGGTCGGTTGTCTTCGTACCTCGCAATGACGTGTGGAGAGAAGAGTCAGGCAGAAACCCCTTGTTATTCTTCCCAATTTTCGGTATCTTTATATACATTCACAGCCCGGTTTTTTCTCCTCAAAAAAGAGAAAACCGGGCTGTTTGGTTAAGGGAAAAAGAACCCAAAAAACCAACTGTTTTGTATGCAGTTATTTGATAATCGGTAAATTAATACTTTTAAAGTTTTAAAAACCACTCAAAATCGCGTTTGAATTTGTTAAAAAGTGTTAAAATCGATGGTTTTGAATAATTTTTGACTCGTTTTTACCCCGTTTTTCGTCCGAAAAGTGTTAAAATTTAAGGTTTAAAAAGTTTTACGATAAAAAATGCCCGCGAAAAATCGCGGGCATGGGGTGATAAGGTTGGAATATAATGATAGCCATTTATTGGCTGCTTTCATTCTTGATGCCTTTGAGTAAAGCGTAAATAGCCATAGCATGGCCGTGACCGAGCTCAAAATCGGTTTTAAGCCAGTTTACAATATCGCCGGCTTTTGCGGTGAGTTCGCCGTTTTGGGTATAACCCTTTTCTTCGGCCAGTTTTCTGAAATCGGCTGCGTCTTTACCGGTTTTGGCTTTGATGGTGGTAAGGTATGCTTGGAATGACATGTGCTTATGATTTTATAATGGTGATTACTAATTGATTGGGCTTGCCAGGAAATCCTCCACAAGCAGGCTGAAACTTTCAACTTTCCTGCTGCTGGCATTCGGGAAAAAGGCCTCGCCAAAATATTCGCCATGGGCGCCAGGCAGTATAGCCAGTTGACCGTGGGGCAATAAACGGGACATTTCGGCAGCATGTTCCGGAGGAGTCAGGTCATGATCACCAATCACTACCAGGGCGGGAGCTTGTATAGAAGCGATCTGGTCTTTGGTCCATCCTTTGAATACGCTCATGCGCTGTACGTCTTTGTTGAACATATTGGCGAGCCCTGCCTGTGTACCTATTTTTAGATATTCGTCTTTGTAAATCTGCGGCATATCGCTGTATTTGGGATTTTTGAAACCTTCCCAGAAACCTGCGGGTACGGCATCGCGGCTATAAAATGCCGATGCTATGATAAGCCTGTCGACCAGTTTGGGATGCCTCAGGGCTATTTCGAGGGAAGTTTGACCGCCATTGCTAAAACCCAGTACGTCGGTTTTAGTGATGTTAAGCTGGCGTAACAGTTCGGCTACATCATCTGCATCCTGGGTAAAAGTTTCAGGAGCATCGCGGTCGCCGGTATGGCCATGGGCCTGTAGTTCAACGGCAATTACCTGGTGGGTTTTAGATAGGATAGGTATGATACGGCCGAAAGAAGTGCTAAGGGTTGAGCCACCGCCATGGATCAATACCAGGGGTTTGCCGGTACCATGTATCTCATAATACATTTTTATACCGTTTACGTTGGCATATTTGCCTTGTTCTGTTGTTTGGGCCTGTGTCGCGCTGCTGGCTGTCATCATAGCCATAATCATTAATGGGATGTGGGTGAGCTTATTATTGATAGCGTTTTTCATGGTTGTAAATTTTATATTCAAATGTACAGCCGTCAGCTAAATTGCCAAATGGCCGTATCCGACAATTAAAGGGGCGCTTTGCGACAAAGCAGTGTACTAATCTAAATAATACTATAATTGGATAAATGAAATTGCAGAATTGCTGCAATGAAAACAGATGTTTTACACGGCAGGAGCTGTTGCAACAGGGTTGATGGTGATTTTTTCCTTTTGGTAGTCATGCAACTCCCTGATGATCTTTGAAGGGCTTTTCCATTCAAAAACATGAATAAGCCAAAGGGTAATACGCATCAGGCCGGTGGCATGGGCAAGTCCGCCGGCCAGTTGGGCAATGGTTTTATCACGGGTGCTGATGCAATTGGTATAGGCAGAATCTTGCTTGGTCAATAGGTCTTCTGCAAAACACCATGCGCCATCGCGGGCATTGCCAATACTAAACTGGATGATAATAGAGTAATTGGAGGAGTGCAGTCCCAGTAGGGAAAGCAGCGGCGATATCCGGTTGATCTCACTGATCACTTCATAAGTTAATGCCGAAATGATGGTGTTAATGGCATCAAAGTCTTTTTGTACGCCATCCATATTTCCATTGGATACTTCAACTGCAGCAATACCCAAATCGAGATTGATATGAGCATTCATCCCTAATAGTAATTGTTGTAATACCAATGGTGATGATCTTTCGGCGGTTTCAAAGGCGACGCGCCAGGAGTCACTCAGGGCTTGCTTGTTTTTCCAGGCGGTTAATGCATCCAGGTACCGGTTGGCAAAAATAACATCGAACTTTTCCATCCGGGGGCCATTTTCAAACTGGCCTTTAACAATACCATCGCGAACGGCGGCGGTAACTTTATAATACAGGGCAGCAAAATACCCTATACGGTTGTTGGTGGCAATGCTTTCGGTAATAATGGTTTGCAGGGCATCAATGACCTCATTAATAGTGGTGGCGGGCATAGGTGTTCAGGTTTAAGTGGTGCTGCCCTAAAGTTAAATAAAATAACAATACGGATTAAACCACGGTGCTGCACCGGAAATATCAGGAGGTCATCTCCCTGAAGATTTCATCAAATGACTTGTTCTTTTGTTTCTGGAACATGCCGTTAAAGCGATCGTTAACCGGGGTAAGCAGTTGGATGCACATTTGTTTGTCTTCATCAGGTAAGCCGTATGACATCATTTTGGCCACTTTCTGTACCTTGTCTTTGGCTATCATCAATGCCTCCCTGCCTTTAGGGGTTACCTGTAGCCTTTTTACACGCTTATCTTCAGTATCGGCATATTCGCTTACCAGCCCTCTTTTTTTGAGCCGGTTAAGCATATTGGTACCACTTGAGAGCTCAATAATGTTGTTATAAATTGCTTCGGATTTGATAGGGTTTACTTCGTTAAAAATAGTGACCAGCAAGCCAAATTCTTCTATCTGATCAAACCCCGTGCCCTCCAGGGCCTTGTTGGAGTAAGTGATATGGTATTTGGCAATCCGTCGTAACAGGATCATCAGACGGCCATTGATGTCCGGTATCAGTTTTTCCTGCTGGTCGGTTTTTTGAGGTGTTTTTGAGATCAGGGATAGTTGATATCTGAAAAAATTATCCAACGTAGCATCGGGGTTTTGCTCCTCGTAGGCACCCCATAGCTTAACCAGTTCTACCGTTTTGTTCAATGTAATTACTTCCTTTTGGTAGCAAATTTACATAAAAATGGCATAATATATGACCTTTATTATAACCAAAAGGTATATATTTGATTTAATAATATAACCAAATGGAAGTATTTTAAATTGACTGCTATTCAACTGATCGCATTTGTTTGTTAACTGAATTATTAAAGCTTAACTCATTTTTATGAACTTACAAACCCTTCTTCAAACTTTGCTTGTTCTGCATCTTTCCGGGCTGGTGATTATGGCCGGTACTACTGTTGTTGATTATGCTGTATTTAAAACCTTTTGGAAACAAATTGACCGTGGCGAACCAAATCCCGCCGGGCTAATGGAAGCAACCTCAAACTCGGCCCGGCTTATTGGTATAGGGGCGGCTTTGCTTGTACTAACCGGTATAGGGATGATGGCTATAACCCATGGTGTTTTTGGTGAACAGCTATGGTTCAGGATAAAATTTGGCCTGGTGGTTGTTTTGATACTCAACGGAATATTGAGTGGCAGACGGCAGGGTACCAAACTAAGAAACGTTGTGGCCAATTCAGGAGCCAAACTGCTTGCCGAGGCTTTTGTTTTGAGGGGACGGCTCAATCGTTTTTTTCTGCTGCAGTTATGCCTTTTTCTGCTCATCGTTTTTCTGAGTGTATTTAAATTCAACTGATCATTAAAACAACAACCCATAATCCGAATGGAAAATCAATCCTATAAATTATTGATCATAGGGGCTAATGGCGGCATTGGCAGGCAGTGTGTTGAGCTTGCCCTGGATGCCGGGCATAGAGTTACCGCCTTGGTTCGCAATCCGGCTAATCTGCCATTAATGCACCAAAACCTGGAAGTGGTGCAGGGGGATTTACTGCAATCCGGCACAGTTGAAAAATATCTGGTTGGTAAAGATGTTGTTATTTCGGCCATTGGTGTTAAAGGGGGGATGTTTGGCGATAAACCAACCACTTTGTATTCGGATGGTAATGCAAATCTTTTGCAGGCCATGGAAAATGCAGGGGTTAAACGGTGCTTCTTTATATCGGCCTCGGCTATTGAAATAAGCCCGGTGATATCTTTTTTTGTCAGATTGATAGCTAAATATGTTATCCAGAAGCTTTTAAAACACATGTATGCCGATTTGCGCAAGATGGAGCTTATCATCAAACAAAGCGATGCCCGGTGGACGATTATCAGGCCGCCTCAACTCACCGATCAGCCAGTAACCGGGCATTACCGTATAGCCATTAATGATTGGCTGAAGGATTGTCTCAAAATATCCCGTGCAGATGTAGCGCATTTTATCATACATAATGTCAATAATCCAGCAATCATCAAAACCACGGTTGAAATTGGTTATTGATAGTTTTTGCTTAGCCGATGTTTTGACTGATGAGTCCGGCCAAACTTCGTATTTCGGTAAAATCATCCGCTATATATTGGGTATTGACATGCGAGTCGGTGCAGATGAGCTTTTTGATCAATCCGGAGTTCTTTAATTTATTGATGCCATCGTTTACAAAAAGTCCGTGTGTGGTGATCACATAGATATCGCCAGCACCGGCATTTTTATAGGTTTGCGCGGCGTTAATAATACTGCCTCCAGAGCGGATCATATCGTCGTAAATAATTACTGTTTTGCCGGCTACATCGGCGTTAATAGCGCTTACTTCGGTATGGTCGCCTTTAAGACGGCGTTTGAGAATAAAGGCCGCGTTTACGCCCATATCATTAGCGAGCGATTCTACCCATTTGGCCCTGCCTGCATCAGTGCTGGCCATTACAAAATTATTGCCCCCGTATTCACGGGCGGCGGCTATAACGATGTCTTTGCAATAAACATGCACGGGGTATAGGCCGTGTTCAAAATAGTATTGTATGCCTTCGGAGTGAAGGTCGAACAGTAAAACCTTGTTGCCGCGGTTGGAACGGGGAATACAGGATAAAAGTCTTGCTCTTGTTTTGGCCGTCACAATTTCACCGCTTAACACAGCGCGTTCCATAGTGGAGTAGCCAAAATAAGGTATAACCAACGTGAGTGAGTTAGCACCATAGCTCACCAGCGATGAAGCCAGATCATACAATTCCAGTGTGGCCTGGTCGGAAACAGTACCGCCGAGCAGTATCACATCACGATCTTCTACATTACAGATAATGCGCTGATAGCGTTCGCCATCCGTAAAATGGCTTACTTCCAGTTCGCCTTTTTCAAACAGGCCGGAGGCTAATACTCTTTCGGCCAGGTACTCATAGTCGGTTATATTAAATAGTAACTTCTTCATGTTGATATTATTTGGCGTTTGCCCTTACCTGTTCAAAACTGATAGTATTTACCAGCTCTCCATTCTCAAACACGGTTTGCAAATAATCACTTAATTCGCGATGCTCTTGTTCTTTGACAGTTTTAAAGATGCCGTTTATTTTTACCAGTTTCAAACGACCGCCTTTGCTTTTTTTGAAACTTTCGGTAATGTTGCCTTGGGCATCCATTTCGGTTGGGCTTTTTTCAACGGCCACTTCTTTGCTATTGATCACGGCGCTGCTGCATTTAAGCGCAAATTTTTGAGTATCGCGATCAACTTTTTGGAGTAAAGCCCCGCCCATGCCCAGTACCATGTTTTCGGCGCTGATACCATTTTCTTTTAGTTTTTTGTAGATGTTTTTGATCTCGGTATAATTAACACCATCGCCCTGTATCACCCTTAGTTGTGGCGGTAACACTTTGTATCCTTTGGCGTTAATGGTGTATCCAAATTTGCTGAAAAGGATCTCAAATATCTCCAGTAGGGTCCTGATCGGGTCGCCGCTGTCCGGGCGGATAACCAATGTACCCTGGCGGTTCAGGATCTCATCCCGTAGTTCGGTGCCCCAATACTCTTCGCATGCTCTGAAGATATTGTAGCTGTCAGACACACAAGCGATGGTGCCGGTAGGAAAGCTTTTTAATACGTGCCTGAAAACTTCTAGCTCCCCCTCTTTACCCAGTAGGGTGCAAATGCTGTGCTCTGTTGCAGGGATGCTTAGGCCATAAACTTTCTGAGCATCGTAATAATTAATAGCCATGCTGCTGCCGGCCAGGTTATCGCTGCCGCTGAAGTTAATAAGGTGAGCGGCCCCGCCCAATTTGGCGCTTTCCACGCTGCTTACACCACGGAAACCAAAATCGTTCAGTACAAAATCAATCCCGGCCTCGGCACCGTCAGTGGCGGTTTCCCGGTAGTACTGTGTTATCACCTTCCTGATCTGGTTACTTAGCGTAGCCACGGTACATGGGTACCATACCTGCATCAGCAGGGTTTCTAAAAAGTTGGTAAGCCAGTAACATTCCGGATCGGTGTTTTCAATGGTCATCAGTACGTTGCCGGTTGGCACGGCGGTACCTTCGGCAACTGCCTTTATTTTAATGGGCAACTGGCCGTTATATTTATCCAGGATATATTGGAATTTTGCACGGTTGAATACATCATTCCTGCCAAATACCTGTTGCAAAAAGCCTTCGGCTTCGTTAATGTCTTGTTGTGTAAATGCTTGTCCTTGAACGTATTCCTTTAAAAAGTATTGTAACCCAAAAAATATGGTTTCGTCAAACCAGCCGCCGCGGCTTTCCAGGTAGCTGTATATTTGAGTAGTGCCGGGATAGTAAAATTTATGGTGGGCGTATTTATATGCGTCAGCCAACAGAATCAGATTTTCGCGTTTCATGGCTTTATTTTTTTAGGTATTTATTAATGATAAATCAAATAATTCATGGTGTTCATCGCTGATGAAACCGTCGGTTAACATTTGCGGCAAATCTGATAATTTAAACCAGTTAAGATCGATAATATCATCTTGTGCTGCCGGAGAGCCGGCTGTCCAAATACAACCGCGTCAACGGCTACTTTAATGTTCTGAGAGGTTGACATGCTACAAAGTTATTAATATGCACAAAGCAATCAAGTTCGGTTGTTGATGGTTGTTATGTAATTGATTTCTTTTGAAAAAAGGTTATAATTGATAATAATAACTAAAAATGATTATATAATATTAATATAACTTAAATTGGTTATTTTATTTTGATATAAATAAAATTAGTTATAATTTAGTATGTGTAAATGCGGATGTTATGAAGATATATGGAGTTGTTACGGGAGATATTAAAAATTTCACCAGGCTATCAGATCAAAAGCGTGGTAAGTTAGTAAGCGATACTGAACAGTTACTAAGATCGATGGTCCGGCAACCTATGGATGCTGCCATATTTAGAGGTGATAGCTATCAGTTTATAACCGATAACATAAATGATATTTTAAATAAATGTATACGGTTGATATGCTGGTTTAAAATGAATTCTGATAAACATAGTGTTACCCGTTTGGGTACCCGGCTTTCAATCGGAATTGGTGAAATAGCGTATCTTGGTAAAAATGTTTTAGATTCAGATGGAGAAGCGTTCCATTTTTCGGGAAGAAATTTTGATAAAATGGATAAAGAGGAGATCATCAGGCTCACTATCTTTGATGAGGCTAAAACTAATACCTACCAGGTAATACTGATGTATATTAATATGATTATAAAAGGATGGACGATAAATCAGGCAGAAACCATTTATCAGCTATTAAGTATAGAGGATAGTACACAGGAAAAAATAGCAAAGGAGCTGAAAATGAGCCAGCCGGCTGTAGCCAAAAGCTTAAGAGCCGCAAAGTGGAAAGAGGTTGAAAAAGGTATTAGTTATATAAACGCGGATCTGAATAAACAATATTTTGCATAATGGAATTGGGTATTTTATTAAGGTTATTAATGGCGCATCTGCTGGGTGATTTTCTGCTACAGCCCCTGAGTTGGGTAAAGGCTAAGGAAAGAAAAAAAGAGAAAGCACCTCAAATGTATTACCACGTATTAGTGGTAACCGTATTAACCTACGTGTTTTTGTGGGACTGGGATAAATGGTATATCCCGATGATTGTAATGGTGAGTCATTTGGCAATAGATATCTGGAAAAGCCACCGTCCCAATAACTTCCTTTATTTTTTGTTTGATCAGTTATTGCATCTTGCTGTTATTCTCCTGATTTGGATAGCTGTTTATTTTAACTACCATTTGATAACAGCATGGGCGGTTAAATACTTAAGTTCGCCTCATTTCTGGGTATTAATATTGTCTTATTATTTGGTAATTGGTCCCTTAGGTATAGCTATTGGCAAAGCAACAGAAAAGTGGCAAAAAGAGGCGGCCATGGATACCGGGGGCTTAAGTAAAGCCGGTATGTGGATTGGACGATGCGAACGTGTTTTGATATTAACATTTATTATCAGTAATCAATATACCGCATTAGGTTTTTTAATGGCAGCTAAATCCATACTTCGTTTTGGTGATAAAGATGACCGGGAGCAAAAGAAGACGGAATATATTTTGGTAGGTACTTTGATCAGTTTTTCATCAGCCGCAATTGTTGGGGTAATAGCTAACTGCATTTTAAAAACCTAATCAGGATAGTTGAGTAAAGCACATTTATAAATCTTAGTTATTTGCTCAAATACACACATAATAAACATTTAGGTAACTCCCCAGGTCATTTCAAAAGCACTGCTTAATTATATCTGTAGAATTTTGTGTTGAATTGGCTTAACCAGAGCGAATTTTACATAAATTTAAAACGGAATTAACAGAAGCAAAAGTTGGCCATAAAACCCCTACCCAATGAAAGTGAGTTGATAAAACAGGTAGCCTGTGGCAATGAGCGTGCTTTTACAAAACTTTTTGATGCTTATTACAGGCAGCTGGGTGATTATGTGGTAAGACTAACGGAATCTGTAGAATTGGCCGAAGAAATTGTACAAGATGTTTTTATAAAGATCTGGACTAAAAGAGAATGCCTGACCGAAATAGATAATTTTAGTTATTACCTGTTCATTATCAGTAGAAACCAGACCTATAATTTTCTTCGGAAAAAAGCAAGTGAACGGGTGCGTCAATTAGCTTGGGAAAAACAATTTGAGGAGGAGATCTATGAATTAGATCAGGTAAGTATAGAGGAGGCTTGTCGTATCCAGATTGACAAAGCCGTAAGCAAATTACCTCCGCAGCAGCAAAAGGTTTATCTCCTGAGCCGAAACGAAAGGTTAAAATATGAAGAGATAGCTGCGGTTTTAAATATCTCTGCCGAAACCGTAAAAAAGCATATGAAATTGGCGTTGCGTTCTATCAAAAACAGCATCAGCCTGGAAAATAATAATGTGATCATCCTGATCTTATTGACCCCGTTGCTATTTAAATAAAAAATATTTTTTCGGGCATTACCCCTTTTTTATTGCTTTTGGGTCTTTAGGGTTATAAGACTGAAAGCATGTCTGAGAGATTAACCTATTTATTTCGTCGATATTTTGATAAAACAGCAACCGGGCAGGAACGGGATGAGCTTATGCGTCTCATTAACGACCCCGATTCTGAGGCGATAGTTACTTCGCTGATGGAGGAAATGTATTTATCTGGTAGCCAGACAACGCATGATCCATTTGCCGAAGGTACACGCGAAAAAATATTGGGTGCTGTTTTAAGTGAAAATTTAGCAGATAATTTTAGCGATAACGTGGTGCCAATAACCCCGAAGAGGTTTTTATGGATGAGATATGCTGCTGCCATTGCTCTGTTTTTAGGTGTATCCTTTGGTTTATACGTGTATATTGATCATGATTTTCAGGAAAAGCTTGCTGCAACCAAATCCCGGAATGATGTAAAGCCTGGTGGAAATAAAGCCATCCTGACGCTTTCAAACGGAGCGAAGATCGTATTGAATGATGCAAAGGACGGAACGCTGGCACAGCAGGGGAATGCCTCTGTTGTAAAGCTGGCTAACGGTGAACTGGCCTATAAACAAGCCGGCTCTACTAACGAAGCACCTGTTTACAACACGATGTCGACGCCGCGCGGCGGGCAATATAGGCTGCAGTTGCCTGATGGCACTCTGGTGATGCTTAATGCAGAATCATCTATTACTTACCCTATAGCATTTACAGGTAATGAACGTGTCGTTACGATATCAGGCGAAGTTTATTTTGAAGTTACCAAGAATAAAAAAATGCCTTTTCGGGTACATTTCGGTGATCAAACGGTTGAGGTATTAGGTACCCATTTCAATATTTGCGCTTATAAAGATCAGCCTGCCTTTAAAACAACGCTTATAGAAGGCTCGGTAAAAATTTCAAAAGCTGGCGAAAATCAATTATTAGTACCAGGTCAACAAGCCATTTATGAGCCAGACAGCCACAAGTTTAATGTGAAAACGGTGGATACAGATGATATTCTGGCCTGGAAAAATGGTTTGTTCCTGTTTGACAATACCGAGATCGATAATGTAATGCTTCAGTTAGCAAGGTGGTACAACATAGAGGTAATTTACAAAGGACCTAAGCCAACCCTGAATTTTACGGGAGAAATCAGAAAAGACAATAATTTATCCAGGGTATTTAAGATCCTCGAATCAACCGGCGGAGCAAAGTTTACGATTAACGGAAACATGGTAACGGTTGAAAAAAAATAAATACAGAAGAATATTAGCCAATTAATTAAAAACCAATAAACTCCTATAAAATGAGAAAACGAAAGACATAACCTCCCCAAAAAGGGTTTCCCAAAGCAAAGCCCCCCCGGATTCCGGCCAGGGAGGCTAAATGATTGGATCAACCCAAATTACAATTGTAACCCATTGATTTAAACTTAACCCAAACATTCAAATGTATGAAACTACTTCTACATTCTAAAGCTCCTATGCCTTATGGCGAGGAGTTTAAAAACACAAACCTACGCGGTAGCTATTTTAAACAGGTATTACGGATAATGAAACTAACGGGCGTCCTTTTATTTGTACTGACCATGCACCTGAGCGCATCAACCATGGCGCAAAAAGTTAACCTTTCTAAGGAAAACGGTGACCTGAGATCGGTTTTAAAAGAGTTGCGAAAGCAAACAGGGTACTTGTTTATGTATAATAATCAGGTTATCAAAAAAGCCCGGCCTGTATCTATACACGTAACTAATACGGAGCTTAGCGAAGTGCTGATAAAAATATTTAAAGATCAGCCATTAACCTATGAGCTTGATGACAATACCATCATCATCAAAGAGCCAATCCAGTCATCAGGTAATGATCAAAATGAAAAGCGGGTACCCATCCGCATTACCGGTAAGGTAGTGGATAAAATGGGTGTATCCATCCCTGGGGTAACCGTACAGGTCAAAGGGACTTCCATAGTTACTTCAACTTCAGCCGATGGAACATTTACCATCAATGCCGAAAAAGGAAGTGTTATTCAATTTCGCTTTATTGGTTTTGAAATGAAGGAGGTGGTGATCGAAAATCAAACAACACTTGCCGTTACATTAAATGAGGATCAAAAAGGGTTGAATGAAGTAGTGGTAGTTGGTTATGGTACCAGTACTAAAAGGCAGCTAACCAGCGCCATTTCGACTGTTAAGGCTGAGCAATTTAATGCGGGTGTGGTATCAACACCTGCCGATCTGTTAGAAGGTAAGGTAGCCGGTTTAAATATTACCAATGATGGTAACCCTAACGGAAACGCAACAGTTACACTCCGCGGTCCCTCAACCGTACGTCCTGCAGGTTCATCAGCCTTTTATGTAATTGACGGCGTGCCTGATGCCGACTTTAAATTAGTTGCACCAACAGATATTGCCTCAATTGATGTATTGAAGGATGCCTCCGCCGCTGCTATTTATGGTACCAGGGCCACTAATGGGGTAATTATTGTTACCACCAAAAAAGCCAAGCCAGGGCAGTTAAGGATGTCATATGATGCTTATGCATCAATGGATAAGATATCCAACTCGTTTAAAGTAGCCAGTGCCGATCAGTTAAGGGCTTATGTAAAAGCCAACGGACAAAGCTTTACACCGGCTAATGATAACGGTGGTAATACCGACTGGCAAAAAGCGGTAGAACGCAGCAGCGGTTTTTCTCAGAATCATAACCTTTCATTTGGCGGAGGTACAGATAAAACAATTTATGGCGGAAGTTTAAATTACCTGGATAACCAGGGTATTGTGAAAACCAGCAGTTTAAAGCGTGTTATCGGCAGGCTTAACGTATCCCAAAAAACATTGAATGATAAACTGAAACTTGACTTTTCTGTCAGTAATTCGGTAACCAATTCAGGTTTGCTGGTGAACGATATTCCGCTATACACAGCAAATGGTCAAAGCCCGGGCTTGTTTAAATCAATAGTGCAATATTTGCCAACCCGTACCATTTATAATGCCGATGGTACATTGTATAATGATCCCACCTTAAAATTGGGTTATAACCCGGTAGGCCTGATCACCAATGATACCTATCAACAAAAAATCAATCTTTTATTGGCTAATACCAAGGCCGAGCTGCAATTGCCATTTGGGTTATTGTATAATTTAAACTTAGCCTATCAGAGCAGGACCACCAATAATAATACCTATTATGATTCGGCTTCGGAATTGGCGCCAAATCTGGGTGGAAAAGCTACACGCTCAACCTATGAGGATACTAAAAAGGTATTTGAGAACTATTTGTCCTATGCCCATAACTGGGGCGATAAGCATGATTTTAAGGCTTTGTTTGGTTACTCGTTTGATGAAACTACAACAGGTAATGGTTTTCAGTCAGCAGGGCAGGGTTTTCCATCTGATGCAACCAGCTATTATAACCTGGGTTTAGGTAGCCAGACTGGTCTTACTTCTGATTTTGGCAATGTGAAGCTTTTAACACTACGCTTAATATCATTTTACTCACGTGTAAATTACAGTTACTTAGGTAAGTATATTTTCCAGGCTTCTATACGTCGCGATGGTTCAAATGCCTTTGGTACCAATAACCGCTGGGGGTATTTCCCGGCTGCTTCAGCTGCATGGAGGATTAGTGACGAGTCATTCATGAAATCACAAACCTTGTTTGATGATCTGAAGCTTCGCGTAGGTTACGGACAAACCGGTAATTCAATAGGGTTCGATCCATATACCCCGCAAACATTATATAACTCAACAGGTTATTTTTATTATAACGGATCTTTTACCAATGCTGTTGGTATAACTCAAAACCCGAATCCAAATTTAAAGTGGGAGACTACTGCTACCTTAAACGGCGGTATTGATTTTTCCATACTTAAAGGACGATTAAGCGGGTCTGTTGATGTTTACGATAAAAAAACAACCAACATGATATTTGATGTTCCTGTTTCTAAGATCAACAATTTTGTGGGTATTACTACATCAAATGTGGGTAGCATGAGTAACAAAGGGGTTGAATTAGCATTGAACGGAAGCCCTGTAAAAACAAGGGATTTTACCTGGAGCAGTTATGGAAATATTGCTTTTAATAAAAATAAGATCACCTCAACGGCGGCCAATCTTTCAAAAATCTATGTAGGTGATCCGGAAGGTCCCGGACAGAGCGGTATCAACGTTTCCATTATTGAAGCCGGGTACCCGCTTGGTGAGTTTTATACTTTGAAATATCTTGGGCGTACTAATGGCGTATCTACCTATCTGGGTGCCAATGGCCAACCTACAACTACGCCAACAAGTGCCGATCAAACTTATGCCGGCAATGCGCAGCCAACCTATACATTTGGCTGGGGTAACGATTTTACTTATAAAAAATTCACCCTGAATTTCTTTTTCCGGGGTCAGGGCGGTAATAAAATCATGAATGCATCACTGGCAAGCTTTAATCAGCCTACACAAGCCTCGGCACATGGCGTACCTGTGCTAACATTGAGCGAACCGGCTAATGATGTAAATGCGAATTTATACTCAACCCGTTACCTTGAAAGCGGCACTTTTGTGCGGTTAAGTAACGCAACCTTGTCATACAAAACCAAGATCCAGGGTAACTACATACATGGGTTACGTTTTTATGTTACCGGTACCAACCTGTTTATCATAACAAAGTATAAGGGTGTTGACCCAGAGTTGAACCTGAGCCTGAATAATCAGGCCAGCGGCCAGTTTATAGGAGTAGATAGTAATAACTTTTATCCTAAAACACGGAGCTTCCTGGCTGGTGTACAAGTAGATTTATAATACCTAAAACTTAATTGACATGAACCACATGAATAATATATATAAGAAACTCAGCATCGTAGCTTTGCTTGCTGGAGCAGCAGTTTACCTGTCGAGCTGTACAAAATTGGATGTCGCAGCGAAGTCTGCGCTTACACCAAGCAATTTCCCAACAACAGCTGCACAATTTGTGGCAGCAACAGGTCCTATTTATACTTCATTCCGCACCTCACCTGGCCGCGAGTACTGGCTGTTACAAAATCTTAGTACAGACGAAAGCGTATTGGTGGCCCGTGGCGGTAACTGGTTAGATGGCGGCACCTACTCCACCGTAAACCTGCACACGACTACTCCTGATAATGGCATGATTGAAAGTTGCTGGACATGGGGTTACACCACCATCAGTAACTGTAATAAGGTATTGTCGTTATTTACTTCAGCACCCGAAAGTGCAGCCAAACAACAAACCATTGCCGAAGTAAAAACCATGCGGGCCATGTCATACTTTTATATGATGGATTTGTTTGGTAATGTGCCTATATCTAAAACTTTTGGCGATACCACCAATTTAGGCACACAACCAAGGGCACAGGTTTTTGCTTTTATTGAAAGTGAATTATTGGCGCAGATACCAAATTTGAGTGCAACCGTAGGTGTCTCCACTTATGGCAGGCCCACAAAATACCTGGCGTATGCCATTTTGGCTAAAATGTATCTGAATGCAGAATACTATATCGGAACGCCAAGATACCAGGATGCGGTTACCATGTGCGATAACATTATACAGGGAGGTCAATATAGTTTGGATAGTGATTATTTAGGCATGTTTAAACCAAGTAATGGACCTTCGGTAAAAGATTTTATTTTTGCCATACCCTATGACGCTTTACTGGCGCAAGGCATGTATTACGCTCGGTGGACAATCAATCCCAATTTAGCTGCTAAGTATAAAATGCCTTACACTCCCGATGGGCCTGTATATACCTATAAACAATATTACGCCCTGTTTAATGATGCTAACGACGTTCGCAAAAAACAATATCTTGCCGGCAAACAATATAATAACGACGGAACACCTATTAACATTACCACAACTAATATAGGCCTTGATGCCAGTTACAGCGGCCCTAACCCTAACGGAGTTGTTGTACATCAATTGGAGTTTACCCCGGATATTGTATGGAAAAACAACGCGACTTTTGATATTGGCAATGATGAGCTTGCTAATGAAGAAGGCTACAGAAATAATAAATTTTATCCGGATAGCCTGAGTTCCACCCGTAATCAAAGCAACGATGTGCCTATGTTTAGGTATGCCGATGTTTTATTAGAAAAAGCCGAAGCCATATTAAGGGGAGCACCTGCTACCAACGGCCAAACTGCATTATCATTGGTTAACCAGGTGCGTACACGCGCCAAAGCTACCGGCCTTGCTTCTGTAGCATTGCAGGATATATTGGACGAACGGGGAAGAGAGTTGGCCATGGAATGCTGGAGAAGAAACGACATGATCAGGTTTGGGCAATTTGAAAAACCATGGGGCATAAAAACTGATGCTAATCCCAATAAACGTATTTTCCCTATTCCAAGACCAGAAATGCAGTTAAACCCTAAACTAACCCAAAATCCGGGTTATTGATAGTTCTTATTTAAATCCCCGGCCATTTATGACCGGGGATTTATTTCTATCTTTCTTCAATAAAACCGATTGTTATAATTTTGATCATAAGCAGATAGATTAAAACCAAATAATGGTTTTAAATCATTTAAAATAGTATGAGATCAACCCTATTATTCATATTTTCATTAGTCTTCCTCAATACGGCATTTGCGCAGCGAAAGGTATATAATATCAAAACTCTTGGAGCGATAGCTGATGGCAAAACCGATAATACCCTCATTATCCAAAAGGCCATTGACCAGGCCTTTGAAGCAGGAGGGGGGACAGTTTGGTTTCCCGCTGGTAAATTTGTGACCAGCGTAATTCATTTACGATCAAATGTGGAATTACACCTTGCTGCAGGCTCTGAGTTATGTGCATCTGTAAAGCGTATTACCTATGGTTCTGGAAAAGCATCCCCGTTGATCAGGGCGGAAGGACAGCAAAATATTTCCATCACGGGAAAAGGGACTATCAACGGGCGGGGTGAAGCTTTGTTAAAAGATATTTACCGGATGCTAAAAGATGGGACGCTAAAAGATACGGAATGGAAAACCTATAACGACTGGCATCAATTACGCCCCGAAGAAGATAACAGGCCTAAGCTTATTGTTTTTGAAAAATGCGATCAGGTTAAGCTTAAAAATATCACCATTAAAAATGGGTTATGCTGGATACAGGATTACAGAAGCTGTACCAATATGGTTATTGACAGCATCAAAGTGACCAGTAATACATTTTTAAACAATGATGGGATTGACCTGGTTGATTGTAAAAATGTGAAGCTGACCAATAGTTTTTTTAACGTGGCCGATGACGGTATCTGTCTGAAATCATCTGATCCACAAGGGGCCTGCGAAAATATATATATCGCTAACTGCCGGGTGCGTTCAAGCGCCAGTGCCTTTAAAATGGGGACGGCTTCCCATGGCGGGTTTAAAAAAATAACAGTTCGTAATATTTATGTGTACGATACTTATCGTTCAGCTATCGCCATTGAATCGGTAGATGGCGCCGTAATAAGCGACATTGATATTAGGGATATTGTTGCAAAAAACACCGGAAATGCCATCTTTATCCACTTAGGGAAACGAAATAAAAAGAGCTCGCCGGGATCAATTAATAACGTTTACATCGGTAATGTTAAATGTGAGGTACCGGCTGGCAAACCAGATGCGGGTTACCATATGGAAGGCCCGCCCGAGCAGTTTGCTCATAATGTTTTCCCATCATCTATTACAGGTATACCGGGTTTTGCACCCAATAACATTACGCTTGAAAATATCGCTATCAATTATCATGGTATCGCCAAAAAACAGGTTGCTTATTTTAACACAGATTCTTTAACCAAAGTCCCTGAAAAAATAGCTAACTATCCTGAGTTCTCCATGTTTGGCGAATTACCTGCCTCCGGATTTTACGTAAGGCATGCTGCTGGTATAAAAATGAAAAATATTAGTATCACTTATGCAGGCAAGGACTTTCGCACGCCCTTTATTTTTGATGATGTAGATAAGCTGACTCTTGAAAAGGTAAACGCAAGTCATAACGATGTGTTACCCATCATGATCCTGAACGGTGTCAAAGACCCCTTATTGCAAGATATCCAGCTACAGGGAAATGACAAGAAATTTATTAAAATACAATAACTTATTCTTAATAATTTGGGAGCAAAGAATTATTAAAAGAACTAAAAAAATGATGACAGGTAATAAAGGCCGCCTCAAGTATTTATTGATATGCTTTATTTGTAGTGTTTTTACCAATGCCCACGCACAATTAAACTTGCCGGCTTCATATGCGCTCATCAAAAGAGTAATACCAGATTATGCGCAGAAATTTAAAGTCCAGGCACTACAAAGCAATACGGCAAAAGATGTTTTTGAGGTTGATGGTGGTGCCAATGGGATGATCATTTTGCGGGGAAACAACGGCATCGCGGTGGCTTCGGCATTGTATTATTATTTAACACAGTACGCGCATTGCCAAATAACCTGGAATGGCACGAATTTGAATTTGCCCGCTAAATTACCTATACCAACTAAAAAGACCAAGAAAGATACACCTTATGATTACCGCTACTATTTAAACTATTGTACTTATAGCTACAGCATGAGCTGGTGGGATTGGAAACGCTGGGAAAAGGAGATTGATTGGATGGCCTTGCACGGTATTAACATGCCATTGGCCATTACCGGGCAGGAATACGTGTGGAACAAAGTATACACCGATATGGGATTTAGTAAAACCGATATGCAGGACTTTTTTACCGGTCCGGCTTACTTTGGTTGGTTTTATATGGGCAATATGGATAAATGGGACGGCCCTTTACCCGAGAGCTGGATAAATAACCATAAAGATCTGCAATTAAAAATACTAAAAAGAGAAAGAGAATTGGGTTTAAAACCCGTACTGCCAGCCTTTACCGGACATGTTCCTGCTTCGTTTAAAACACATTTTCCAAAGGCTAAACTTAAGCAAACCAATTGGAAAAACGGTTTTGCCGATACTTATATACTGGATTCGGAAGATCCTTTGTTTGCGGAGATCGGCAGGAAATTTATTCAGGAACAAACCAGGATCTACGGGACAGATCACCTGTATTCGGCCGATACCTTTAATGAAAACGAGCCGCCGTCAAATGATCCGCAATTTTTGGCTGAATTGAGCGCCCGTGTATATGATGGTATGAAGGGCGCTGATCCAAAAGCGGTTTGGGTTATGCAGGGCTGGTTGTTTTACAGCGACCGCGAGTTTTGGCACGATCAGCAAATCAAAGCTTTATTAAATGCTGTGCCTAATGAACACATGATCGTTTTAGATCTGAATACAGATTTTGAACCCATCTGGAAACGCACCAACGCGTTTTACGGAAAGCCCTGGATTTGGAATATGCTGCATAATTACGGTGGCAATATCAGTTTATTTGGCAGAATGGATGCTGTGGCAAAAGAACCTGCCGCCGCTCTTCATGACCCTGCTTCGGGCCGGATGGTGGGTATTGGCTTAACCATGGAGGCTATTGAACAAACGCCCGTTTTGTATGAGCTGATGACGCAAAATACCTGGCAAAAAGAGCCTATTGACCTGGATAAATGGTTGCCCGAGTATCTACTGAACCGATATGGGGTAAAAAATACAGCAGTATTGGAGGCCTGGCAAACACTGCGGAGTACCGTTTTTAACGGAAAAGACATTCGTGATGGCGCCGAATCGATCATTACCGGCAGACCTACGCTTGATTCTGCAGCTGTGTGGACACGTACCAGACTGAACTATAAACGCAAAGACTTTTTACCCGCGTGGGATAAAATGATAGAAGCTATTCCGGCCTGCCAGAAAAGCGAAGGGTTCAACTATGACCTGGTTGATGTTTCACGTCAGGCCCTGGCCAATTATGCCAGGCCGCTGCAGTTAAAATGGCTGAAAGCATATCAAGATAAGGACCGCCAGGCATTTGATCAATACACCACCCAATACCTGGAGCTTATTGCAGATATAGATAAGTTGCTGGCTACCCGGAAAGATTTTTTACTGGGTCCCTGGATCTCAGATGCCCGTAACTGGGGAAGCAATGAAGAAGAAAAGAACTTGTATGAGCGTAATGCCCGTAATCTGATCACCCTTTGGGGCGACCAAAACAGCCCGCTGCACGAATACTCCTGCCGGCAATGGAGCGGTTTATTGAATGATTTTTATAAAGTACGCTGGCAGCAGTTTTTTGACCTGCTGGGCGAATCGTTGAAGGCTGATAAGGTGCCTGATCTTAAAGCTTTTGATAAATCGATAAGCGCATGGGAATGGCAATGGGTTAATACCCGCAAAAACTACCCAGTATCGCCTTCGGGAAACAGTGTGACGGTTGCCAAACAGTTGTATATAAAATACAGGAAAGCAATGGGAGAAGATTTAAAATAAGATGGAAACAAACGCCACCTCAAATTCTGTAAAGCCTGCCCGGCTGCTATCGCTTGATGCCCTGCGTGGTTTTGATATGTTCTGGATCATGAGCGGAGAAGGAGTTATCCACGCGCTGGCTAAAGCCACAGGTTGGCCTTTATTTTTATGGATGTCGGGCCAGCTACACCATACCAACTGGAATGGTATCACATTTTATGACATGATCTTCCCGCTGTTTTTATTTATTGCAGGGGTTTCCATGCCTTATTCCATGAGTAATAAGATAGGTAAATATGGGGTTGCCTATCCTGATTTATTGCCCGCTAATGCAAAAAAGGAAATCTACAGATCAATGATCAGGAGAACGCTGATCCTGATCTTTTTAGGTATGGTGGTTAATGGGCTGTTTAAATTTAATGGTTATGAAAATACCCGTTTTGCGAGTGTGTTGGGACGTATTGGCCTGGCCTGGTTTTTTGCAGGCCTCATCTATCTGAATTTTGGTTTGCGGGGACAGGTGTGGTGGTTGGGTATATTATTGCTGGGTTATTGGGCTGCTATGGAGCTGATCCCGGTTCCGGGTTATGGAGCCGGCGTTTTAACAATGAACGGCAGTCTTGAATCGTATATAGATCGTCTATTGCTTCCTGGCAGGTTACATGACAAAGTACATGACCCCGAAGGCATATTATCCACTATCCCGGCAATTGGTACGGCTATGCTGGGCATATTTACCGGTCAGTTTTTGAAATACGAATCAGCAAAATGGCCGATGTGGAAAAAGGGGCTGGGGCTTTTTATCGCGGGGCTGGTATTAATATCCCTGGGATTGTTATGGAACATGGCTTTCCCGATCAACAAACGTTTATGGACAAGCTCTTTTGTTTTGTTTGTTGGTGGGTGGAGTTTAATATTTCTTTCGGTTTTTTACTTAGTTATTGATGTTGCGGGTTACCGTAAATGGGCATTTCCATTTGTACTTATTGGTGTAAATTCTATTGTTATATATTTAGCAGCCGAGGGGATGGTTGACTTTCAACATACCGCTAATTTCTTATTTGGAGGGCTTATTGCTCACCTGGCCCAGAATTGGCAAACCTTCTGGGGTGCGGTTTCGATAGTTATTGTACAACTCACCTTTCTGTATATTTTATACCGGAATAAAATTTTTCTAAAGATCTGAATCGTTAATTAAAATTGGATACCGCAGCTTACTTATGAAGTTTAATGTTTCAGTCAAAAGGAAAGCGGTTTTTTCTTTCCTTTTAGTTATCATTAGTTGCCTTTCCTTGTTTACCATAAGCCGCTATACTTCGATCATTGCTTTTATTACGCCATTTGCCGGGTCCAGCCAGTTTTTGAACTCTTCCGTGACTCTGTCAAATTGTACACGGTGGGTAATGTAATTAGCCGGTTGCACCAAGTCTTTTTTCATGGAGGCAATAACATGCTCAAAATCTTTACAGGTAGCATTACGGCTGCTCATTAATGTAGCCTCACGCTTATGAAACTCGGGGTGGCTAACATTAATGTCACCCTTCTGCAAACCGACAAGTACATATCTTGCTCCATGGGCCATATAGTTAAAGCCATTGTTAATTGCTTTCAAGCTGCCTGTGGCATCTATCACTACTGTGGGCATATCTCCTTTTGTTATTGAGGCCAGTCGTTCCAGTACATCTTCGTTCAATACGTTAATAATATAGTCTACCTTCAGTCTGTCCCTGCAAAATTCAAGTCTTTTTGTGTTCAGATCCATCGCGATTACTTTGGCCCCTGCAATGCGGGCAAACTCCATTATTCCAAGGCCTATGGGGCCTGCCCCTATAACCAATACATATTCACCGGGTTTTACATCCGCCCGCCTGATTCCGTGCGCACCTATCGCGAGGGGTTCTACTAAGGCCAGTTCATCATAGCTTAAGCCATCACCATGTACCAGCGAATAGATTGGTACATTCAGGTATTCGGTCATTCCTCCATCCACATGAACGCCACAAACATTAATTTTAGCACAGCAGTTAGGCTTTCCAGATCTGCAGGCAATACAAACACCACAATTAAAGTAGGGAATGAATGTAACGATCTCTCCCTTTTTAAAACCTGGCGCACCATTCGGCTCCACCAACTCCCCTGAAAGTTCATGTCCCAGGATGCGTGGATAATTAAAATAGGGCTGTGTACCTTCAAAGGCATGCAGGTCCGTACCGCATACACCTATTCTCCTGATCCTGATTTGGGCATGTCCCTCTTTTATATCAGGTCTTTCTTTTTCTTTAAAAACCAATCTGCCTGGTTCTTCACAAATAATGGTTTGCATATGATTGATGGTTAAAGCTGAAAAATCTGTTCCATGACTACCCATTTTTCCCCTTCTTTTGCCCAGGGTAGGGGCTGTTGAAATATCCACATTAACTGTTCCCATTCTTGCACTCTTGGATTAAGTGCATCCATCGCTGCTTTTTTTTGGGGCTCATATTGGTCGCTGGTTTCCATGATCATAAACAAGCGGTTGCCTGTACGGTAGATCTGCATATCCCAGATTTCGGCATCCACTATACTTTTGCGTATTTCAGGCCAGCTGTTTTCTGCTTTGTGCCAACGCTCATATTCTGCTATCAGGTGTGGATCATCCTTTAAGTCAAGGGCCAAACAGTATCTTTTCATAGTATATTGAATTTTATAAATAAGCGGCAGCATATGATGCTTCAATCAAGCCGTATTTTTTCATGTCTTTCCAGAACTCAGCCGGGATTTTTAAAGAGGTCAACGCTACATTTTGTGCCACTCTTTTTGCATTGGTGGTACTCAATGCAATGCTTTTAACACCTGGAGCGTTTAGCCCGAATGCAACACAGGCATCTGCGGGTTGTAATTTATGTTGGTTACACAGCTGATAAAATAATTCCCGCCAATGATATAGGCCTTTGTCCCTTATCGGGTCAGTTAACCGATAATTATAATAAGCTGATCCCGTTAAAAAACCGCCATTAAAGACAGCGGAATTGATGATCAGGGTTCCCTGTTTTTCAAGCTCCTGCATAAATTCCACTAATTCCCGGGGATGGCTGTGAATTGTCAGGCTGTTGGCTATCATTACCCAATCCAACGTAACGTCATCAGTTATTTTTTTGATGACCCGCCAATCTTTCGAACCCACACCGATACCCTTTACTTTACCATGCCTCTTTAATTCATTCAGCGCGCAGTAAGCATCCAATATATCCCGGTACCGCCTCGTCTGGTCCTGCTCGTCCTTTGCTGCCGCAAGATACTCGTCGGGGTCATGCACAGATACCAGTTCTGCCCGATAAGCGCTCAGCAACTCATTTCCCTGTTCATAACATTCCAGGATACCTTCGTAACTTATCCGCTGAACGGCATCATATTTTAGATCGCGCCATACTCCGGGTTCGAAAGTTGGCTCAGCTGTTGTTAATTCAGTACGCAGCCAACCCAGCTTATTGCTGATCAGCACATCTGAGGGGGGGACGTTCAGTTGTGTTAAGGAGCTTCCCAGCGATTCCAGGGCGAGTCCGGCGCCATATTTACCGGCTGAATCAAATACAACTGGTTTAGGGGAACACCTGATGCTTTCTGCAACAATAGCCCGCTTTGCCTCATCAGAAAGTGCTACGTATAAATTTCCTAAACTACTGGTTCCGAAAATTATTTGTGGTAAACTGACTTCTTTCATGTGAATGAATTATTGTTAAAGGATAGCGGAAACCGGTAAACTTTCCGGCTCTACTTTTACACGGTAGCCTTTTAATCCAAAAAATGCCACTACTACAAAACAAAGCAATGGTACTACATATCCGTATTGGATATTACCTGTCGCATCGCTGATGTAGCCAAACGCCCTCGGTAAAACGGCACCACCAACAATAGACATAATGATCAGACTGCTGCCGAATTCCGTATCACCCTTTAATTCTTTTATACCCAGTGCGAAAATAGTTGGGAACATGATGGACATAAAAAAGCAGATGCCGATGATGGTATAAATAGTTATCATGCCGTGGCCCCAAATAGCGACTGTACAAAGTAAAATATTGATACCTGCGTAGATGGCCAGTAAATGGGTAGAACTGTAATAACGCATCAGGAAAGTGCCGATGAATCTGCCGATCAGGAATGCCAGGCCGCACAAACCTACATAGTCGGCTGCCTTTACTTCCGATAAACCGGCTGCCTTTGTAGCATACAGGATAAACAGGCTGAAAACACAAACCTGCGCCCCCACATAAAAAAATTGCGCGGCAACTCCCCAGGCCAAATGACGGTGCTTCAGGGCGTGGAAAATGTTTTTACTGGCTGCATGCCCCTCATGCCGTTGGATCCGGGGCAGGCGGGTAAAGGCAAACAGGATGGCAATGATGACAAGTATGCTACCCAGTACAAAGTAGGGTGCTTTCACGGAAGAGGCCTCGGCCGCCAGCGCCAGTTTGCGACCCTGCTCTGTCATTAAGCTTAGTTGTGATGGGGTATAACCTTTTGTAAGTATAATACGCCCCCCAATTATAGGCGCCAGCGTTGTAGCCAACCCGTTAAACGATTGCGCAAAGTTAAGCCTTTGAGTAGAGGTTGCCGGGTCGCCTAACGAAGAAGCATATGGATTGGCGGCTGTTTCTAAAATGGTTAATCCGCAGGCAATGATAAACAAGGCTACCAGGAAAAACGTGTACTGCTGGGTATTGGCTGCTGGTATAAACAAGTAGGAGCCAAATGCAAAAATAAGCAGGCCGGTTATAATGCCTGTTTTATAGCCGTATTTTTTCATAATAAAGCCCGCTGGCAAAGCCATCAAAAAATAAGCTATAAACACCGCCGAATCCACCAGTGTAGCCTGAACGGTTGTAAGTGTAAATGATTTCTTGAGGTGCGGTATCAATATGGGATCCAGATTATGAGCAAAGCCCCACAAAAAGAACAAACTGGTAATTAATATAAATGCGAAAAGATCTTTATTTTTTGTCATAGCCGGATATTGTATTTTTATATTTTCTCTCGCAGATGCTTAATTAGTGGCAGAAATCTTCGCTACCCATCCACCCGCGTTATCCAAATGGATATTGATCACTGAAGTCGCCGAAACTGCTCTTTTAGATTTGGTTAAACTTTGCGGAGACGATAACACATCGGCCCAGGACGACAGGGTATATTTACCCGGCGATAGAAAATCCGTTTTCAATTGTAATGTCCTTTCAGCGTCGTTAGTCATCGCGCCGATATACCAATCCTTCCCGCTTCTTTTGGCGATAATGATGTATTCGCCGGGGTATCCGCCCAACACCCTGGTGTCATCCCAAACGGTAGGCATATTGCTTAAAAAATCGGCGCCTGGCTTACCTAAAATATGCTCAGGCGCATCACAGTAAACCGTAAAAGGGCTTTCATAAATCACAAATTTTGCCAGTTCCGCACAGCGGCTGTTCATGACCTGGGTAGGGCTGCCTTGTCTGAACTCAGATTTCTTCATATTTAAAAATCCACCAGGAGTGTAATCCATCGGTCCGGCCAGCATACGGGTGAATGGCAGAGTGGTATTGTGCCCGGCAGTTATCCGGGTTGAAAACTTGGAGTATTCTTCGCCTAAAACCCCTTCCCGTGTAATCATATTAGGATAGGTACGCATAATACCGTCCGGTTTAAAAGCCCCATGAAAATCAACCATCAAATGGTGCTTTGCGGCGGTTTTAATAATACGGCGGTACCAGTTTACCATTTGCTGATCGTCCCGGTCCATAAAATCAATTTTAATCCCTGCAATTCCCCATTGCTCATATATTGGAAAAGCTTTTTCAAAATTATCATTCCGGTTTACATCCGAACTGTATAACCAAAGCCAGCATCTGACATTTTTCGCTTTAGCGTATGCTAATATCTCCGGCATATTTAGTTGTGGTGCTGGTTTCGTTATGTCAGCCTCCGGTTTGTTGAACGGCCCGTACCATTGCCAGTCAATGAGCATATAGGGCCAGTGTTGTGCCGATCCCAGGTCTATATATTTTTTGATCGTTGGCATATCCATCTTCACCTCCCCACTCCACCAGTTATCCCAGGCGCTCATGCCTGGTTTAATCCAACTGGCATCTTTTAATACACACGGTGGGTTCAGATTTTGTATTAACTCCGATTCAATTAATTTACCCGGAGAATTGGCCAGCATGACCACCCGCCAGGGTGTAAGCAGGTTATTTGTAAACCGTGCCTTAACCCCGTTCTCATTTTCGCCGGGCAAGGGCGATAGCTTGGTAACCAGGTCGACTTTACCAGTCCCTCCGGTATCCGTTTTTAATGACCCTATGTAAAATCCAGGATAATTATCGATATTTGCTTCCGTAATAGCTGCATAATGATGTTGATCCAACTCTACCAGTAGGGGTAAACCGGCAATCGTTTTTTCCGTGATGTGGTTCAGTGTCCGCGGCCAGAACTCCGTCTCTTGAGAAGAAGTATAACTGCCGTAATCAGCCACCCAGCTCTTTGCAAGTGCCGGTAAATTAAAGCTCGTAAGCTCCCTGATAATCTGCCTGTCGCCAATTTTATCCGCTCCGAATAATTGATAGCGAAAAGCGACACCATCATCATAAGCCCTGAAAAATATATTCATTCGGCGCATTTGTCCGGATTTTTCCACCAGCGATAACACTAATTCGTTATAACGATCGGTGATAGTCCCGTGCTTTGATTTCACTACCGGTACCCAGACTTGGCTAATGGAATGCTCTACATGATCGGTTACGGTCATATCGGTGCCAATAGCCGGCTCATTTTTAAACTCAAAACCAAGAGATGAAGGATGTATGATTGTTAAACCATTATTGGAAACAGTGTATTGCAGCTTCGTGCCGTTGCTTATTTCAACAATAGTTTTTTTATCCGGTGATACCAGCTTAAAAGTTTGCGCGAATGAGGTAACTGCCAATGAAACAATAATGATCAAGACATAATAAAATTTCAGATTCATGATATGGTTTAAATAGCTCCCTCAATTTTTAAAACGAATGCATCTTTACCAGGGGCCTGTTCTGGCAATTTTACTTTGAGGCCTGTCTCGCCTTGTTCAAAACTTAACTTATCGTTTCCAAGCAGGCTTACACTGCTCACGTTACCTATCGCATTACCTTTCGCTAATTTTCTAACAAACGCTTCGTTACCGGCGGGCCAACCCAGTATAGTAGCATAAAGTGTTTTACCTTTAGTTGTAAAGCGAATATCTTCGGAGCCGAATGGTTTACCTTTGCCTTCATTAAAGCCCTGTGCGCTGATAGGGGCTGCCGACTCTATTGCAGGGCCTTCGCCAAATATCTTCCATGGGCGGGTGCCATAAATTGCCTCACCATTAACCTGCAGCCAGGCTCCTACACCTTCAACTACGGTACGTTCTTCACTGTCAATGGTGCCGTCACCACGCACCGGTATGTTCAAAAGCAGGTTGCCATTTTTACTTACAATGTCAACAAGCGTATGCACCACCGTTTTGGCGCTTTTGTAGCCTTTATTATCAAATATGCGTCGGTCGTAATGCCAGGATCCAATGCAGGTGTCAGTTTGCCATGGGAAAGGCTCTATCTGATTACTTTGCCCGCGCTCTATATCCCAGATCATGCATTTGCGCTGTTGTTCATCCAACACTTTACCAAACAGTGCGGCTTGCAGTTTTCCATGCTTTTTAACACTGGTGTTGTACATGTGGGCGGCAATTTTTAAGCCCACATCACTTACCGGCCAAAGTGGTAGTACATTATCATCAAAATAAATAAGCTCGGGGCCGTACTTATCTATCAGTTCAATAGTCCGGTTTAAAAATTTATCGCAATACGCCTTGTTTGGTACACTGGCGCCGTTACCCCAAGCCCAATGACTGCCCATGCTGTCATCGTTTAGGCTATCCTGGCTTAGCGCGTGGTTTTGTGCATATAATTCCTGTGGATCGTAACCATTCCACCATTTACCTGCGCCATCCGCTTTAGTAAGCTTGCCATCATAGGGGATGCCTGCATATGGGCCGGTTTTATCCGCTCGCTGGGCAACCTCGTACCAGGTCCATGGGTGAGACGCATGCACTGTTACGCCAAAAGGCAGACCGTGTTGTTTTGCAGCTTTTGCCCAGCCGCCAACCAGGTCTTTTTTGGGCCCCAGTTTGGTAGAGTTCCAGCTTTGATATTTGCTGTCGTAGAGATCGAAGTTATCATGATGATTGGCCAGGGCCATAAAGTATTTGGCTCCTGCTTTTTTATATAAACCCACCAGTTCTTCCGGGTTCCAGTTCTCGGCCTTCCATTCGTTGATTACATCTTTGAACCCAAATTTCGATGGGTGTCCGTATTTCTGAATATGATATTTATATTGGTCGCTGCCTTCCTGGTACATCCCTCGGGCATACCAATCGCCGCGTTCCGGCTGGCATTGCGGCCCCCAATGTGCCCACATGCCAAATTTGGCATCACGAAACCAGTCCGGTACCTGATATTGACTCAATGAATCCCATGTCGGCCTAAATGGACCGGAAGCAATATCCGCGTTGGAATCGAGCGTTAACAAACTGTTTCCATAAAGTTTCGACAGGTATAAGGAGGATAATCCTGTGGCCAAACCTTTGATGAGTGTTCTTCTTTTCATAATTGGGTTTTGTGATTCGTAATAAATAGCTATGCCGACCTGTTATCCGAAATTTTATTAAGGTTCGATAAGTCTCTTTAGCTGTAATTGGTTGATCCGCAATTGATGCATTCCCATCAATAGTTGATAAATCAAATTTCTTTGAAATAATATCTAAATAATTGACTTAATAGGACTTTTTTTTATACAAAACCGACTTTTTGTTTATGTTGAGGCGACGAGGACAATAAAGCCGGACCCGGTTATAGGAGGATACGCCTCCAAACGAATATTTAATTAACCTGTCTTATACATTGTGCATTATGATCAAACGAGCGCTAAAGCATACATTTTCATTAGTGAATGTGGATCATGTAAATCTTATAAAAAAAACAACTTGATCTGGTTAATTTCAAAATCAACCTAAATGATCAAATCAGCTTAATCAATTCATTGGGAGTTTATACGATTTTGTCCGGATGAACTCCCAATGATTGAAAAAATCTGATTCAACTGTTATTTATTTTTCAGCCTTATAATCTTAAATGAATAAGGTTCGACCGCCAGTTTCAAGGTATTACCTGAAATAGTAACAGTACCTTCAACTGGGCTAACCGCGGTTGGTGCTGTCAATGAGTTTTCCGCATCCTTGCTGTCCGCTTTCAGCGTAATTACGGAAGCCTGCTTTTGGTAGCCTTTTGAACCGGTAATTTTAAAGCTTACATTTTGCGCCGACGTACCTGTGTTCACAAATTTGATCACCAGTTCGTTGGTGTTCTTATCTAAACAGGCGGTTGCATAGCTGTCATTTTGCCCGGCTACGGCTTCGTTATTTAAAGTAAGCGGTACTACATCTGTCCCTTTATTGAGCGAGAATAATTGTTGCACATAATAATTTGGCGTGGCATAGCTTTTCAGGTTATCAAACCAGATGAGGTTTGGTGTCCATTGCCAGCCCTCTACATGGGCAAACAGGGGAGCATAGGATGCCATGTTCACTACATCGGCATTCCGTTCCAAACCAGTCATGAAGGCTGCTTCAGAAAGTGCACATTCCCAGTTGTTCTTATTTTGCGGGTTTACCGTAGCTGCGCTTTGCGCGGCGTATTCGCCTGCGAAGATCTTAGGGCCCTTACGGTCATAGTGATCATAGCGGCGGGCATTATCCCTAAACCATTTTGGAGGGGCGTAATAATGCTCGTCCAGAATATCTGCCCCTAAACTCCGGAATGTTGTATTTAACAGATCAAACTCCTTGCCTTCAGGTGCCGGTCCCAAAGCCGATATGATCTTTACATCAGGGTATTTGCTTTTGATGGCTTTAGTAAAAATTTTCCAGCGGTCGATATATTGGAGTCCCCACTGCTCGTTACCTACACCTATCATTTTTAAATTAAACGGTGCCGGGTGACCGAGATCCGTACGCAGTTTACCCCATTTGGTGCCTGCATCGCCATTGGCAAACTCGATCAGGTCAAGCGCGTCCTGCACATATGGATCAAGTTTATCCAAGGGTACCAATTCGCCGGTATTAAATTCACAGGCCATACCGCAATTTAATATCGGCAATGGTGAGGCACCGATATCTTCGGCGGTCATGAAATACTCCATAAAGCCCAAACCAAACGTCTGATAATAATCAGGTGTCGGGCGATGTTTAAATTCGGTATTCCAGCGGTTAATAATATTCTCGCGGTGATCAACCGCGCCTATGGTTTTTTTCCATTGATAGCGGTTATTGAGGTCGCGGCCTTCCACAATACAGCCACCAGGGAAACGTAAAAAACCGGGCTTAAGATCGGCCAGTTTTTGGACCAGGTCGGCCCGTAAGCCACCCGGCCGGTTTTTCCAGGTATGCTCGGGGAACAGGGAGATCATATCCAGGTCAATAATACCTTTACCGCTCATCCAAACATATAATTGCCCTTTTTGCGCTGTAGTGCTTGATTTAAATTTTATGCTGTAACGGTTCCATTCTTTATCCGTGGGTGTCAGTTCGGCTTTACCTATAATGGCGTTATTATCGCCGTGTAACTCAATGTTCAGTTTGACGTTGGCATCACCTTCCTGCTTAGCTATTACCGAAAAACTGTATTCCTCACCTTCCTTAATCCCCATCCCGCGAAAGCCCTCATTCGAAAAACCATAGAAACCGGCATCCGTGGTAATATAGCTTTTTATGAAATGTGCATTCTCCGGTCGCTCAACAGCACGGTTAATTACTTCCGTACGACCATCGCCGCCATCCTTTTTTTGTTCTTTCCAGGCCATTAAAGGCATATTGAATTCGAACGATCGGTTTTTTACCAGTTCGGCATATACGCCGCCGTCGGCAGCAAGGTTAATGTCCTCAAAAAATATCCCATACATGGTCGGCTGGATATGCGCCTTCACCTGATCGGCCGCTATAGTATATTGTGTTTGCGCATGTACTGTACTAAAAGCACCGGCGGCGCACAGCATTAAAAAAGCCTTTTTTAGCATAGCTTATTTATTTGGAGAATTTGTAAATGGTAACCGTATGGTAGGTTTGCCCTGGCTTTAGCACGGTTGACGCAAATGACGGCTGATTGGGTGCATCCGGAAAATGTTGGGTTTCCAAACAAAATGCGGAGCGGTATGGATACGCTTTGCCGCCTTTACCATCTTTGGTTTGGCCTGTTAAGAAATTGCCTGAGTAAAATTGCAAACCTGGCTCATCCGTGAATACTTCCATAGTGATACCTGTTTTGGTGCTTTTAACGGTAGCAACAGGTGCAGTGAGCGTATGCTTATTTAACACAAAATTATGGTCGTAGCCTTTGCCGTTTTTCAATTGCTCATCGGCAGTGACGATATCTTTCCCAATAGTTTTTGGCGCGGTAAAATCAAACGGGGTACCTTTAACCGGCTGCAACTTGCCTGTTGGAATAAGTGTGGTATCAACCGGCAAAAACGCGTCGGCATTTATTTGTATGCTGTTATCGGTAATAGTGGGGCTGCCCGCACCGTTCAGGTTAAAGTATGCGTGGTTAGTTAAGTTAATGATTGTAGTTTTATCGGTAGTGGCTTTGTATTCTATTTTAAGTGAGTTATCATCACCCAAAGTATAAACTACCGTTGCTGTTAAATTACCGGGATAACCGCCTTCACCATCTTTTGATACATAAGTAAGTTCCAGTTGCGAAGCGCTTAGTTGCTTAGCCGAAAATACCTTGCCATAAAAGCCATTAAAGCCGCCGTGCAGCGTATTTACACCATCATTAATATCCAATTGATAGGCTTTACCGTCAAGCATAAACTTACCTTTAGCTATACGATTACCGTAACGGCCGATGATTGCTCCGAAATAAGGCTCTTTTGGTTTTTGATAGCTTTTCAACGAGTCGTAGCCTAAAATAACATCGGTAGGTTTACCGTCTTTATCAGGCACCAGCAAGCTTACCAACCTGCCGCCATAATTGGTAATGGCAACGGTAGCACCGCCGGTATTTTTCAGGGTGAAGAGTTTTACTTTTTGTCCCTGTACATCGGCTTCAAAATTAGCCGAATCGGGTATCAATTGAGTAGTTACCGAGGTCGAATCTTTCACGGTTGAATCAGTTGTTTTTGGATTACCGTTGCAAGCCGCGAAAAGCGCTGCCGAACAGCTTAACATCATTAATAAATTCTTGTTATTTTTCATAATTTAAGGTGGTTAGCTTGCCTTTTTAAAGCATTGCTGTTTAACTATTATAATTTCCAGACAAATAATTGGTTTAGCTGATGGTTAGGAATCAGCGAGACCAATGTATAAAAATTAATTTATAATTGTTAAAAAAACACTTAAAATTTTTGAATAAAAAAAGCCCACCTCGCGCGGACTTTCTTATTCAAAAATCAAATATTTCAACTATTTACCAAAACTTAGCATAAAGCATAGTAAGGAGTATCAGTGTGACCACGATCAGAGCCATGGTTGATTTTTCAACCTTGAACATACTGCTCGGGATTTCAAATGCTTTAGCATTAACTTTCGGGCCAGCTAAGCTGATGGCTACCATTACAATAATGGTGAACATGAACGATAAGCCCATACAGATCAGGAAAGGGATTTCATAACCACCCTTGCCATTAGGGAAAGCCGAGTAAAGGAATGTTTCGTGCCCGAATAGGGCAGGGGCATAATTATTAAACAATACCGACATCAGGAAGCCTGTTAAAATACCGGCGATAGCTGCCGCACCTGTTGTACGTTTCCAAAAGAAACCTAAAATAAAAATGGCAAAGATGCCCGGACTGATAAAGCCGGTATATTTTTGGATAAAAGTAAAGCCACCCTCGCCGCCGATGCCTAAAAGATCTTTCCAGGTTAGCATGATGGAGAATATAAGGGCGGCTAAGATGGTAAGCCTGCCCACAACAACCATGTTCTTTTCGCTGGCTTCTTTGCGGATATGTTTTTTGTAGATATCAAGTGTAAAAATGGTTGAGATGCTGTTGGCTTTACCGGCAAGTGAAGCGACAATAGCCGCCGTTAAAGCCGCTACCGAAAGCCCTTTTAAGCCTGTTGGCAAAAAGCCCAGTATAGCCGAGTAGGCATTATCCGAATTAAAATGACCTCCCGATGCCATTTCCTGTTGTAATGCACCGTTCTTGTATAATACGTAAGCGGCAATACCCGGTAAAACCACAATAACCGGCATGGCCAGTTTCATTAAACCAGCAAAAAGGATCCCGGTACGGGCAGTTTTTAAGTTAGCGCCTAAAGCCCTTTGAGTAATGTACTGATTACAGCCCCAATAGTTCAAATTCACGATCCACTGGCCTGCAAAATACATGGCAATACCGGGAAGCGCCAGGTATTTGTTGATCTCTTCCTGCGGCGCACCCGGCTTTGGTTTGGCCATCATCATTTTAAAGTGATCTGGCGCGTCACTCATCATTTTATTCAAACCCGCCATGGCGTCTTTACCCAGGCCAAAATGGTCACTCACCAAAGTAAGCGCTATATAGGTGGTAGCCAAACCGCCAATAACCAGTACCAATACCTGTATCACATCGGTAAAGCCGATCACTTTCATACCACCCAGCGTAATAAACAGGGCAAAAATGGATAACGCGATGATGATCTCATGCAGGTATCCGCCGCCCATTAAATTGTTAATAGCTAAAGCACCAAGATAAAGTATGGAAGTAAGGTTAACCAATACATACAACAGCAGCCAGAAAATGGCCATAATAAAGCTCACAGTTTCGTTGTATCGCGTATGCAAAAATTGCGGCATCGTGAAAATCTTATTTTTCAGGTACACCGGTATAAACCAAACGGCCACAATAATGAGCGCAATAGCTGCTACCCATTCATAAGCCGCAACGGCCAAACCTACGGCAAAACCCTGCCCGCTGGTGCCTATGAATTGTTCTGCCGATATGTTAGACGCGATCAGTGAGGCGCCAATGGCCCACCAGGTGAGTGAACCCTCGGCCAGAAAAAAGTCGTGACTGTCCGATACGCCTTTGACTTTTTTACGGCTGTATACCCAGTACCCATAACTCGTAACAATAATAAAATAGATTACGAAGATCACGTAATCGATAGTGGAAAATTTGTTCATTATTTGGTTTAATTAGTTTGATTGGCTTGTGGCTTAGTTAGCCTGATTAATTAGGTAAAAGAATATGTTTTTTAAGTGTGTTTTTTACAATTATAAATTAAGCTAAAACTATATTTTTTATTTTTAAAACGCAATGGCCATTTTGTGTTTTTTATTCCACCGAAATTCATCACCTCTTACGGTAGGTTAGGATCAGCTCTCCTGTAAATACGAGGTAACCCCTCATCTTTTATTTTCCGGTGACCGTGTGGTATAAATTATTCTCTTCTGTTTATAGTTTAATCTATAAAAATCTTCTTATCAAATTGTGATCTTCTCACTGATTAGTAAGAAATAAGAGATAGTGTTGTCGGTTGTTTTCAAACACTTAGGTCCTAAACGTGTTTATTACAGTTGATAAATCGTTTGTCTATGCAACAGAAAACTGATCCCCAGGACTTCGAAAAGAGATTTTTGGAATGCGACGATAAATTTAATACCATATTTAAGCTTACCAGTGCAGCCAGCAAGATAATTGCCCCTGACCTGACCATCTTAAAGGTCAATGACGCGCTGACGGAATTAATGGGGTACAGCGCAAGTGAAATTGAAGGAACCAAGATCCTGGAACATGCCTGCGACGCATATCGCCAGCATTGGCATGAACTGCAAATGGAACTATGGTCGAACAAGCTGCCTTTTTTTAAGCTTCAGGCCTGTCTTCATAAAAAAGACAAATCCCTGGTATGGGTAAACGTAACGACCATCCTTTTTAAGGACCAGGGTGAAACTTATGGGTTCACGGTTCTGGATGATATTACCGGACTGAAAGACTTCGGAGAAAGTCAGAAACGGTTGAATATGGCTTTGAAGTATTCAAGAATGGCAGTTTGGCAAATGTCATTAAAAAACAATGCGGTTCACCGCTCCGAAGGGCATGATGAGTTATTTGGCTATGACAAGTTGCAGCCCACATGGACAATCGAAAGTTATCTGCCACTGATATGGGAAGAAGACCGCCCTAAGTTTTTGTCGGCAATCCAATCATTACCCGACCATAAATCGGTGGATCTTCAATTACGGCTTATAACAAAAGATGGATCGCTTAAGTGGGTGAATTTTCAGGGCAAAATAGAAGATGATCCTTCTGGTAATGCCGACAAAGTATTGGGAACAATAGCAGATATCACAAGAGATAAACTGGCCGAGAGGCACAAAGACGATTTTATAAGTATTGCCAGTCATGAGCTCAAGACGCCGATTACCAGCTTGAAAACATCCCTTCAGCTTTTGGCTAGGATGCAAGAGGGTTTGCCGGATAGGTTAAAAGCATTAGTTGCCCAGTCCAATCGAAGTGTGGATAAAATTGTTGTCTTGGTTGATGATCTGTTAAATGCCAATAAGACGTACCAGGATCAACTTGACTTGAAAAAGACGACATTTAATCTGTACACGGTTGTCGAAGAATCCAGTGGGCATTTGCGTCTGGAGGGTTCACACGATGTGGATATTAGCGGCCCTTCAGACTTAATGGTTACCGCTGATGCCGAACGCATTGAAAGAGTGATTATTAATTTCCTGAGCAATGCCATTAAATATGCTCCGAATGCCAGGAAAGTTAGTATCAATATCGAAGAGACGGGGACAGCAGCAAAAGTGTCGGTTACAGATTATGGACCGGGTATACCGGAAGATAAGCTTTCTCTTCTGTTTAACCGCCATTATCAGGCGGGTAAGTTGGATACCCAATATAGCGGGCTCGGCCTTGGGCTATTTATCAGTTCTGAGATCATCAAGAAGCATGGCGGAGCAATAGGAGTGGATAGCAAAGTCGGTTCCGGGAGTACCTTTTGGTTTACCATCCCACTTTAGATATCTTACATCCATTTTGTACGTGATGAAGGTTATGGGATTTCGCCAGCGGACCAGAAGCATCTTTTTTAAAAATTTTACTGTAGACTTTATATCCATGGTTCAGGATTACGAAGCCATCATATACTCATCAACCTTCGCCTTGAATTGATTGATATCAAAAGGCTTGCTAATAAATCCATCGCTATGGGTATTTTCCAGGATTTCCTTCTTGCTTCGGTGTGCTGACATTAGCAGCACCGGAATATGTGCGGTAGCCGCATTCGCTTTCAGTTGTCGGCAGATTTCGACGCCATCGCCGTCCGGTAGCATAATGTCGAGAACAATTAAGGCCGGTAATTCCAGGGAAAGACCCTTTTTAAGCGTGTTTACATCTGGAAACAGTTGTACCTGGTATAGGTCATCCTTTAAGATATAATCAATGAGCAATCTGATGTCCTCATCATCTTCAACAACAAACACTTTTTTTGTGGACATAAAATATCAGTTATACATAATATACGTGTATAAGGCCGTTTTAGTTTGTAAAAGCTGGTAAAGCAAATGTAAATGTCGCTCCATGGCCCTGGGTGCTTTCCACCCAAATCCTGCCACCATGCCGGTCGATAATGTCTTTGGATATATAAAGTCCCAGGCCGAGCCCGGAGGTGTTTCGCTCGTGTTCTTTAACGCGGTAAAACTGGCTAAAGATCTGCTGTTGGTTTTCAATCGAAATACCCGGGCCCTGGTCCTTCACAGAGATATGAACCTCATTTCCGATCCTGATAGCAGTGATGGTTATCTCTTTTGCTTCCGGGGCGTACTTAACAGCATTACCCAATAAATTGGTGAGCACCTGTTCCAGCCGCATTTTATCGCCCGACACCAAAAGTTCTCCGTCTGCCGACATTTTTAAATGATAGGCGGTATGAGCCTGCTCAAACGTATCAGCGACCTCGTCCAAAAGATCCGAAAGATCAAAAGGTTCAAAGTTCAACTGCAGTTTGCCTGCCTGAATTTTAGATATATCAAACAGGTCATTGACCAACTCGTTGAGTTTGGCCAACTGGTTCAGCGCCTTTTCTGCGAAAATTTTAGCAGTGCCATCCGGAACCGCTCTTTGTAATACCTGCAAAAAACCGCTCATTGAAGTCAGTGGCGTTTTAAGCTCATGGGAGGCCAGGGCGATAAATTCATCTTTTTTATCGCTCAGATTCTTTACTTCCTCAAAGAGCCTGGAATTATCTATGGCAACGGCAGCCTGTGATGCTACAGTAACAACCAGATCCTCATGCTCTTTTTTAAAAATGCCAGCCTCTTGATGACCAAAAAAAAGGCCACCGATGACCACGCCTGAATGAGTAAAAACCGGAACCGCCAGATAACTTACAACCTGCAAATACTCTTCGAGCATACCAAAATATGGTGAATTTTTTCCATAACGCGGATCTTTAGTAATGTCATCAATCCGCACAACGCCCTCACCGCTAAAAGTCTGCTGGAAAACAGCTGTGTTGCGAGGTATGGGAAAGTTCTCAAAAGTCGCCTTTGGCGCACCGGAAATGGTATAAAGCCAAGAGGATTCGCCAGCCTGATCTACCTGGTTATAAATGAAGGCTCCGAAGTCCGCGCCGATAAGCCTCGTAGTAGCATCGGTCACTTTTTGTAAGATGTGTTGTAGATCAAGGTCCTCGTTAATACTCTTACTAATCGAATTAAGAATTTCCATACGCTCCATGCTTTTAGCGATGGACCGTTCCGCTTCTTTTTGAGCTGTAATATTCCGGGCTATTTTGGAAGCCCCGATAATTTCACCTGTTTTGTTGAGGATTGGAGACACGGTCAGTGATATGTGCAACTGTTGGCCCCCTTTAGTTCTGCGGATAGTCTGAAAATGATCTACTTTTTTTCCGGCACGAATGTTTTCGATAATAACGTCTTCTTCATCCAAACGATCCGGCGGTATTAGTAATGAAATGTGTTGACCTATAGCCTCTTGCTCCGTATAGCCAAACATATTTTCTGCGCCGATATTCCAGCTGGTAATGATACCTTGCAGGCTTTTACCGACGATGGCATCGTCAGAACTGGCGACAATGGCTGCCAGCCTGGCCTGCTTCTCTTCGGCAGCATTTTCTTCGATGATACTGCGGGCAATTTGTGACGACCCTATAACTTGTCCTTCCGGGTCTCTGATTGGCGAAATGGTTATAGATACAGGTATTTCGACACCCGCCATGGTTCTGCGAATCGTTTTAAATTGCCCGATCCGCTTCCCCGCTATAATATCACGCATGATATCGCTTTTTTCCTGTTGCCGGTTCTCGGGGATCAGGAGGTAAACAGATTCATCGATTATTTCCTCATGGCTATAGCCGAATAGTTGTTCAGCTGCCGGATTCCAATGGGTAATCCGCATATCGAGGTCATGGCAAAATATCGCGTCATCAATGCCTTCAAATATGGATTGCAGGGTTAATAGTTCTTGTGAATGCTGAAGTCTGGTCATTAGTATTCGGGCGGCCAGAAAACGGCATTATCTGTTCAGTGGCTCTCATTGTTTAATTTAATGTATTAATAACCGCAAAAACGCGGAAAGGTTTTAAGTCTGCTTTAAAAGCCGGAAGCCATCATGGACATTAAAGAATTTGAAGATGTCAGGTCAATGATGTTCTACCATGATACAAGACGTCAAATACAAATTCCGTGATCTAATCTTGGAAGAAAGTGTAGGTCACTGAATTAGATTGAACTAACTTGCACTAAAAGTTTTAAAAAAGAGGGGGATCAATTTTGAAAAAAGTTGGTTTTTGACCTAAAAATCGCGTTTAAACAAAAAAGAGCCTCTTTTTCAAGAGGCTCTAACTTCAAAACGTTCGACCTGTTGGGTGGTCTTTGTGATCCCGCTGGGATTCGAACCCCATGAGATAAAGCACTTATTATCAATATGTTAGGTCGTTTGATTTAAGACGTATACCGATTAGTATACCGAATCCTTTAGATCAATTTGACTGTGTATGAGAACGTTAATACCTAAATATACGAATTAATTTCTGAACAAGAAAATATATTTTGTCAGAATTGAACTTTTCAGTTTGGCCTAAATTGTGCAGGCAAGCATAAGGCTGGATTTCTTTTCAGACAGGAAAAACCGGCGTAAAAACTCTTTTATTTGATGAACCGTCTTGTCGCCCTGATAAGATTATAAATCATATATGATGACCATATTCTCATCAGTACATCAATAATAATCGTATAGCCTGGAAAGCTATCATCAAGCTTTCTCAGTGGGTTGATAAGGAATAAGTATTTGTCAATTGCGATCCTGAAACCAGCCGAATCAGCATCAATAAAAGAAATATGTAATCCGTCTATTCCGTTGAATGATATTAACACCATCAACAAAGCGAAATGACCGACCAGCAAAGCAATCAGGGGGCGCGTAAAGCTTTGTCCGAAGTCACTGAACCAGTAACTGAATTTGATAATTACTGTCGTCCAGAAGTCATCCTTCAGCTGCAGGCTTTTATCGTACGCCAGCATTTCCTGCGTATGAAACTTTTGTTCATTGATTAAATCGCCCTGCTTTCCCAGCGCGAATTTTAACTGCCGGAAAGTTTCGCGCAAATTGATAAAATAGCCGATCACAGCAGGGTCTTCGCGTAACGGTTCGCTATTGATGTTCTGAGCAAACCAATCCTCTTCGAGTTGTTTTAACTTCTCTGGAAGGAGTTGCTCTTCGGCATTCAGGCCAATCCCGAAACCTTTTAGCGCTCTGATTTTGTAATTCCATTTAATATTTACAAATGTGGTATCGATCAAATGCGAATTGTAGAACGTTACGCTTTCAAACGATGTTAAATCCAGCGAATAGAATTCGGCTTTCCCCATATAAGATTCAGTAATGGAAATCTCTGACGGGTGCGGCCCTGGCAAAGGTTTAATATTGATTAGTCGGAACCCGTCCTCGTTCCGGTAACGGTACACAGACAGGACATTAACATTGATATCTTCTATAGAAATTTCAAGATCCTTCGAAGACTGAAAAATCGAAAGATGCTCAATCTCTGTGTTCTCCCCCGATATTTTGATATAGCCGGAAGTTTTTAGATTATGCAGCGTCAACTCCCGAAGTTTTGCTCCGCCCCAGTAACCAATATTCAATTCATCAAAGTCTCCTCCTGCAATTTTTACGGTTGCATTTTCAAGAAAATTCCAGCGGCATTTATGGAAATTGCCGCCTTCCACGTAGATCTGGCGCCCAAGTATCAGGTTAATCAGGTTGAATTCGTCGTCAAATTCCGACGTACCGAAAACAAACAGCTCACCATCGCAGAATGAGTGGTTGATCGAAAGGTCATTTTGTACCTGGCATTTATAGAATTTAATGTCACCCTGAAAATAGCAGTTGAGAAATTTAATATGCGGTTTGAACTCCCCGGTAAAGAACACGTCCGATTCGAATATTTTATTTTCAAGCGTTAGTTCGGCACTTGAAATATCATCGTGCGGGTTGTGTTTTTCAAAAGCGTGCAGGAAATTTTCGTAATAATTCTCCCAGTCCTTAATAACCTTGTAACCGGGGAGATCTGCGGGTGGAATTCTATCAGTGTAACTCATTCTTACCGGTTAAGATTGAGTGGCTAATGATGTGTATTCTTTCAGCGCCAGGATATGGGAGGCATACCAAACCTGTTTTACGGTCGGAGTGTCCCCGTTTTTGAGTAACTCGCCGATCTGCCCGAATACAGAAGGGTATTTGACCGCTTTTGATTTTGCGAATTCCTGAACACGATTAAATGCCGCTCCAACGTCTTCTCCCTCGCTTACCGCGTTGTTATAAATCTGTACGATAAAATCAAAAATCTGTTGCCAGAATACCATCTCATTATTAACCTTCCGGTCGAAGACTTCAGGTGCCTCCGTCCTTATCCGTCTTACCAGTTCCCGTTCAAAATCAACATGCGCTTCCTTAATGTTTTCGAGATTGGATATAGAGGATTTGATAATTCCCAGCTTGTTCATCTCGGCTACCGTTAGAGATCTCCCATAACCTGTCAGCACGTTGTCGTAAAAACCAATGCCGTTAGTGTAAATTTCAATATTGTCTTTCAACAGTTTGAAATCGACCTCCGCAAGTTTTGAATTTCTGGCATTACGTTTTTTACGTTCCTCATTGCTGATGGAATACTTTTTTATTATTTTCAGACTATTGGAAGTGGCCATGAATGCAGCAATTTCACGGCATTCCGACACTTTATCCCATAATTCCTTTTTCCGGGTATTTTCGCCAACGTCGTCACTGTCGGAATATTTTTTCAGCAGTTCATTGACCAGCTTCATCATGTCCTCAAGGTAAAGGGTCAGGTCGTCTTCAAGGCCTTCTTTTATCCATATTTTGGTCAGGTCAAAAGTGCTGCCTGATTTTGATCCATCGGTAAACCTGTAAAGAATAGAAATGGAATACGGAACCACGGCTGAACGGAGCTGACCTATTGAATTCTTACCCGCGCCGTAAACTTTTTCCAGCTTGTTAAACAGGATCATTTTGGCAATGAGTTCTTCATAAAAGTTCCGGTCAACAATAACGCCCTTTTTCTTGTCGCCATCACCGCAGATAGCGGTTATAAAATATTTGAAGACCTTGATTCCACCTTTTTTTACCATGTAAGGCTGGTCACCCCAGGAAGAATAATACTTACCCAGCTGCTCTTTGGAGAACCGTCTTTCATCCGGATAGTCCTTCTCGATTTTTGTTTTGTTTCCGGACTTGCGTTTCATGGTGTTGAATTCGCCTTTTGCCCGGTCAAAAAACCATTTCTTGCCGCTTGGTGTAACAACGCTGGCGGTGAGGGCCTTTAACTTAACGAGCTGCGGATTCTGCGAATCCAGATCGACGGTTGTTACCTTGGTTTGTGTATTGGAGTAGAGGCTGATCTCTTTTATAAATTTGTTCAGTTCATCCTCAGCGGCTTCACTGACTACATTGATTTTTGCCGTCACAAACACCTTGCTGATGTCAATACCGCTTTTTCTGGCAAAATAGATAGCGGCGGTAGTCTGGCCGCCGTTAACAATCTGAAAGTCCGTCAGCGATCTGATCAGTGTCAGGCCACCCGACTCAAAGGTGTCGGATAATGTCGAGGTAATCGTCAGTCCGTTATTAAATGCGATGAACTTGGCAGGGTCTTTTCTGAGGGTTGTAAACATCCCCTTGTTTGCCTCATTTTTGAAATCAAGAAATGACCTGACGTTTTTTTCGAGAAGTCTTGTACTGTGAAGCTTATACAGTTCTGCAAGATGCAGGGCGGGAAGTACACACAGGTACGATTCAAAATTCTGTTCGTTTGCAGCCTTTATCGCTTTGATGGGCGCATCAAATATACTTTCAAAATTGACGGTCAGAACCTCCCGGTTCCCCTGTGAAATTAAAATATCATAAAGGAAGTTGAGATCAATAAGCCTTCTGACAATCAGGATTTCCTTTGATAATCTTTGCCGGTCTTTGGTATAGGTTACCGTCAGATTTTCGTTTTCAAATTCAAGACCTTTTGGTTGCGGAATACTGCCGCGCGTCTCCACAGTTGCTGTTGCCGAAATTAAGAATATATCAACCACGTCAAACTGATCGGCGCCTTCTGAGGAAGAAAGGTGAGCTACCAAAGCGTTTACCGGATCGGAATCCTGCAGGCTTTCATTTAAGTGGCCGTTCATTGCTTTCTTCAGAAATCTGGTCGTCCTTGCAAACTGCGTTTCGTAATATGCTTTCTGGGAAATCTGAAATTCGGCATCAGAAACTTTAATGTCGATAGAGGACTCATTCAGGATAATCAGCTGAAGCCGTTCTTCTGATTCATTGATGAGGTAACCGTTTACCTTCAATTTTTCGGTTTCCGATAAGAAACCGGTATCGTTCCATTCTTCAGAGTCGATCAGTTTGGCATCCAGCATGGAAGGCAGTACCGCATCGATAAATGAAGCTTCTGAAATAAAGCTGTCATCATCCTGGGCGAGTACCAGCAAGTCTTTTCTGTAGCGTAAATATTCCTGTACCTCCATGCTTAATAATCTCTCCTGGTTAAAATATAGTCGTCAAGTGCAGAAATCCGAATGTTGTATTTTAAATTATTAATTTCCTGCGGTATTCCAGATACGGTCAGTCGGGGAAAGCCGTCTGCCAGGCAGTTGTAGGAAGTTTCGCTTACCAGGCGGTACATGATGTCATTGTACGCCTCAATATTGCGCAGGTTCAGTCCCTTTTGCGCAAGGGCTTTGAGAAATATCGAAGTGTCACCGAGCCGTTCAATGATCAGCCCTCTGATCTCCTGTGCCAGATCCTGCAAAGATAAACCGTCTGCGGGGACAGGATCAACAGTAACCACAACGAGTTCAAGACCTTTCTGAAACTCCGGCTCCAGCTGGAATTCACTGGAAATCCGCACGTCGGCTTTTGCCACTTCCTTTGTTTTTATTTCGAGGTTTCGGTCGTCAAGCACAAAATCCTGTCCTCTATCATAAGGCCCCTGCCAGCTGTTAAGCACATCGTTTATAGTTGCTGAAGGGGCATCTGCTACAAGTGATCTTAGTACGGCAAGTTCACCGAACAGCCCTTTGATGATATCAGGGGAAATCCGGTCTGATAGCTTATCGTCAAAAAATCCGCTCCATTTGTAGAACGCTTTTATCAATTCCCTTGAGTAAACATCGACATCAGAAATATCCTTTATTTTATGGTAAAGCGAAATAATGAGATCGTTGAATAAATCATGGTAGGAATTGTCCGTGAGCTGTATGACAATATAGTTCGATCCTCTGTAAAATTCGATAGAAAGGTTCTGTTTAACAGAACCCTGAAAATCAACATTGTTTGCAGCTGGTAATTCCAGGATCAGGCATCGGTTAAATAATTTATTGATCCCGATATTCAGTTCCGGCATACAGTCGGCGCTGATCTTTTTAAACCTGAATTCAGCACTGCCGTCCTGAACAATTGTATTCCATTTTCCTTCAAGAAATTCTGTCGTCATCATCCAGATTATTCTTCATTAAGTGCATCAATAAATTCGTCTTCCTCTTCTTCTTCGTTTTCTTCGTTCAATTCCTTATACCTCAGATATTCCCCGCCGATATCAGCTCCCACGTCAGGGAAACCCAAGGCATAGCCAAAGAGCGGTATTTTAAGGTCAAGGTCCAGTTCCGCAGCTTTGTCCCGAAGTTCTTTATCCAAGACATTGCGTTCCGATTCAAAAACGCGCTCCAGATCGATCAGGTAGATCATCAGAATGCCGTCCTTTTCATTCATTTCATAACGGTAATCCTTATCCGGTATGGTCTGAATTTCCTCCGCTTTGTTTTTTGCATCTGCTGGTGACATTCCCGCATCTGTGAATTCTTTAATTTTCCGGTTCAGGAAACTCTTTTTGACCTTCGCGATCTGGCCGGGGTCAAGGGTCAGCGCAAAATCGGCACCCGATGTTACGATCTGAGCGGAGCGGCCTGATACTTTAAATACCTCTCTGAACAGCAGTTCGTCCCTCGAAGGTGAGCCTTCTTTAGGGCCACGTCTGATGGACAGGTTGACATCTGCGGGCAGGCCTGAAGCTGCTTTATCAAGGGCGACTTTGGTGATCGCATGGCGGTTTCGCTTTATGCCGATTGTCCAGTTCGTCAGCTTTCCCTGGGCATTGCAAAGCGTTACATACTCTTTAACCCCCTGCAAATCAAAATCGAAAAAGGAGTTTTCAAGATCAAGAAATTTAAACAACCCGGCGGCATCGGTTTGGTAAAAAAAAGTGTCGATATCATCGCGGGAACGCCAGTTCACCGATCTTATCAGCGTAGAAAGGCCAGCCCAGCTTTTTTCGATCCTTTGCTTATTGATGATGAATTTTGTCGATTGCTCAATTCCCGAACTGTAATTAAGCTTTACATCTTCCGCATTTTTAAGGATTGAGGCACGTGTGATCTTGATAACCTTGGGGTTATTCCGCACCCTTATTTCAAAATCTGCGGGCCGCCCTTTTTTGCGGTTGATTTCCTTAAATACTTGTTCCAGTTCCTCCACGGTAACAGTTACTGTGTCAAACTTGTGAATATTTTCCCTTGTGGTAAACAGTTTGCAGCAGTCCAGATAGCCAGGGCGGTACCCGAACCAGCGGCCCATTTGAAGCAGCGTATCGGCGTAATCCGTGCCGCGGATAAAATAATTGATCGTTAATCCTTCCAGGGTAAAACCTCTCGAAAGACGGTTACCACCGATGGCAATGTATTTTTTCTCCGTTTTCTTCGTATAAACCAGTTCGTCTTCTGTGGCGCTGTTGATAGCCAGCACCTGAATGCCGCTGGCCGCCGAAATCAGCAGTTCCTTAATATTGTCAAACTCCCTGACAGTCAAAAATTCATCTTCGTAATCTTCGGCAAGATAGGTACGGATATTTCTGACTACCTCCGCATAGTATTTGAACCAGATCCTTTCAAATTCACTGTAGATGGAGCCAGCGCTGCTGGGCAGATCGGTATCAAGTCTGGTGAACAGTTCCTCTGCATATTTTTTTACCAGATCCTTTGTGGTGTTCTGCCAGTTTGTAAACCTTGAAATATGAATCAGCATGGTATTATGCGGCTGAAACAATTTGGAGTCTATCATCTCGGAGCGCCTGCTCAGCCGGATCGCCGTGGAGATGATAAAGCACATGATAGCCTCTTTAAGAGAATTCGGCAGATATTGGGGATAGGGATCATCCTTTTTTGACGCGCGGCTATCTGGTTCATAATTATAGGAGGGTAATCCTGTTTCCTTAAATACACGCGATGGAAAAGCATTCAGGTGATCGGTAACCGGGGGAGCGACCAGTGGCTCAATTTTTTTAACTTCCTCAATTCTCGTTTCAAAAAAATGTTTTGCACCCACGTAAACGGATGGAGGAAATAATAATTCGATAAAATCATCTGGTGCCAGGTTCGGAACCATTGCAAATTCCTTCACTACCGGCAAGCCATTTATTTTAGTCTTTACCTGCCATTTACCATCGGGGGCTTCGTTTCTGTCCTGAAGGACATTTGCAAAAGGGGTTGCGGTATAGCCGATATAGGTTTTCCGTTTGAAAAGCCCAAGCAGCGCCCGGATATGACCGTTAATTTTAGTGGCATACTCGCGGCCCTGGTGTCCCATATTATTCAATGATGCGTTATCGGCTTCATCATCAACCAGCAGGAAAGGAATGCCGTGCTTGTCATTGTTTTCGCTAAGGTAGTCGCTCAACCATAACAGGAGGTTCGTTAAAACGCTGCTGTTTTTTTTGCATACCAGTACATTTTTGTAGTTCAGCGTAAATTCGGCAGCTTTGATGTTTTTGTTAAAATCAGCTTTCGGCGAGGTAGGAATGATAACCTGGCGGATAGAATTATCGCCGAGTTCCCCGAACTTCAGAATATTTCCGACACCCTTAAAATCAACTGTTCCTTTTTCGAGATCGGTGACGCCCCAGCCAATCACATCATTTTCGATTCTGAGCTGTGTCTGCACCCGGAGATCTTCCATAATCCCCGACAACACGATGATGAGGGTATAATCCAGATCGATGGCACCGTTGATAACCGCATTAAAGTTGGCAGTCTTTCCGGATTGCACGCTGCCCATCACCAAGCCCTTGATAAAAAAGGATTTGTCATCCTTCGGGTCACCAATTTTTTTTAGAATTTCGAGGGATGATCTTTGTGTTTCGGCTACGATCTTATCCGGTCTGCCATCATCCTTAAGATAGCGGAAATAGCGGTCGCTGTAATGCCAGTTCATGCTTTTTATCCTTGTTTCGTTAAGCCAGGATTCCTTCCAGGATTTTTGCAGGGACATACTTGCCGTGATGTCAGTAGCGTTGTTAGCGCGGTACTCGCTGACTGCTGTCTGAAAACATTTCTTAAACGCTTCATCCGTCAGCTTCGTCCAGCGGTATAAGCCCGAAATGATATCTATTGCCGATCTGGCTTTTGTTTCCAGTTCCGGATTGTCAAAAAATGCGCGGGTCAGCGGATTGTTACCTTCGCGCAGTTCGGCTACTTCCGAATCAATGAATTTTAGGAGTTCGTCCGTGTAATTGCGGTTAATCATCAGTTCAGCAGGTTTAGTATTTCTTCGGGCAGTGAGGATTCGGTATAACCCAATCCATTCAGGATGTTATCCTTTATGTATTTATTCGATACTCCGCTACTCTTCAGAACAGTAATTGATTTAATGATATCATCTGCGGAAATCCCATCTTTTTCCTTTTCACCGGTAAATACGTTTGCATCATGCGCATGTCTGACGATATTAACCGTGGTGTTTACCATTTTGATAATGAAATCCAGCATCGAATTTTGTTCACTGTTCAGACCGGTTCTCAGCGATTTGAGAAGCGGGAAATCGGAATTGATTTCCATGGCAACTCCTTTGGAAGTAGCTTTTTTCTCAAAAAGCTGCAAATTGTCTTTTTTGCCTTTTTTTGCGAACTGCTGAATGCCCCGATTGTAGTACTCTCTTTCCGCTTCCGCCTTCAGCTGAACAACATAGCGTAGAAATGCGCTCTTCAGGTCAAAGGGAATAACGATCTGTGATTTGGCAACGTTGAGGTGGAACAAATGATCTACTTTATTTCCTACCTCCACCCTTAAGCGGGCAAGCCGCAGGATAGGCGATTTCCTGATCACATCATTCCAGCCGCCGAAGACAATTATCCGGTCAGCCCGGTAAACGTAGATGCCTTCAAGGTCCATGAGGCCCCTTGACTTCGTGGCCCATACTGAACCATATTCCCTACTTTCATCAATACTTCTTGACGGCAGGATAAATCCTTCCATTTTAACAACATCCTCTTTCAGCCACCGTTGTTTATTCGGGATCGGCCTGAAATCCTGTTCACCTGGAAACGGATTGAACGGCTGGATCACCCGGTTGTTTACGCGGATCATCAGGGGGCTGTTTTTTCGTTCCAGAAACCGGTGAAAAACCAGCGAAAGGTATTCAGTTGTGATTTCGCTAATCTGATGTTTAATCGTTGTCCTCCGCGATTCCTCATCGAGGTAGTCCTCGAATTTATAAAGACTGTGCCAGACAACTATCGTATTCGTCTCAAAGTTTTCAGGCCGGTTCAGGAACGTATGACTCAGCTCGTCATATTGATCAAGCAGTTCTTTTATCTCATCTTCAGTGTTAACAATGATCCGCCATTTTTCGCTCTTTTTCAAAAAATCAACGTCCCAGGTACGACCGTAAAAGCGGGCGGTACCTTTTTTTCTCGATAATACCGTGAATTTGCGGGACTGGGCGAATGAGGCTGTTTTCAATCCCAAACCAAATCTGCCCAAGTCTTTAACTGATCGTACATTTTCAAGGAAAGAACTCGGAAAGTGCATGCTTTTTTTGAGTGTTTCCTCATCCATGCCTTTGCCATCGTCCGCCAGAAACAGTATAAAAGGCTCCGCATCTGTATTGATGATTACCTCGACATGGTGTGCATCTGCTGAAACGGAGTTATCGATGAGGTCTGCCAGTGAGGTTTCCAGCGAATAGCCCTGCTCTGCAATTGATTTGATAAGATACTCCGGGTTGGGGGGTACTTCCTCATATCTTTCATCGGGCTGGGTTGGTTCTTCCTGTTTCTTCATATTTATCGTTTAAAACAGGACAAGATCATTGTTTACCGCTGCCTTTTCAGGAACAAGAATTGATTCGACCACATTTGCGATCTGGAAGGCCAGGTACGGCGGTACCGCATTACCAACCTGGTGAAACTGTTGGGTCCGGCTGCCGCAAAAAAAGTAATTGTCCGGGAATGTCTGAATCCTTGCAGCTTCCCTCACCGTAAGGCTTCTGCATTGATACGGATCATAATGAATGAAGTAATGGCCGTCTTTAGAAATATGACTGGTCACCGTAGTTGCAGGTTCATTCGGCAGCTGGACCCGAAAGCGGTCGTTAAATTTACCCGACTCTGCATTTTCATGGTCGGGAATAAGATCTTCACCAAACTTTCTGTAATCTTCCATTCTCGGAAATTTATGGAAGAATTTGGTGTACAGGGCCGCGAACAAATAACGCTTCAGATCAAGAGTAAGATGCCCCCTGGATATGTGGTGTACCGCTGCATTGAGCTTTGGATCGAGGTACCAGTCGTGGAGCGGGTGGTTTTGAGGCAAGGTATCACTCGACACCTCATAGTATTCTTTACCCGTATTCTGGGGGTAAACCGGATTGAATTCGATGTCGTACTTCAGCCCGCTAAATGTTTTAAGCAGTTCCTCCGTATATTTTGATATCCTTTCAGACCATGCGGGGTAAGAGTCTTCCAGGTTATTATAGTTGCGTTTCTTTTTCTGTACGCTTCCTGAAACCACGATGTCCGTATGGGTAAATTCCCGGTAAATTCCGCTGCGTACTGCTGGCAGCATTCCGATCACCGATCTGAGATCCACCTTTTTTGAAGGCCTTAGTGTTGAAGGTTTGATCTGAATATCTTCCCTTATGCCCAGGAGAATTACCCGGTGACGTTTCTGGGGAATTCCATAGTCTTCGGATTTAATCAGGTAGTCGGAATCACTTTTGATATTTGATCTGACGAGTGAATATATTTTATAGCCTGACGAATTGAATTCAGGGAAAACGGTTGATGGATGCTGCAGGTCACTCAATATTTTGGTAAATATTTTCTCACCGTTTAATTCAGCTGATAGCAAGCCCTTCACGTTTTCCATTACGAAAACAGCAGGCTGATGTCTGGCAATGATCCGCAGATATTCCTTATACAAATGTACACGGTGATCCCCCTCCTGGATGCCGCCAACACGCGAGCGCCCGGCAAGGGAGTACGCCTGACAGGGTGGGCCGCCAATCAGTACCCAGTTTGTTTCACCACTAAGACTTTCTGCGATACGCCTGTCAATTTCCGGTTCCGGTGTTTCGCCGAGTGTAGCCTGCCATGCTTCATTTGCGGCTTCTCTGTATTCTTCGGGGTAAGTCTGATATAATTCTGCGATGGAAATATCGCGACTAAGAAACTTATAATATTCTTCGGGCAGCTGTTTAAACGGAAACTGCCGGACAAATGAACGCAGCGTCAGTGTCTCATGCGCATGGGTATCCTTCTCAATAGACAGTTTGATCTTAAATACGCGTTCGTTATCCGTTTCAGTCAGTGAACTAAATCCTTCAGCCAGTCCTCCAGGGCCTGCAAACAAATCAATGATGGGGAAAGGCATAGATTTTTTAAAGTAAAAATCTAAGATAGAAATATTAATGCTTACACCAATAATATTGTGTGTGTGCAGCGCGCAGGCTCAGGTGTGGAATTCTTTTAAAAGGTTATCCAGCGTGCTGTCAGCTGTGCTTTTTCTGAGGTCACATTCCCATAGAGTCAGCACTTTCCAGCCTGCCTCACGGAGTCTGGAAACGGATTCCGCATCTTTATTGATGTTTGTATTGATTTTATTCAGCCACCATTCCGTGCGGGTTTTCGGAACCACAAAATAGCGGCAGCCTTCATGGCCGTGCCAGAAGCAACCGTGAACAAAGATGACGGTTTTATATTTCGGAAGTACAATATCGGGTTTGCCGGCAAGTGATTTATCGTGGAGTTTGTAGCGGAAGCCGCGTGAAAACAAAAATTTGCGGACGATCAGTTCAGGCGAGGTATCCTTGCTGCGGATACGCGACATATTAAAACTTCGGATTTCTCTGGAGTGAACATCGGTCATAAGAAGATCACAGCAACGACAGTGCCACTATTCAGGTAATGCCTGGGAAGGCAGGGGGATGAATTCATCTAGTCCCGTTTCTTTCAGGAATATCTCCATGGAAATATCATAGATATCCGCCCCGGCTGCTTCGCAAACCCTAAAACACTGATCATTTAACTGGTTTCTCAGCAATGCCTCCGCTGGTGTGTAGGAAGGGTCGCCGGTTTGCATATTGACGTAATTGTCAAAATCATCATCGGGATGATAATTCAGGCCTTCAGCCATCAGCTGATGCACAAATTCCTTAACGTCGTCAAGTGTTTTTATTTCGGTGATCATATTTCGGTATTTACGTTATTATCCGGTTTTCTTCTGCCTGCCGCAGCATGATTTCAAGGCCTTCTTCCCTGGACATGATTGTCCCGAATTCTTTTTCAGAACGTTCATCGCTGTAGATTCCGTTCGGATCGTTCCACATGAGCCACTCGATAATATCAGTTCTGGTCAGTCCGTTTACCAGTTGCAGCAAAGCAGGTTCGCTGATTTCGACGACCGACTGATAGGAATATCCTGTTTTTCTCCAGAAGCTCATGCTCGAAATTTATTTTTTATTGTCACTGTCATTCCAGGAATGAATATATGATTCAAGATCCTCCGCAACTACAACAAGCTGATTCTTTCTGACCCCAATTCGCTCAGCATTATCCGGGTTTCTGACGTTACGCTGCAGTTCGTTAAGTCCGACTACTATAATATCATCTTCGCCATCAAAGTCAGCCGGATCTTCAGATACGATATAAACTTCTTCCTCTTCCATGTCCGGCACATCCGAAACAATCTTACATATCTGCCCCGGCCTTACCGGGATTAATGAAATGTTCATTTCCAAAATTAAATAATTATGATGAATGCCTCCGGGTTTATCACTGGTGATTTGCATATCAGCATAAAACATCACAGTAAACCTCTTAAATCTTACAATAAATATAACAAAAATCTCTCGTTTTGTCAAATAAAAATGAATTAATTAACTCATTACCAGCGATTTTAATTAATAATATTTCTGACATCTGAGATTTCGTCCTTTTTTTTCAGACAGGAATAAAAACCGGAAAAAGCCTCCTTTCAGAAAAGGCTCAGCTGGATCATACTTACCTGTGCTTTTTCGATTTCTCTTAATGTAGCAATGATCGCTGGCTGTTTATCATTGGTGGTGTCGGTACTGCCAAGCTTTTTTGTCATCATGGTCTTTAGTTCATTCAGTGCATGATTGAAGGCAGCATCACGGCTTCCAAATTGCTTGCCGTAAACCGACAGGCCATAGCAACCGCCTGCTACACCATAGCTGTAGTTCATACCGTATGTCCAAATGTGGTTTGCACCTCTGCCTAAATAGATCAGGCTGTGGTTACCATAACGGAGTTTATCACCAAATGCTAATTCTTCTCTATCTAAAAACACGGGGCGTGTAAACCAGTCGTATTTGTCAAAACTAATTTCGGTAAACCCGAATTCAAGGCCTTTACGATAAGCATAAACATTCATGGTTATTGTTCTGAATGAATCGCCGAAGCTGCGGAACCAATCCAGTTGTTGTTGATCTTCCGCTTTAATAGCAGCGATCATTTCCTGAAAGATACCCCGTTCGTAAGCAACCATGTGGTTGTCTTTCATGTAATCGGTGATTTGATTTTTTGATTGAAGGTTTAATACCAGGCTTTCCATAACATTACATTTGAGTTTTTTAATGCAAGGTTTTAAAAGCATGGTGCGCAGTTGTCAAGGGCCCGGCTGGTGCGGGGTTCATAGACCCTTGACGGCGGCGCAGAGGGCTTTACCTTTGCGGTTAAAAAAAATCAAATGGTTGGAAAGCCTGTTCAATCGGCAAGTAAACCAACCGTTTATGAAGGGAAAAAGCAAGGGTCAGCCCGCCGGTGGGCGCGCAAATCGGCTGGTATAGCGCAGCGGTACGGAGCGATTTGGCAGGCGTGGCGGCTTACCGGCGGGCTGACGCTTGCTGCGCGTCCTGCGGTTTGGTCAGCGATAGCAGACCTGACCGGCAGACATGGCCGCATTAGTGATGGCAGCGGTATCCTTTTTGAAAAAAAAGATTTAGCGGACAGCACGGGCCGGAGGCAATGCCCGAACCAGACATCAGGGGATGATGCCCAACTCGGCCAGGACATCCTTTTTCAATTTGCTTAGAGGTCTCTTATTTAACTGATCATCATACATGTAAACGCCAAAAGCCAGGCGGTAAATCTCGTCTGTCGAAAGGGTTAACTTTAAGATAGAATTGAGGGAGCTGATATACGAGGCTGAATAAGCTTTCTTCAGATAGATCAATTCCCTGATCTCATCAAGATGACCCGCATATATCTCCTTTAGCTTCATGGCCCTGATACTATTAGCTGTAAAATCATTACCGGAAACTATTTTGCTTTTTGCCGCCAGGTGATCTTCCAGTGTGTAGGAAAATTTAAAGGATAGCAATTTTTCATTTTCAGGATGTTTCAGATAAGGATGAAAAATATCTTTTAACGCAAAAGGCAAAGCACCTTTAATGCTACTGTTGCAGACATTGCAGCTGGGAATTAAATTATAAAATGATAGGGCCAATAACGGATAGCTGCTTTGCGGGAACCAATGATCAAAGGTTGGCCGGGCTATAAATTCCCGGTTTTCTGTAATGATCGTATGGGTATATAGCCGGTTACAATAGATACAGGTTTGTATCCCTAAATTTTCCGCCAGGTGGTAGCCATGATAAAATCCAAAGGTTTTTTCCACGCTTTTGTCAATGAAGGCATCATACCTGATCAATGCTTTAATGCTGGCAATGGCTTTCTTACTGGTAAACCTTTTTTTGAACTGGTTAAGTACATCAGGAGAACCGATAAGCAGGTCTTTTAAATTCGTTTCATCATTCAAAAATGCGGCAACGGTGGAATGAATGCCGGTTACCTCATCTATTCTTTTATCCAGTCCTTTCGGATGGGCCTCGGTAAACCTTTTGCCCAATAACTTCTTTTTGATCACATACCGGACGTTGGTATAATGTTCGTCCCTGGCCAGCAAAAAAGAAGGCGTTGTCTGGTCGATATAAAACATCAGATTTGCCTCCTTCTTTCCTGGAGCCTGCTGATTTCATCATCGATCAGGCGCGCCTCAAAACTTTGATCACCCAACACCTCTGATAACATTTCGGCCAGTTTGAATTTAATAATGGGCTCGTCGATACAGTAAATTATCCGTTCAATAGCGATCTGCCTTTCCTCTGTCAGACGACCTGCGCCAATATCCTCAATAATGAAGTCGATCACCCCGGCAATATACGCGCCGATCTGCCCATCCTGCATAAAAAAGGAATCCTTCAGCAAATCCGCAATATTGGCACCAAGGGTGCGTTTAAAGCCTGAGTTGCCGATTTTCGTTACCTGGTCAGTTTTTTCCAAAAACACCACGTTGTTTTTTGGCAGATCGGATAAGGTGAGCGGATCATGGGAAGTAATGATGATCTGTATTTGATACCCCTCGAAAATGATCGGTATGATCTCGCGGAGGTATTTTACATACTCCTTTTTCCATTGTGGGTGAAAGGCATTGTCTCCCTCGTCGAGTAGTAAAAGGATGTCCTTTTCAATACCTTCCAGTGAATTGGTAGAATATCTATCGATATCAACGCCGGTTTTGATATTATCCGCATGATCGTAAAGGACACTGAATAAATTTAAAAAGGACTGCTCGCCGGAACTGACATTGATCTCGGGTTTGAACTTAAACATCGGCTTGGTGTCGAAATTAAACCACTCTCCAATAAAAGAAACATTGAAAGCATCGTACAATTGGATCACCCGTAAAGCCTGGGCTTCGTTGATCACTATTCTCCGCCAATTATCCGTCAGAGTATCTTCGTTCACGAGCGACCGCACGTAATCCACCAGTTCCAGTAAAGGCAGGTGCTGTACAAACAGGTATTGTTCACTACCCGCATACACCCCGGTATTTTCCAGGAACCACTGAAAAGCTTCCCTAACGGTCAGTTTTTCAAGCACATTTTCAAAATCTTCGGGGATGATGCCTTCATCTAAGTAATGATTACCGGCCCTTTCCAAAAGGGACACCAATTTACCCAATGCCGTTTCAAACAGGTCATATTCAAACCGTATTCCATTGGATAAAATTTTGGCTTCTTCTCCACGGATATCACCTGTAAAATTCTTGCCCATTTGTATTTCCCGTTCGGATGCTTCCTGTTTAATCTTTTCATAGATCAGGGTAATGGCAGGCCGCAGCTGATAGGATGTATCATTAAATTTATCCGGCTTATGAATACTGGTATCAAAATATCCCAGGCTTAAAGTCACCTCATGGAATACCGGCAAAGTTATCTTTGTAAACTCGCGGTTCTTATAAAAATGGTTGAATTTGATCCAGCGTTTGGTGTTTTCTGAATTATGGGCTTCTAAAAAATCATCCAGTAAGCCACTGTCGCCATGATTATCCAGTTTCAGCAGCGTGAGTTTAGTGAGATCCTTGTAATTGTTCCGGGCAGCATCTAACGAATTGTAATTTAGGTAAGGTGTAAAATAAATGCGGTGTATCTTCTCGATATTCCGGGTCAGCTCATAACTGCCATCCTGTTCCTCCAGTACATAAGTGCAATAATATGCGTTGGCTATGTATTGCAGCAAGGTAGTTTTGCCGCCGCCATTATTACCCACTACACAACTCAGCAGGGGGATGTCACTGCTTAGCAGGTCGTCAATATAATATTGGTTTAGCTCGACGGAATCCAGTTCCCCGTTTTTGAATTGATACAGGTTGCGGCCACCCAGGTTAATAGTGACTTCCTGATGCCCCTCACCAAAAATTATCGATAAATTGCCCTCCGGGATATAAATTGCAGCGATCTTCATATAAATTTAGAAATTTAAAGATAGAAAAACCTTACCGATTGACATGACCGATGCAGCCAGCCTTTTGAACCATCATTTTACAGCCAGCCATGGGCTTGGCTATATACAGTTATTTACCGAAGAAAGGCTGGAAGACCCTGAACTGCAAGGCCCTGAACGGGACTTATTCGCTTACCTGGATGCCATACTCAAATTGGGTTTATTGAACGGCAACAGCAAAGTTAAGGAGATCAATGAACACCGGCCTGGACAAGAAACACTGGCGGTGTTAGCCGATATTAGCCCCAGGATCATTAATCCCTATATCCGGGCCTACTTTTATGATATCTTACAGGTCAACAAGCAAGACAAATTTAACAACTCTCAAAAGGCCATTGACACCTACCTGTCGCTTATCGAAGAAGACAATACATTAAGCACCAAAAGAGATCGCTACATCCGCATCTTACGCATATTAGTTGGCTTAGGTAGGGGAAGATTTGCTCTACTGGATAAATATGTGCTGCCAATCCAACAGGAAATACTTGCCGCAGATATGCCGCAAGATTGCTACTCTATCACCAAACTTGCCGAAGAAATGATCCCATTGAAACTGGAACCGACCACGTACCAGTTGTTCATTCAAAAGGTAAAGGATTCGGTTCAGCCATTCCTTGCGTCTGGCGAATTTGAACGTTACCGGCAATGTAACCATGTGTTGGCTTTACTGATCCCTGCAGATGCAGTTAACTACGGTACCGAAGTTGCCAGGGGCTACATATTGGAAGCAGACGATTACGACCACCGTATGAATGCCCTGCAATATATGGTGGCTGACCTGTATAAGAAAGGCATCCGTCATTTTCAGCAATTGGGAATTAAGGATGCCGAAACGGAAACACTACGGAATAAGCTGGTTGAAATCCTGAAGAAAGCAGCAGTCCAGCACCAGCTGATCGGTGCCTTACCCGCAATTCCATTAGATAAGCCGGAATTTGAAATGCCAGAATTCAGCCATTTATTCCAGGCCGTTTACTGGATGATCGACCGCGAATTTCCTGTTAAGCAGGAACTTGTCGATGATCTGAAGGGTAAGTCCGACCAATTCCTGCACCTTAAATTTATGGGATCAACAATGACTGATGGAGAAGGAAATACTGTTGCCATTAGCGCAGATAATAGCGATCTGATCTATAAAGATGCCGCGATGATCAGAGACATTCACTGTAAAATGGTGCTTCGTCCCGCCTACGATAAATTTTCGGACAAATATGCAATCAGCGAACCCGAAGTATTCTGGCTGATCAGCCACAGTAAATTTATACCGCAGGACCGGCTGGACATCTACACCCACGGCCTTTATCATGGTTTCTGCGGAAATTTTGCGGTTGCGGTACATCTACTGATCCCCCAAATAGAGAACGGGCTGCGTCATGTGCTGCAAACCTATGGGGTCATCACCAGAAAGCTGACTGAAGATATTCAAACCGAAAATAGCCTGGCATTTTATTTCAACCATTTAAACGGTATTTTACACGAGGATCTGATCTTTGACCTGGAAGGCTTACTAAATGAATCCTTCGGCAACAATATCCGGAACCTGGTTGCCCACGGAAAATACGCTACAGGACAATTCTTTGCACCCGCCGGATTTTATACCTGGTGGCTGGCCCTTAAATTGAGCTTGCACCTCGATAAATATCTCTTAAAAGAGATAACCCCGCTATCTTAAAAATCGCTAATTTTACATTAGCCAACATTTACGCTATGGGATTTCTGTCATTTATCAGCAAATTACTCGGCTTTGGCCGCAGGTTCAACGGCACACCGGAACAATATCTGGCTATGGTTCAATACATGGCAAAGAAGAATAACCCTGATTATACAGCAGAAGAATTGTTGCAATGGGGAGAGGTGATGCAAAAGGTGATGAAGACTAACCTTAATCCCTACCGGGATTTCCGCGACCTCGCCGAAAACGGCACCCCTGATTATTCTATGGTAGAGAAGGTTGATGATAAGGTGAAAGAGATGGAGCAGCGCCGCGATTTGAAACAGGCTATATACGGCCAAAATGCCGATCTTGGAGATGACGATGTAATGAAAAGCGAAGAGGACGGCGCTGTCTTCGCCCGTAAAATGGTTAAGGACCTGTCACAGCATGTCCGCTTTTCAGATGAGGAAGAACGAAAGCTTGATGAGTTATAGCTAACCGGGATGCTTCCCTGATACCATCCAGGACTGTTAACCGATAATTTTAATAATTTTACGGTAATGGAAGCAGAAAACCTGGCACCTGTTATTTACTCACCCGCTGCGGTGCTTAATCTTTTTAATAATTCAATTTCCCTAAAACAAACCCAAAGGATCATACAGCTTAAAGGTATTTTCCAGTTAGGTAAAGGTGCCTTTTACAATGGTTCTTATTATGATAGCCTCCGCGACGAATCTTCCGATGCGCAGATTACCCTGATTGTGCCTGCTCTTATCCGTAATGAGATGCAGCATAACAAAACAATCACTATAAACGGTTTTATAACGCGACGGGTGGTTAACAATGCCAGCCGCATCGATATTCAGTTAACGGTAACTGATTTGGTTGACCAGACCCTAAATAAGTATTCATCAGAAGAAATAAAACGGATAGAGATCCAGCAAGCAAAAGCAGCAGCTGGCTTCAGGGATGTGCAAAGCTGGATAAAAGAGAAGATCATTCAGGAACATCCGTTTAAAATCGGCGTGGTTGTCGGCAAAAATGCAATTATTGACAACGACATTAAACATCAGCTCAGAGAATCTATCGCCCTTTATCAACTCGATTTTCACCGCATCAACCTAAGCTCGGAAACTGAAATTATCAAGACCCTTAATCAGCTGGACGAACAGGGAACAGACATTATCGTTATTTCACGGGGTGGCGGAGAAAACCTCGAAATTTTTAACAAGCCTGCAATAGCCGAAAAAGCGACCGGATTAAAAGCCTTGCTGATAACAGCTATTGGACACAAAGATGATGTAACATTGCTTCAAAAAGTTGCTGACAAGGCATTCATTACACCATCTGAATTTGGTCAGTTCCTGAATGATACTTATAATCAGACTATTGAGGAAGTGCAAAATTCAAGGGCGCGATTAGTTGAGTCGGTTAAGAAACAGCTAACAGCTAATTATGAAAAAGAAATCAATAATCTGAAACAGCAGATTCAAGCAGTTGAAGAACTTAAAAGGAAAAACAACGAAGACCTCGAAAAGGTGTATAATGAAAAAATTAACGGATTAAACAGCCAGATCAGTTTGCTGACTAATACCTACAACCAGCAACTGGGCGAAAGCCAAAAGCTGCAAAATGAAAAGCAGGCGATATTTAATGACCAGGTTAACAATTATAAAGCCCAGCTATCTAAGCTCGAGAACAAATCCCCGGTTAACTGGACAGCGGTTATCATCGCTGTAATCCTTGGCATCATAATCGGTATGCTGATTAAGAGTCATTAACCAAAGCCAAAAATCCCGGTAACGGCTATTTTGAAATCAGGAGGAAATGCCTTTATATTTATTGCCGCCGCTAATACGGGGATAAGCTGCAAGGGTCAGAAAGCGACTAAGGTAATCACGTTCGTTAACAACTTCATTTACGATAAAATCATTCCGGGTACGATGGTCTGCGTCAGTAAATATCTGACATATTTCAGCCATCAATGGTTCAGGTATCCAGGGCATAAGTTGACTAATAGTTTAGTAACCGTTTACAATGACTATATAATTACTCAATCATATTAATCAATAACCTGCCGCCATCTGTCCATGTAGTCGAATTCGCGCCAGTAACTCTCCAACCTGGTATGGGGCAAAGTGACGGGCTTTTCCTTAAAACTCCAGAGTTCCGCAGGATGCTCTTTTGCAATCTTGATTGCTCTTAAAAAAGTGTCCATTGACCTGATCTCGATGTGAAACCTCTTATGGTTGTAAATACGCCATTTTTGTGCGTGTTCAGTTCCCCAATGTTCACCGGAACCTGCAACCAGAATAAACCTGAATTCTGCCACCGCACCGAAAATGCGTTTTGCCTCTCCTTTATTTTCCTCAAAATACTGATCCCAGGTTTTAACCTGCTCCAATGCTCCCTGCAATTTGGCAGTTGGCTTACCATCTGCATTAAATAAGGGCATTTTGGGTTTTTCCAGTTCGACAAGCACCCATTCCGGGCCGGAAGACTTATCATTTAACCATGCAAAATCACAACGGAATTCGGCTCCAAAGTTTAATTCCCTGAAGACTGGCTGTATCCCATACTTTCTATCGTAGAGATCATAAAAGAGAAAGCTGTTATCTTTTAATACTTTCAAAAGATCAGTTTCCGAGTCATTGGCAAATGAGGCAAGTACATCCTTTTCCGCTTTAGCGATATTCCATGGCGAACTGCCTTCATCATTGGGAACTTCCTTTTTATTTTTCGGTGGTTCAGGCGTATTTGTAATAACGTCATCCTGTTCGGTTTTATCCCCGGCTTTCGCGGGGCCAACAATATCATTATTAGTTTCAGCGGCTTTAAGGATTTCAGCTTCCGGAGATTTATTGTCGTTCATAACCATGTTTCAGCGAAGATAAAGATAAGCTTTTCACTCAGTTGCTGCAATTGACGATACTGCCACCTGAACTTTTGCAAAAACAATCAGCTGTTTCCATCAGTTAACATGATACCAAAAAATGTAAGTGACTTGTTCGCCGGGGCCGATAAATATCATTCCAGACTATTAACAATTTCTAAAGTTGTTGCTGCTGCTTCTTCGGTGCTTCCCAGCCTCAATTCGTCAAAGCCCTTATAAGGCGTCCACTTGGTCAGGCCGTCTGCCTCGGCGGCGATCTTGATATGGAGCCTTATGTCTCGGGTGAATTCCAGCAGGTATTGATGACCGTTTCGTGTAATGTACACATTGATTTCTTCGCCCCAGAAGAACTGTGTAGAACCACAGCGATTTTCGGTTCTTGCCCCGGGTTGCTGGCACAAGAGGTTGATGACCTCGTTTCTGCGATTGTCGATCATGACCTTATCAAACCAGGCGCTCGGCCTGATCAAATAACGATGACCATAAAGTTCCTTTACTTTAGTAAGCTTATTCTCCTTTTGCGTCCAGTCGACAAAACGCTCGTCAAAGTATAGGTTCGTATGGATGAGCCTTAATTTTGCGTTCCCGTTATCCCAGCCGGATATCGCTGATGACCGGTTAATACCGGCGTTGATTACCTGCTGCATTGCTGCTTTACTTTCGCAGGCGCAAAGTTGATTGATGACTGTTTTGGCAATTTGATTTCTGCGAAGAATTAGCTGCCAGTTCTGGAAGTCATCAGCGTAGGTAAACGCATACAACGCTGACCAGTCCGGCAACGCGCTTATAAGGTAACGATATAGCCCACGATCCTGCCTGAAGGCCTTGTTTGCGCCGTAATGACTAAACAGCAGAACCGAGCTGGTAAATCTGTGTTCGAATTCGGCCAGTGTTGGTTTGCTGAGCAACAGGAAGCCAATATTGCCCTGGAAAAGCGGATGGGCTTCAGCTGTTTTGATAATTTGTTCCCACCCTTCGTTTTCGAATAATCCGGCTTTCAGTTTCTCCTCTGCCAGTTGTTCCTTTTGGATATTACCGCTTCTTTCTGCCAGCGCTGTAAACTCCGGTGTCTTAAAGTAAGCATGAATATCCCCGCTGCCCGCTGCGAGGGAAGTTACTGTTTTCATAACAGCGACCATGGCGCCTATGCTCCTGATGTCGGGGTCGATTATGATATTCCAGACCACCCGCATCCATTCTTTGAATTTTTGAATGTCATAAGTGTGTTCTTCCAGATATCCGGTAACCGCCGCTAACAGGATTCGCTGCACCTGGCTGATGCTTTCATCATAAATAAACCAATTGGGTGTACTGTTCAGGGATGTATTCAGCGCTGCACGGATGCTTTCCTGGTGAATTGCCAGCTGGTCCATAGCCCGCTCGAAACGACCGGCAAAATCTCCGGAAAAGACGGGCCGGTAATAGGTGAACTCCCGGTAACGCGGCGAAGCGTCGCTGCCTTTATCGCCATATAGCTGGGTAAAGGTCTCTGAAGCTTCAATTTGTGCCGCACTGCGGTCGTAACGGACTATAAATTCGTTGAGTACGTAACGGTTGATAAAACGAAAGTAATAGGGGTCGACGATCTTATCTTCTTCTTTTGGCTGCGCCCTTGCAACCGGCCAGAAAATGTCGGTCCAGATGTTGTCAATCTTGGAGGCGATTGTAAGGTAATGCGGCATCATCGTTTTGCCATAGGAAACCTGCCGTGCAAGTTTCGTTGCGTCGGGGTTTTCGTCAGACTTCATCCAGCCGATGAGATCTGCCTTAAAGTTTTCGAAACCCGTCAGCTGCTTACCGCGCGCGTTCATTTTGATATAGAGCTCATCGGTGAGTCTGAACCCATCGAGCGGCAGAATATAAAAGCACAGTCTGGCCAAACTTGCGAAAAGAGGTGACCCGCAGTTCGCATATCGCGCCTCAATGTCAGCAATTGTGCGCAGCATGGCTTTCACAGTAGGATCCTGCGCATAACCATTGTGGAACCAGTAAGCTTTCCTGATCTGTCCTGCCGCATCGCTCGTAAAAGTCAGGTGAGCAAGTTTCTGGCAGAAATCTCTCGCTGTGGAGCGGGTGGCGTAACTGAATCTGGCCAGCTGTGCGCAGAAAAGCTGGCGTTCATGTGTGCCGAGTTCATTGTTGGAGACGACCCAATAAAGCAGGAAGAGTGTGGTCAGGCGCTGCTGCCCGTCCAATGGAAGGAACATTTCTGTTTCACCTGTTCCTTTTTTGACTGACCCATAAATAAAATCAAGCTCCAACCCATTACCCTGTTCAAGAGCAGCAAATAATGCGGTAAGGAATCGTCCTCTGATCAGGTCCTCATCCGGACGTCCCTGGGCGTAATCGCGCTGTATAATTGGGATCGTAATGCCATCTATCTTTCGCGGATGGTCACCATCCGGTGTGGTTATTATAATTGTGCCGCCTAACAGGTCGAGCAGGTTATGCGTTTTCATGAGGTTTGGGGTTTAGAAAAACAGACATAGTATCTTCCAGGGCATTGCGGTAAGCTTTTACGTCATCCTCTGTCCAGGTGGCTTTGGGGTTGCCATCGAAGTATTTCAAAAAAACATGCTTTGTACAGATCGGCACAAAGGTGCCCGCTTTATCTTTTTCAATAATTATGCGCCGCTTTGAGGTGAAAAGCGCGTTGCCGTATCCGCGGTTAGTTCCTGCGTCCAGCAGGGTGAGGTTACCGAGACTGTGTTTTAATTTTTCTTCCATATTCGTTTCCCCGGAAACTAACAATACCTGTTCATGGAGTGACTCAAAACCTTCCCCATTAGCCACACTAAGAAAGTGACGGATCGTAGTTTGCAGGGGTTCCGGCATCTCCTTTACATCTTCAATGGCATTCAGTAACCAGGTCTTTTGATCTTCCCATTTTTCCAGCTGGTTATCCGTAGCAGCGTTGATGTGTTCGATGTCCCAGTTATTTTCCTCGCGTTTCTTTTTTAGTGTTTTAAAAGCTTTGAAGGGAAAACGGTAAACAAGATTTTCCTGCCCGGCTTTGCGGACGATATATTCAAGGTTAAACAAAAGAAAAAAGCGCTTTAGAAGTTCGCTGCCTTCTTTATAGGTTACTTTCAGATGGTATTCGTCGTCAACTTTTTCCCAATCGAGGTGTTCGAACTCTTTTTTGATCGTGTCGATTAATTCTCTGTCTGCATCTTCTTTGGTGAGAATGTTTTTTTGGTTCAGTAGTTTAAGAATTTCCTCAACAGTTTTACCGGTATAGATCAAAAAGCCAATGTAATGGTACCATTTAGGATTATCGAACCATTTTTTAAAGGTAGCGAAGTATTCCTTCACGCGATCCCAGTTCGCCTTGATCACCTCATAATCCGGCTCGTTACCAAAAAGTTTACTGAAAAAGCGGAAGGTGCGGTCTTTATCATTGCCGATCTCTTTATCCAGTTCTTTATTTTCGCCAACGATGTCGGTTTGCATAATATCAAAAATGAATTCGATATGAGACGAAGCGCTGTTACCGGATCTGTTCAGAAACCACCAGAAGTTTTCATCCTGTAACTGGTTTTCGATGTTGTCCCATTCCTGAGCAATCTCCAGTTGCATAAGCCTGGCAGCCTCACTTGAACCAAAATTACGCTCTTGCAGGAAAAGTGCTTTAATCAGCTCCGCGTTGGTCAGCGGAATCTTGCCAAGATTAATGCGGATGAATGTATCAATAGCATTGGTGCTTCCGGGATGCATTTCATACCAGATCACCTGAACGACGCCTTCCTGCTTGTTATGTTTCTGATTGTAGACCAGCGTTTTAATAATAGTGTCGCACAGTTCATAAAACATTTCGCCTAACTGGACTTTTTCAGCGAACCAATTACTTATATAGTCATAGGATTTATAGACGTGGTAGAATTCAATGTTAGTTTCGTCGGCAATGATGTTATCCAGAAAAAGTGTTAAATCTGGACGCGTTTCGTAGACTAATTTAAACAACTTTTTGCCGTAATATTTTTCAAGCGGCTGCCCGTGGTGGTGTTCCTTTTGCAGATAGACCAGCAGTATCCGGATCGTTGTCAGCCTTTGCTGGCCATCGATTACCTCATAGTAATTCTTTTCTTCATCGAATTTTACGACGACTGGCTGGAGACAGTAAAATTCCCCCGGAGTCTTTTCCGTCTTTTTGGCAAAGGTGTATATATCTTCGAGCAAATCGGTTACTTGTCTTTCTGTCCAGCGATAACCGCGTTGGTACGCCGGTACAAAAAAACATCTTCCAAGTAATTCGCTAACGGGCATGAGACCGATGGTATTTTCAATCATGTGCTAAAGCTAATGATAAAGGATTTTATTTAGCAAATTGGCGATTTGATTTATAGAGCCCGTCAAAATCCGAAGAGCAACAAAAGTGGAGCAAAAGATTCGTTACGGGTTGAATAAGTCCGACCGTTTCCCACTTACCTAATGATATATGGCGTTAACCTGGCATTACAACCAAAACCCGTCACAGCAACCAATCCTGGTCTACCATAATTTCCATTATCTAAAAGAGGCTGGCCTGGTCCGCCGGTGGTTCTTCCTGCCCATAAACTGGCAACTTCTTACCCCAGTCATAATAAGCGTCCGGTATTATACCTTCCGGTTTTGGTTTACGGCTGCGTATGGAGTATACGGGATGATGTGCGATAGCATCGGATGGCATTTCAAAATGAAAGAACTCATCCATGTCGTCGTCACCCAGGTCATCCAGTACCCAGGCATGTTCCATTTCAGGTGTTAGGAACAATGGCATACGGTGTTTATTGTCGCCGGCATTATGTATCCACTGCATTTTATCGTTGGCATGCCGGGTGATCATCGTGAAAGATGCGAGATTGTAGAACTCACCGCTATGCTGATCTACTTCCTGGCTAACCTGGTAAAGTGCGGGAACGTAAAATTGCTTGCGGCCTTCGAGGCTGATATGATAAGGGATCTTGTTTTTAAAGCCCTTAACTTCCCGGTGTTCATAGATGCCAGTAACCGGAATCAGGCAACGGTTATTACGAATCCTATACCAGTAAGATTTTTTATCACCGATAATTCTTTCTGACCGGGCGTTAACGTAGTTGAGTCGCTGCTTTTGCCTTTCGTTAGGGTCGTCAATAAAGGTTGGTACCACGCCCCAACTCATATTCGCTAACACCAAAGCCTTCCTATTAACAACGATAGGATGCGTAGGCAATACCTCGCAGGTTACATGCAACATTTCATTGGGGTAATGCGCCAAACTGGGGGCCAGTTGAATGCCTTTAAAATCCTGGGTGACGATTTGTATTTCTGAATGAAAGCTGATATCTCTGCACATAAGCTATTTGATCATATCATAAAAAAGGGCCGTATGGCTTTGGTCACCGGAGGTGATTTCTGCTTTAAGTCGGCCGTAAACCACAAATATACGCACATCATAGTGATCTTCTTTTTTCATGCGGATATAGTGAATATACGCAGAAACATTTTTCACATAGGCTTTCTGCAGTCGTTTTTCATGACGGACATCTATTGTTTTATTGAAGAACATCGTAACGCCGGATTCGTTTTTTAAGAGCTTAACAACCGTTTGGTACTGATTCGGGTCCCGCAGGTTTTGTGCTTTACCTTCATTCGGCCTTAATTCCTGTTCATGGTACTGCGCTTCCTGCTCATCTGCATATGCCGACAGTAAAAAAGTTTTTTGCAGCGGCTGGCCCGGCCATTGAAAGCGTTGGATGACCACATAAGGATTACCTGCACCCATGAGTTTCTTCAAGGAGTCTTCCTTAATGCGAAGAAATGGATTATAAAACAAGCTATCAGCCATTTAGCCCAATTCTAAAATTATTTTCAAATATAAACAAAATGCTAATATTTTTAGTATTAGTTTTGTTATCCGTTTTTGGAACGAATAAAAGCAAAGTTATATAATGATTAAACACTGAAGTTTTAATACTAAAATCCCAGGCATAAATGAGCACAGACCGCCAGATCATCCACATGGACCAGGATGCATTTTTCGTATCCGTTGAAGTCCGTAAAAACCCAGAACTGACAGGCAAACCGGTGATCATCGGGAGCCTGTCGGATCGTGGTGTGGTGGCTTCGTGCAGTTATGAAGCACGTAAATTTGGTATCCACTCTGCCATGCCCGCCCGTATGGCGCGAATGCTTTGCCCGCACGGCATCTGGATCAAAGGCAACATGGATGAATATTCCAAAGCCTCCCACGAGATCACGGAAATCCTTAAAGAGAATGTGCCGCTCATTGAAAAAGCCAGCATAGACGAACACTATATCGATATGACCGGCATGGACAGGCATTTCGGTACGCTGCGTTACGCCAAAGAATTACGGGCAAAGGTGATGAAGGAAACCGCACTGCCAATTTCTTTCGGGCTTTCGGTCAATAAAACCGTTTCCAAAATGGCAACCAATGAATGCAAGCCAAACGGCGAACTGAATATCGAAAAGGCAGTGGTGCGCCCCTTTCTGAACCCCTTATCCATCCGCAAAATTCCAGGCTTAGGGGACAAAACGTTTGTCAAGCTCAGCGACATGGGTATTAAGCGGATCTATGAACTTTCACAGGTTCATCCGGAATACATGACCAGTATCCTGGGCAAAAACGGCATCTGGCTTTTACAAAAAGCTAAGGGCATTGATGATTCGCCAATCATACCCTACCAGGAGCAAAAATCCATCGGGACACAAACCACCTTCAAAAACGACAGTATCGACCTTGCAGCCATCAACGACCTGCTGACCTCGATGGTGATGGAACTGGCTTTTGAACTGCGTCAGAAAAAGAAACAAACCGCTTGTGTGACCGTGACGGTTCGTTATTCCACCCGCGAGGATGTTACCAAACAGGCAACGATTCCCTACACCGCCTTAGACGGGCCGCTGATCAAAAAAGTGAAAGAGCTTTTTAAGGCGGCTTACCAGAAAAGGTTACTGATCAGGCTGGTGGGCGTTCGTTTGTCTAATCTCGTGAATGGTTTCGAACAGATCGACCTGTATGCTGAATCTGAAGAACAATATAGTCTTTGCCAGGCGATGGATAAGATACGCCGACGTTTCGGCCCTGATTCCATCAAACTCGCTTCCGGTATTAATATCAATCTTTAAGTAGCTATGTATCTCAACGTCCACTCCCAATATAGCCTCCGTTATGGCATCATGTCGATCCCGGCATTGGTGGAAGAAGCTATTGCGCGGGGCGTGACCCAAATGGTGCTTACGGATATCAACAATTCGACCGGCATTATGGAATTTATGCGGGAATGTGAAGAAAAAGGAATCAAGCCCATTGCAGGCATGGAATTCAGGCGGGATAAACGGCTGCTTTATTTTGGCATCGCCCGGAATAAGGAGGGCATGAAGGAATTGAATGATTTCCTGACGGAGCATAACCTGGAACAAAAGCCCTTACCTGATCTTGCGCCGGCATTTGTAAATGCCTTTATTGTTTATCCATATGGTCATCAGGAGCCGCTGAAGGAAAATGAATACCTGGGTATCCGTTATAATCAGCTCAATAGTTTATTCAACAAAGATCTCATTGGCATCAGGGAGAAACTGCTGGCTTTGCAGCCTGTCTTTGTCGCGGATAAAATTGAATACCGGTTACATGAATACCTGCGGGGCATCGATCTGAATGTAGTGCTTACAGAAGTCACCGCCGAAGACAAATGTGCGCCGACCGATATGTTTCTGGCACCCGGTCAACTGGAAGCGAAATTTTCGAGGTATGCCTTTATACTGGACAACACCCGCAACCTGATGAGCCGCTGTGAGATGGATTATCCGAAAGGGAGGGTAAACCTAAACCGCAAAACGTTCACCGGTAACAAGAAAAATGACCGGGAGCTTTTGGAGAAACTGGCACTTAGCGGTATGGAATACCGGTATGGCAAATCCAACAAAGAAGCATTGAAAAGGGTCAAGCATGAACTAAAGGTCATTTACGAACTTGATTTTTGCGCCTATTTCCTGATTACCTGGGATATTATCCGCTATTCCAGTTCGCAGGGTTATTACCATGTCGGCCGCGGTTCCGGGGCCAATAGCATAGTAGCCTATTGTCTTAAAATAACCGATGTTGATCCTATTGAACTGGACCTGTACTTTGAAAGGTTCCTGAACGCGCAGCGCACTTCTCCGCCTGACTTTGATATTGATTACTCATGGGACGAGCGGGAAGACGTGCAGGATTATATTTTTAAGCGCTATGGCAGTCAGCATACCGCCTTGCTTGGTACGATGTCAACCTTTAAAGACCGCAGTATTATCCGGGAGATCGGTAAGGTCATGGGTTTACCGAAGTCTGAGATCGACGGCTTTACGGACACTACGCGGATAGCCTTTAACCGGGATAACGAGGCCTTCAGAAAGATAACCGCTATCTATGAGCGAATGGCCAATATGCCCAACCAGCGTTCCATTCACGCGGGTGGCGTGCTGATCACTGAAGAGCCGATTACTTACTACACCGCGCTTGACCTGCCGCCCAAAGGCATGGCGACGGTACAATGGGATATGTACGAAGCTGAAAAGATAGGCTTTGATAAATATGACATCCTCAGCCAGCGAGGTATTGGACATATCAAAATGGCCGTTCAGCTGGTAGCAGAAAATCAGCAGCGCAAGATCGATATTCACCAGGTCAAGAACTTTATGAAAGACCCGGTAGTAAATGCCAATTTAAAGATCGGGAATACCAAGGGCTGCTTTTACATCGAGTCTCCGGCCATGATCCAGCTAAACCGGAAACTGGGTTGCGATAATTACCTGGTGCTGGTCGCAGCCAGCTCTATTATCCGGCCGGGTGTGGCCAGTTCGGGCATGATGGGCACCTATATCAAATATCATCATGCCCCCGATAGCGTGCAATACCTGCATCCCGTCATGGAAGAAATATTAAAGGAAACCTATGGCGTGATGGTTTACCAGGAAGATGTGATCAAAGTTTGTATTCATTTTGCAGGGATGGATGGGACGGATGCCGATATTTTAAGACGTGGAATGAGCGGCAAGTACCGGTCAAAAAAAGAATTTGACCGACTGGTGGAAAGGTTTCACCAGGAAGCGATGGCGCTAGGGCGGCCGGAAGACGTAGTGAAAGAGGTATGGCGACAGGTATCCTCTTTTGCCGGTTACAGCTTTTCCAAAGCACATTCTGCCAGCTTCGCGGTGGAAAGCTATCAAAGTCTGTACCTGAAAACTTACTTTCCAAGGGAGTTCATGGTGGCGGTATTAAATAATTATGGGGGATTTTATGACCGGGCACTATACGTACAGGAGTTGCAGCGGTCGGGAGGGATCGTACATCTGCCATGTGTAAATAACAGCGACGGCATTGTCAATATAATTGGGGTGGACGTTTACCTCGGCTTTGTAGGTATTCACGGTTTGAATGAGACCTTCATCGAATTGATACCTGAAGAACGCCGGAGGAATGGACTCTATCAGAGCCTGGAGGATTTTGTAAAAAGAACAGGGATCGGTCTGGAACATGCGATTACCCTTATTCGCGTAGGTGCGCTCCGGTTTACCGGGAAAAGCAAAAAGGAATTATTGTGGGCGATACATCTTTTACTGGGCGCTAAAGCAAAACCCAACAATAATGCGGAACTGTTTTGCCTGGAGGCAAAAAACTATTCCTTACCTGTACTGGTCAATACCCAACTGGAAAATGCTTACCATGAACTGGAACTGCTCGGTTTTCCCTTAAGTATGACCATGTTTGATTTGTTGCAGACCGAATATCGTGGCGAAGTCGGTGCCAATGATCTGATCAATCATGTGGGTCAGCTCGTAAGAATGGTCGGACAGTATATCTGTGAGAAAACCGTACATACCAAAAACAATCAGAAAATGTGGTTCGGCAATTTTTTGGATGTTGAGGGGAACACCTTTGATACCGTACATTTTCCAAACAGGACACCCGTTTACCCTTTTCGTGGAAAAGGATGTTATTTAATACTCGGTAAAGTGGTTGCTGAATTCGGATTTGCCAGCCTGGAGGTACTCAAATTTGCCAAACTGCCGATTTTGCCCAATCCCGTCATTTCTTAACCTGATATAAAATGGATAGAATCAATATAAAATGCCCGATAGAAGGCCAGGAATTAGAACTGCAATTTGACAAAAAGGCGATGCCGGGTGAAGCCGGTCCCTGTTTTATGATCACCGTAGGCGGCTGCTTCAAGGGTTATATCTCCAGGCAAAAAAATGGCACCTATCAGCCGATTGGCACTCCTTATTATACTGCGCAGGATCTGCAGGTTATAGGCGAGCATTTAAGAAAACAGATGTGGTGATTTCGCAACCGGATGTATTTCACAGGGAACGGTATTAAAATAGAAAACCCCGATGCACTTGCTGCCCGGGGCTTTCAACCTAAACCTTATCAATGCCCGCAAGGATGCAAGCATATAATGGTACAAAAATAAGCAAAAATTCCTTTAATGAGTGATCAGTGCAGCCGCTGGTAAATGTCGTCGCTGCTTTTTTGAGCTATTTCTCCGCAAATAATTGGCGAATCATCTCCAGCTTGTCCTCTGCTGCGGAAAACACCACGCTGTTAGAACACCAGTTAGGCATATATCCTGAAATTTGGGAAAACAAAAAACCCGCTGGGGGCAGCGGGTCTGTTAATTATCTTCTCAGCGTCCGGGCTTGCGCAGCTGGTAGCGCATGTAGTTCTGAAACTGACGCTCCATATCACGGCGCTCATCATTTTTTTTCATGCGGCGATAAACGCCCCAAAGGAAAAGCGCCCAAACCCCAAAGCCAACGGCATACAGCAGGAAGGGTGTTTTGGAATACAGGGCACCCATAAACGCACCGGTAGAAATAAAACAGGTAAATACCAAATAAACAAACGTTTTCATTATAGTAAATGATCGGATTTCCTTGCTAAGCAACCTCGGGCAAATTGGCAAAAGTACCCTCATGTTTTATATTTAAAGATACTAATTTAATTAGTTATTAGAAAGGGTTTTAACAAAAAAGTTTAATTGATCTCGTAAATTTTATTATTCAGCCGGGCCTGTTGCACATATCCGCGCAGGGTATCTACGAGGTCGGAGGCTGGAATTCCACGCAACCAAACAATGGGGGTTTCCGGGTCGGTACTTTTCAGCGTCAGGTTCATCAGCCCGCAGACCTGCAATAAAAACGGCTGCGTTAAAATGTAATCTTTCACACGATATAACTCAACCTGGTCGGTGCGCTTAAAAAAGATCCCCCGCCTGATGCGGATAATCTCCGGCGTGATGGTATAACAAATATGGCGGATAAACCAAAAGCGGTATAGCCCGAATGCGGCCGACAATAAACTGATCCACACCAGCCCCGGCCAGTAACGCCAGGCCAGCAACAAAAAGCCCAGGCTGCACAACATAAAGGCCATGACATGGACAAAGGCAAACACCGCAGCAGGCCGGATCGTGATCACCTGCGGCTCATCAATTATTATTGATTCCATAAAATAAAGATTAAATCAGATCAAAAGCCCGGCTTCCGCCTTCAGCTCGTCAAAAAAAGAATTATACACTTTGGGTTTGTCGGTGGCCACGCCAAACCGGACTCCCGCCGCCTTCTCAAAAGCCGCCAGGCTGAATTGTTCCTGGCTGAAAGAAAAATAATGTTGCCGGAAACTAACAACTACCTGTTCACCTTCGCCCAAATAAACCGACAAAGGCCAGCCCTTTATGGCAGCCGCCAGCTTCACATCAGCTATACCGCCCAGCACATCCAGCCCAAACAACAGCCGGAAGGCTTTACCTTCCAAATGCGCCCTGATCCACAACAAAACTGCCTCACTCACACCTGCCCCCAAACTCACGAACAGCAAATTTTCGGTTTGCGGAAAGGCAGCCGCCTTTTTGTTCAGCCAGGAAACGGCGTCGAGTGCCGAAGCGGACAGGATGACAAGCCGGACTTGCGAAAATTGCAAATTTCCCGCCAGCCAAAACCCATCCGTTACTGGTATCCGATGAAAAGCAAAACCATAGTGTTCCATTCCGTCACTATAAGGAAAGACCAGGTTACCCAAAGCGTCCGAATCATAAAATGGCCGGAAGAACCGTTGCACTTCCGGCCTGATACCTAAACGGGTAAAATAAGGGTGCATCAGCGGCTGATCGTTTCTGCCTGTTCCTCGTCCTCACCTTGTTCTGGGTGTGCAGTTGGCCCAGCCTGTCTTGCTTCCGCTTCTTTGAGTTTTTCCAAAGCCTTATGAAAGTTCTTGCCCGGTGCTGCCTCCTGCTTCTTGTTAAACAAGGCATTTAACCCTTTGAACAATATATAAGAAACACCGCCATCGATCAGCACGGAAGCGATCAAAGCCAAACGATCGGCACGTATAGCCTGTTTGTCTTTGGCAGAATACTGGATAGTCGTACCGTCTTCGGTCTCGACTTCTTTTCCTCTGCGGTAGTTTTTCTTTTGCTGCTGTGTCAGCGGGATGCCATTGATTTCATCCGGTGGAAATATCTTCCCGGTATCGACAGTAATAAACTCATTGGTATCCTTATCAAATTCGACCAGCACTTCGCGTTTATCGCCTTCACCGTCACTTATTGTTTTTACCACATTCACGGCTTCGCCTTTTTCCAGGCTTTCAATTTCGGTATCCGTCAGGTATTCCGGCCTTTCGGCGAATTTATAAATCGGGTGCGCCAAGAGATCCACACCACCACTTTCATTGCGGCGCAGCGATAGCTTCGCATCCAATGCCGGGATATGCAAACCCTGCTGTTCCAGATTTTCCAGACGCAGCATATCCGTCCGGCGACCATTCAGCAAAGCTGCCAGGTCGTCATCATCGATGTGCAGGACATTCCAATCGGCCAGCCCTAATTTTTGAAGTTCCTCCATCGGGAGTTCCTCCCTTTTGAATTGTTGTTTTATCATAGCGTATTAGCGTTCTATCTGGTATTGATCATCCAGGGATTGTTCAACAGCCTCGGTTTCATAATAAGCAGATTCGTCAGTGGAAATACCCCGGCTGGAAGACACTTCCTGTGAGTTATTCCGGGCATCCAGCAACTCGTTAAACAGTACATCTTTCGAACTCATTTTGAACTTGCGCTCACTTCCTAAATCCTGCATCTGGTAAACGTTGTTCTTCTGGGCCTTAACCACTTTAAACTCGGTGCCGTTATGGGGGATGACCTCGCCTTCGGTGAGTTTGGTGAGATCGATCTTCGGTGTATCTATTTGAGTTTCCGCTACTCTTCCAGCCTCCGTTTCTGACTGCTGTGTTTGTTCGACTTCCTGTTTTTCCTCGATCTGCTGCTCAAATCCTAAAATTTTATCCACGATCTTTTGCGCATCGGAAGCGGCTTTAAACAATTCGGCAGGGTCTTCTTTCATCATCACCGACCAGCTTTGCACATAGCCAACATGGTCATTCAGGCTATACGGTAAATTCAGTTCCTTGCTCAAAAACAGAGAAGCTAAATTAGTGCGCAGTTCCTCACTGATCATGCCGCCCGGATCATTACCGGCCTGCGGACGGTCCAGTGCTTCCACCGCATTGGTGCGGTGCGCCAACTGGTGCAGCGCTTCGGCATAATATTGTTCCGGGCTGGCAAACTGCTCCATTTCAGGGATAATGATCGCATCCAGCTGGCGGTCATAAAACATATCCTCACCGCCATTTTCGATCACCACCTTGCTATTATCCAGGATCACCTGGGCACGTTCAGCGGGTGAAAGGATGTTAGGTTCTTTTTCCCATTTTTCAATATTGCGCATCTGCTCGCCGTTGAAGAGCCAGGCATCGACCTGTTTGGGTTCCTCCAGCCTGATCCGTTCAGTGCGCTGCCTGCCGTTCTCTTTTAAAACAGGCTGGCCGTCACCGTCCACCATTTTTTGGTATTCATAATTGGACATAAACTGGATTAGTGAGCCGGTCGCGCCTTTGACCACCGCCGTATGGTTACGGTTGGCCTGATTGGAGGTGCCCCAGCGCGGGTCGTCCCGCTTCTGCATTAAAAGGATCAGCGCCGACGGACCGGCATAACGGTGGCCGCTTTCGATGTTGAACGGCAATGCCGAGTTTGAATTGTTGTTTGGCCGTTGAAAGATAGAAGTTCCGGCTTTCAGGTCCGCGATCATTTTTCCTGTGATCTGTTCGGACAGGGGTTTAAAAGGTGCACTCATGGTTTTTCCTTATTTAATTTGTTAATTGATTATTCATTAAGCCCCGCAGAAAATGCAGCGGGTTGACAGGAACCTGTCTGTAGCTGACGCTGAAGTGTAAATGCTCGCCGGTCACGCGGCCGGATGAACCCGTAATGCCCAATGGGGTACAGGAATTAACGGAATCCCCCGCTAAGACAAAAACCTGCGATAAATGGCCGTACAGCAAACTAAAGTCATCGCTTGTCAGGCGGATATGCACACCCGTCACCGGGTCATAGCCGACAAAGGCAACGCGGCCCGGCATCACCGCAAAAACGGTATCATGCCTGGCCTGGAGATCAACGCCAGAATGAAAACAGAACCGCCCGGTGACGGGATGAACCCTGCAACCATAGCCTGATGTTAATACCATGTGCCGCAGGGGCAAAGCCAGCAAGCAGCAGTAAAATAATTTAATCACCGTTCGTATTGGTTAGAAATGTCGCGCGAAATTTTATCTTTTAAGACTTCGACGCACATAGGTTGAATAGCCGGGAAGTCACGGGCCGTCTGCATGGCTTTGATTTTTTCAGTCACATCGCCATAGCGAACCAGCAGCTCCACACTCCGCAATACCTTGAACTCCAAGGACGTCTTGTCCTGTAACAGGTTCACGAGGTTATCCTGTATTTGATCCGAACGCAGAAAAGTAAACAGGGCATCGGCGGAAAAAAGCCCGACCTTATCCCGGAAGTCAACATAAATATTATCAAGGGCGATGTCGGCTTCGCAGATCACGCCGACCTGGTTGCGCTTGCCCAAAGGATCACATTGCAGTTCAGGGTGTACAAATACCACAACTCCCCGCAGCTTGTCATTTTCGAGCGACCTTTTAGTTGAAACAAAATCGTCCATTTTATTTATCGGCCTACGCTATAGTCCTGCTTCAATCCCAGTTCTTCTTCCAGCGAAGCCATGCTATAGACCAGCATCGCTGGGTTATCGCGCGAGATTTCAATCGCCTGCCTGTGATCCTTCGTTAAATGTGAATTGGCGAGCATACCGACCCTCAGCAGGTCTTTAAAGTTCTTTGTATTCATTTTCAGATGGTCCTGCATGGTGTCAAAATGAATACTGGCGGGCTTTTTCAAAACCAGCAATGCATCGGCCGAAAACAATGCCTGCCCATCATTGCCAAAGCTGACGATGACGTTATCGTTTTCGATCTCTGCGGAGGCAATGATGCCAATCTGATTCTTTTTTTCGGCAGGGTCGGTCAGTAATTCAGGGTGTACCAGCACTAAGGTGCCGGAGAGTTCGTCGTGTTTGTTCATGGAAAGTGTTTTAAGAATGATCTACTGGATTATTTAGGCCGGGTGATCGGCTTCATGCTGCCTTTGGGCAGCACCTGTACTTGCGGGATCGGTTTGCGGAAGCTTTCGACTATGGCATCGACCTCGCTGTTGATGCGCATAAAGTTCTCCCGCAGAATTTCGTCCTTGCGCCCCCCGAAGTCATAATAGACGGGCAAATCTCGGTATCCCGCTTCTTCGGCGGAAAGCTCAGCGGCGTTCAAATTCACTTTACAGTTAATGGCCGATGTTTCAAACTTGCCGGTGTACACTTCCTGCACATCCGCCGCGATCAGGCCAACCATTTCCCCCGTATTCAAGGAGGCCATTTTACCCGCAGGGATCAATGGCTCCAGCTTTTCCTGTAAGGAAGTGGATGTTTTATTGCGGTCAATGGACAGGCTTTCGCCTATTTGTTTGTTTTTACCAAATATCCGTTCCAGCCAATCGAGGGTCTCCTTATTCCGGACGGAACCGGCAAGCACATTGCCCACTACTGCGGTAATGGTAGCAGCAGTATCTTTACCGTAGTGCTGGTTAAACTGCGGTAATTCTTGTAAACCCATCAAAATTGCAACCTTGTTCGACCGCGCAACTGCTTGCAGGTTGTCAATCTTATAAATATATAAAGTTGGAATTTCGTCAATGATCAGCGCCGATGGCAAATTGCCCTTACTATTGATCAGCTTGGTCAGGCGGTTCATCACTACCGAATAGCAGGCCGAATTGATGTTTTGTGTACTCGGATCATTGGCTAGTACGACAATGCCTGGCGAATTCTTGTCGGAAATCTTCAGGTTAAAATCATCGCCGGAGAAAACCCAAAAAGTTTCTTTCGTTGCCAAACGGGATATAAATATTTTCAGCGTACCGATCTGCCCCTCTAATTGTGGAAATGCTTTGGCGACATAAGCGGTTTTAAAAGGCGATAACAATGAAACCAGTTCCGGTTCCGAAAACAACGTATTAAAAATATCCTCATATGAATGGTTCAGAAAGGATAATACATGTGGTAAGCTTGAATATTTACCACAGGCGTGTTTACTAAAAAAATAAACACAGGCCGCTAAGAAGTTAACCGCAGACTGGGTAAAGAACTGGTCGCTGCCGCCGCTTTTGTCGCCCTTTTTCATGGCTTCTACCAATCCCTCCGCGCTTTCTGAAGCATCCGCTAAGGTTTTCAGGTAATCACTCCTCCAGGGATTGGTACGGCGGCTGCGCTCGACGTCATTTAAGTTAATGACATGGAAATCATAGCCTTTGCACTTTCCCCGCTGTTTGGCCAATAGATAATGGTAATAGGCTATTTTTCCTAAATCGGGAAACTTATAATCATAGACACAGCAACAAAATTCCTTGGCTATCAATTGCCTGATAAAGGGGTTAACGATACCAAAGGACTTACCGGAACCTGGGGTACCTATCAGAATTGTAGCCCGGAACGGATTTACCAGGTTAATCCACCCTTTCCGGACTTTGCCCTTGAAATAAAACAACATCGGGATATTCACCGAGTAAGGTGTGACGATGGCTTTTACAGGCTGCATAAAACTTTCGCCTTCGACATTCCAGATATCTTTGCCCAAACCGGACCGGATCATTTTGGAAACGTTATCCATCGATACGCTGATCAGGATAGCCCCGAACAGCGAACAAAGCATATAGGCCAGATCCCACCAACTGGTATATATGAATGCTAAGGCACCAACCTGCCCGTACAAAAACGCCGCACCAAAAAACAGCAACAGCCCTAAAGCCAGCGGGTAAAGGATATGAAGTTTCGGGTCAAGTTCCTGTTTCTTCTTGGCTAAAGTGCCAATGCTGACCAGGCAGATCAAAAAGAGTGTAGCCAGCTTACTGTACAGCAAATTACTGTAAATGACGACATGACTCAGCTTTTCTATCGGCCCATAAAAAAAGCCCCAGAACGGGGCTTGCTTATAAACAAAGATGGCGGCTTCGAGCGCAATGGACACATAGATGAGGCATTGCATAAAACCGTGAAGCTTATGCTGCTCGTGGGTTTCTTCCATAACAAAAATTGAAAAAAGTAAAATTCAAAGGTTAAAGCGTTCGATACTTGCAACCGTATCATGGATCGCGCCGCCGTGACTAAACAAGGCAATGCGCTCCAGTGAAAATTTCCTGCCCGCCCCCATCACGATGGAGTGGTAGCCAAAGGTGATTACGATACCGCCCGGCGACAGGCAGCGGGGTATTTCGTCTTTCAGTTGCCGGAACGGGCTGCAAATATTGCCTTTGTACAACTCCATGCTTTTCCTTAGTGCATAGGGAGGGTCAAGTAAAACCGTATTAAACATTTCGCCTGACCAGTTTCGCAAAAGTTCTAAAGCATCGAGATGATAATCGGCAGGCATAACCGGATCAAGGTCATTCCTGACCTCATCCACATCGGTCAAGGTCGGGCCTGCAAACAGATTGAGCACCCGGCCCTCGCAGCGCTTTTCCACCCATTGCCTTACCGGTTTAACTGAAAAAGTATAGCGGTGCAGAGGGCACCGCAAATGCTCAAAAAAGATCATAGAAAATAAATGGTTTTATAAAATACCCTGGGCGGGATAATCATCCTGGCCCAATGCAGCGGCGCGCAGGGTTCGCAGGTTTTCGGAATGATCAAGCGTTTCAGTTAGTGCTTGTTCTTCGGTCATTTCTTCAGCCTGTTCTTCTTCTGGCACGACTTTCATTTGCGTTTCCCTGATCTTGGCTGCGATCTCCTGTTCAAGCCTGCGCAGGTCTACCTTTAGTTCAACCAGTTCCTGTTCCTTTTCAAAGGTCTTTTGACTGAGTTCCGTTAAGGTCGGAACCTCTGTAAGCAGTTCGGTTTGTTCTTTTTCATATTTTTCCCGTAACCCGGTGACTTTATCAATGGCATTAAGGAAATAGCGCGCGGCCAGCTTGGGATTATCGATGTTAGGGTTCCCGCCATTGCTCTGGTATTTGATGCCACCAGGCCCTTCGGCGAACAGGTGATTTTGCATCCGGTATTTGAATAAACCCTGATCTTCATAACCTTCGCGCTGCTGGCGGATATAAAGGTTAAACCCGTATAAAGTCCCTATACTTTTTTCCTCGGGTTCGCCTTTACCGGGCTGCCAGCCACGATAGAGCGCGATAATCTTATTGCCCAAAGCTTCGGCATCTGCTGATGGAAAATCGGTCAATTGTATAGGGTTCAGCTTATTGCCCTCTTTGTTATGCTTTAACTGCGAATTGTACAGGGCTTCGTCCTGGAACAGGCTGTCCATCGTGCCTTTGATTTCGCCCAGTCTTTTCACGGCAGCTTCCAGGCTGTAACGGTTACGGGCCACTTCGCGAAAATGGGCCGATTTCCAGCCCTCCAATTGCGCTACTTTCTTTTCTACCTTTGCCTTTTCCAAAAGGGTGGTGTCGCCGGAAAGGATGGCGATGTATTCGGAAAAGTTCATGCCGCTCTTTTCATCAAGCGCGCCCTCATCGAGTGTGCGCACATTCAGCTCGCAGTTCTTCATCTGTGAAATAAAGGTCTGCTTGTTTTTGAGCAGATTGAATTTATAGGCATCCAATGATTGCTCAACGCCATAAATAAAGTTCAGTACCTTATTATCGTAGAACTTTTTCGCCAGCCAGTTCCCTTGCCGCGCGCCTCTTCCATCGCGCTGCTCCAGGTCACTCGGACGCCACGGGGTGTCGAAATGATGCATGGCCAATACCCTTGCCTGCACATTAGTTCCCGTACCTAATTTCTCGGTACTGCCGATTTGTATCCTGATCTCGCCGTTGTTCATCATTCTAAACATCTCGGGCCGTTTCTTGTCCGGCCAGTCATGGATAAATGAAATTTCGTGTGCGGGAATATTAAAATCATTGACCAGTTTGGTCTTCAGCGCATCATAAATATTGAACTCATCCGGTTTAGGGGTGCCGATATCGCTAAAAATCAGTTGTGTTCCTTTATGAGGTGTGCTTTCGTGATAGATCTCGGCAACCTTGCGGGCACAAACATTCACTTTGTTATCAGGGTGGTCTTCATATTCCGGGTCAATCAGCCGCATATCGGCAGACATTTTCTTGGCGTAATTGGTGGCGATCAGCATCCTTGCATTATCTTCCTCAGCGGTCAGGCGCGGTCGGCCCAATAAGGTCGCATCGCCCGTTTCCGCAAACTTCATCAGCTTTTTAATAAAGTCCTGCTGGTCGGGGGTGGGGTGAATGTTTACTAATGTTTCAGAAAGCTCCGGCTTATCGAGGTTTATATGTTTCGCCGTTTTATAATCGGTGATCTCGTTATAAAAAAGCGCCAATTCGGGTACTTTGATAAAATGACGGAAACGTTCTTTAGCCGTAATCTGGTTAGTGACCGAAAATTCAAAGTCGGTAGTTTTCTTGGCGAATACCGCAGCCCAGGCATCAAAGTTGCTGATGCTCTGCCGTTCCAGTTCATTCGGTCGCAGGTATTTGAAGATCAAATACATTTCGGTCAGGCTATTGGAGATCGGCGTACCTGATAGGAAAGTAACACAAAGGTCAGCATCAAACTTTTGTTGTAAGGTTCTTACCGCAAACAGCATGTTCAACGCCTTTTGGCTGCCATCCTGGTTGCCCAAACCGGCCACCCGATTATGCCGGGTGGTAAAGGTCAGGTTCTTGAACTTATGCGATTCGTCCACAAAGAGGTGGTCGATATTCATTTCCAGGAAGTCGATGCCCGTGTCTTTTTTGTTTTCAAGCGCATATAATACACCCTCTAATTTGGCTTCGAGATTCTTCTTGCGCAGTTCCAACCCTTTAAGGATCGAGCGCGAAACTTCGCCGCCCAGGGATTTGAGGGTATCAAGGTCGGCCTGAATATTATCCAGCTCGGCTTCTAATATTTCCTGCTGTACTTCGGGTGACTGCGGGATCTTGCCGAACTGGTCATGTGTTAAAATGATACAGTCCCAATTATTATTCTTGATCTGGTGAAAGAGCGTTTGCCTTTTGACCGGGGTAAAATCGTTTTCACCGGGTGCCAGAATTTTCGCTTGTGGGTAAGCCTTGCGGTAGGTATCGCTGATCTGCCCCACATTGGCTTTGAGCGCCAGGATCATCGGCTTTTGGACGATACCTAAACGTTTCATTTCCTGCGCGGCAACGATCATAGTCAGGGTCTTGCCCAAACCCACTTCATGATCAATCAGCGCTCCCCGGTTCTGAATAATACGCCAGGCGGCATTTCGCTGCGAACTGTACAAATCTTCGATGCCCAGTGCCTTTCGGTCAAGCCCCGGAAAAGTTAAATGGCTGCCGTCATATTCACGCAGCACATAACAGTTGAAAGTTTCATTGTACAGCGCTTCTATTTTGTTCTTTTCGCTGCCCGGCAATTCGCGCAGCCATTCTTCAAAGCGGCTGCGGATCGATTCTATCTTCTGGTGTCCTAACTGGATGGCCTCGTTGTCCGGCAGCCTGACCGCTGTATCACCCGAACCTATTTTATAGCTAAAATAAGGACTGGTGTTTTCCAGCGCATGTTCCAAAAGCGCCGCGCCCTTCATTTTGATGCCGGACTTCGGCATGATGGCGAATTCCTCGTCGGTTTTGGCATTGCCGTTTTTATAGGTAACCTTAAAACTGTCTGCAGAAGAAAAATATTCGATATGAGTGTCCAGGCCAAACAGGTCGCTGGCAAATTGCTGGTAATAGCTCACCGGCATCCAGCGTTCGCCCAGGTTAAAATCCAATAATTCAAAGGGTATCTTTTCCGGCTGTACCCGCCTCATCGTGGCCAAACTACGGGCAATCTGCAAATCATCGGGATGCGCCTCGGCTGCCCTTTCCGCCACCGCTAATTTTTGGACTACATTCCCCGACAGGTAATTATCGTTGGTTTCCCAAGTGCGGTTTATGGGGTTCATCAGAATTTTGCCGTCCAACTGGCGGATGATGGCGAACTCATCCAGCCCGGTCATGGTGCTTATATAATCCAGGTCAACGATACCCTTATCATTTAAGCAGCGCGCCAATGCCTCGGCGGGATCATCGGTATGCAGGTTTTCCTGCTGCGGGAATACCGGGCCAAAAAAGATATCGGCTTTGGTCCAGACCTCGTTTTCCCGGCGCTCCAATGACGAGAGTAACACAAAGCCCAGTGCGGCATCCTGCAATATCCGGTTACGGTTAAGCCCTTTATTCAAATTGCCGTATTTGGCGGTAAAGCTTTCATAGTTCCGGTTAAGCAGCACCCGATGGTGCGGCTGTACCTGCAAAGTTTCTGCCTCCTTCGCATACAGTTCCATATAGCTGTCGCGCAAACCAATGTATTGCCTGAAAAAGGACAGGTCGTTTTGGTTATCAAAAGGCTGGAAGTCCGCCTGCCCGTTCTCGATCAGGCCGGTCAGACCGGCTTTGCCTTCATGGATCACTAATGTGTCGCGCTCGTAAAACGGTTTGATAGCGGTAAATGGCACCGGCCTGTCAGGCAGCAGTTCAAAGACAGTTTCCAGGCTCCGGTCGCCCTCGTAGCGGTAATCATGCCCGAACTGTTTCAGCCTGGCCGATAATGCCTTTAATTCATAGGTCAGGGAATTGCCGCTGACCCATTTATTGGAAAAGCTTAATTCCTGGACATTACTGAACAATTTATAGAGGTAGCGGCCTGTTTGTTTCGCCCGTGCGGTAATCAAAACAATACTGTCATGGTCTGGCCGGGCGGTCGTGCGTATGGTGCTGATCTGCCTGCCGGTTGCCGGATCTACAAAAGCCTTATCCAGGTCAGATAAATAACCCTGCGCCTGGTCATTATTCAGTGTCGGGGCATCGAAGAGACCTAATTGTCCCTGACCGGAAATTGCTGAGGACTGTACTTCAGGCATATCCAAAAAAGTTAAAAACCGTGCGTTCGGGGCGGTTTTACTTTCAGTTTTGCTTTTCGATTGCCCATCGGCCAACCGCTGCTGTAAGGTTTTCCAGCGGTCCAGATCAAAATTTGCAGCTAAACCTTCCGCGACTTGTTCCATGAGTTGCCGCCTGATGTCCTCCAACGGGCCTTTCTGCCAAATCCGCTGGCTTGGCTTGCCGTACTGGTTTTTGCCTTCCCCTATACTATCGGCCAATCGCAGTTCAGGGTGCCGGTCGATATAAGCATTGACGGAAAATTTACCAAAGCTATTTTCCTGTTCGACGGTATCGATCAGTAGTAATTCGGTTGGGGTAAAAGCTTCTTTGTTGTCGTTCTTCTGAACCAAGAGCAAATGACTAGGCGCTTCCGTGTTGGCGGTATCCTTCATCAGGTTATCCGGCAAAACCGACAAGCTGACAAAATCTGCCGAAGTAAATACATGCTTGCGCCCCAGGGTATTGGAGGCCGTATTTAAGAAAGCATCCGTCACCAAAAATGCAAGCAGGCCGCCGTCACCTAATTTATCGAGGCCTTTGGCAAAGAAATAGTCATGGATCTTGTTGGTTACCGCGCTGCCCTGGTAGGCCGGATCGAATACCTTAAAATTCCCAAACGGAATATTGCTGGTAATAAAATCATATTTGCCTTTTTCGTCCGCGGCTGTTTCCTCAAAGCCGCGAATCTGGACAATGCTATCAACCGGCAAACTTTTCATCAGCGCCATCAGCACCTTGCCAGTTAGTTCATCCTTTTCAACCACGTTGAACTCCTGCAAATCCGGGAAGGCCTTAACTGCTTCAGTGATAAAAATACCCGCGCCGCTGCTCGGCTCATAAAGGTGCTGCGGCAATATGCCCTCATCCTTCATGGAAGCGTATAGTGCGCCTGGCACCAGCTCCGGCGTATAAAATGCCGTCTGGATGCTGCTTTTCATCGCATCTATCGCTGACTTGTAATCGGCAGGCGACAATTTTTCCTGTAACAATTCATGCAATTGAACCACCAATGGATGCAGGCGCAGATCATTTGTGGAAGCGTTTTGTTGCACCCATTCTTCAACAGGCCCGGCCCCGAACAAAATGGCCTTTAAACCGCCAAATCCGGCATATCCTTTTAGTGTTTCCACTTCTTCGTCGCTATAACTATCTTGCTCCGACAAAGCGATACGCAGGGCGGCGATATTACCAGCCAGTTTTTTTGAACTGTTAAAAGCCATGATTTTCTTCTCCTTCCAGGTATTCGGCAATGGTGCCTGTGACAGCGTAGCGCAACAGCCGGCTGTCCTCGCTTTCAGGAAAGCCGAACTCATCAAATAAAAATTTGCAGGCAGCCAGTAAATTCAGCAGCTCATAAACGAGGATGCCGCTGATATGAAAAGCCAGGTGGGTTTGCTCAAATTCTTCCTCGAAGACCTCCTGCAAATAATCATAGCGTTCGCGTTCGTCCGGCTCCAGTAGCTTTAATGGGTTCATCAGATGGGAATTATATCCGCATCAAGCACGTCCTGGTAAGTGATATTCAAAGTGATCACCCGGCCGGAAATCTGCTTTTCGCTCAATTCGATATGCAGCACTTTATTTCCGGGAAAGGTTATTTTTTTCAGGACGATGATGTTGCGGTAGGTCTTTTGAAAAAGCGGGTTGTTAAATAAGATGAATTCGGGCTTGAGCTCCACTGACTGTACATTTGTAGCCTTGGTGATCTTTTTATCATCGATGTGAAAACGGAAGTCTTCAATATTGTAAGCCAGGTTCGTTTTGTTCCGGTAACCCAGGTCGATAAATACATAATCCCCGCCTGTATAAATATGGTATAGTTCTGCTTTCAAATCGAAGGCCTTCGTCTTTTCAATGACCCGCCCCGGCCGTTTAAAAAAAAGGTTGAGTGCCATTTGCTTTAACTGGTTTTGCGAAAGCCCGATACCCGAAATGTCAAGCGGACGGGTGTCGCCGGGGTCAATCGCAATTTCCGTTCGGGCATCCCTGGCGGTGATCGAATCCGCCCTGATTACATGATATTGGGTAATAAACTTTTCACCGGCAATAGTGATCACCGCATCTGCCGAATTCACCGAATCCCTTAAGCGGATGCGCAGTACATTTTTTAGTGGCAGGTCCCCGATAACCGACTTGGCGGAAATGTCCACGTACTGGATCGGCTCCGGTGAGATAAACTGCACGGATACGTTTTCGGGCACGTAAACAATCGGCAGGGAATTCTTTTTAACGCCCACGGCAAATGGCGTTAATTGGGCATAGCTGTGCAGGCTTGCCATAAATACGGCAAGAAAAAGGTGTAATCGTTTCATGGTTAGTAGTGTTGCTGCGCTTTTTCGAGCGCTTCGTTATCGATTAAATAGAGGTAAGAATTGTATTTGATCCTCGCCTTATCCTTACGGATCAGCCCGGCAATGGCAGATGAAGTGGATTCAAACATTTTACTGGCCGTGCTCATCGCAAACTGACTGGCCACCGAGCCGGTGCCGCCGCCGTCAATAGTCACACCCTGCACGGTATTGGTTCCAAGGTCTTTGGTAAAATCCCGAAAAGCCGATTCCGGCACATAAAGCCCGGAAAGCCCGTCGAGGTCGTATACCTGCAATTTGACAGGCAAAATCTTATTTTCATACAAAATGGATTTGACCGTCAGTTCCACCCGCTGCCCGGAAAAACCCGTGATCAATGCGTAGAGGTAAGTGCCTTTGGCAATACGGTAATCACCAGCGTCAATATCATCCAAAAGCCGCAGGCGGATACGCGAACCAGCATAACCGGTAAGATTCTCATCGATAACGACCTTGATAAAGTCCTGGTGTTTTTCAGGGAGCACGGTGTTAAACTCCGATGATGGCGCATATGCCAGCTTCACCGATAATTTGGGTTCGGCTGCTTTTTGCGCGGCAACTTTTGCCCGCGCCTCAGACTGCTGCCGTTCGGCTTTTACAGCCGGGTCGTTAGCCTTGTTCATACTATCGAGGTAGGCCATCTGTTGCCGGAAGGTTTCCATTGGGTCTTTAACCTTTTGATCATTGGCTACGCTATTTTCAGCGGGATGGCGGTTTTTTAAACCGTTGAGTGCTGCAAGCATGGCCTGATCATTATTAACAAGGTTCTTTTGCACCGATGCGCCTGCCGGACTTTGCGCGTACCTTGCTTTCATCGCCTCATTGATCGAGTCCAGCATTTTCTTTTCCTTGTCGGAGTAGCTGCTTTGAAAGGCCGGGTTGCTGGTCTTTTCGGATGGCAAGGGGTTAATGGCGGTCATGCCATCACCTTCCTTATAGGTATTACGATAAGCATCCAGCTTATCTTCCAATTGTTTCTTTTGTACATCGCCGGAAACCTGGCCTACGGAAGTGTTGATGCCATTTACCGGCTTATCTTCCGTCTTTTTGGCGGCAAAGCCGCTGTGATAAACAAAGAAGAACAAACACAGAAAAGGCAGCAGGATCAGCGGCAGGATGTATTTGGGTTGTTTTAAATTGATTTGCATAATGCTAATGGGGTAAAGTGAGACGGATATGCTGCAGGCTGTCGAGATCCCGCACCAGGGTGATGCTGTCAGATTTATTCAAAACTTGTTTTGCGGTAATACTATCTACCTGCCGCCTTAAATGAATGGTTGTCTTTAGTGCCGCACCTGCTGCCAGTATATCATCAAAACCGCTGTTCGAGACTTCACTTTGCGGCTGGGCCTTTGCCTTTTCAGGTGGCACCATTTTAGGATGCAGCAATACCGCCAGTACCACCGAAGCCAATAATAGCGCCGTCATTAAACAAAACAGCAAGCGAGGATATTTGGCAGCCAACTCCTGACTGAACTGGCTGCCTTTATCCGTGTAGACCGAAAATTCCTTTTTCAATTCACTGTACAGCGTATCCCTGGGATCGCGGTTAGAATGTATTCTTCTGAACATTTTCGAGGTCTTTGTTTTCAAGTGTTTTCCAGTTCACAATGAGCACTCCATGCGGGTTATTATCGCTGCGGGGAATATCTTTCAGATATCCTTCGGTAATTAGCGAACGGATGACCGTCGAACTGCGGCGGTCAATCTTCAACTTACCGAAATAGCGGAAATACCGCCTGGTCATATCCAATGAGATCGAATCCGTTTGCAGTGTAATGACCGAACTGGAGGACAGAATGGAGTTGAAAAAACCATTCTCCTTCAAATTATTGTACTGGTCAACGCCCGATTCATCTACGAGGTACATCGCCTTTTTTAACTGGTATTCGATATACTTATCATCTGGTGTCAGCGAAAAGAACAGGGCATGGAACAGGTCGATGTCAGCACGGTACTCTGCCGGGCGGTTAACCTGCATATCCGTCTGACCAGCCTGCAATGGAATACCATTACTCAGGATGTAAATGCTTTTGCGGGCATCGCTGACCTGGCGGTAAGCATATGAGCAGCAGATAGCCGACAAAACGATGGAGGTCAAAAAACTGCCCACAGCTACCCAGGTCGCCAGCCTTATTTTGGCTTCGATATTTTTTACAATCATAAAAGGTTGGAAAAGAGGTTAGATGAAACTGCCGACGATGCGGGTGGCACCCGCCATTGTGCTGGCACCACGGCCAAAGTTGGAAGCTGCCGAGCTGATACCTGATGTAGAAATTATCCAGGTAGAAATGCTGGGCACGGTAAACATACAGATCGCGCCGATGACAAAAACGATGATCACGGTACCAAATGATAAAATTCCATTACCAGCAAAAACCGCCAGCTTGGCTATATCGGCGGGCGCACCAGTCCTGCCAACGAGTTCCTGGTATTTACTGATTTCGGAAGTAAGCGCGTATTGCTGCATCAGTCCGCATAAATACATAATGAGATATGCGATACCCGAATACAAATTGACCGAAACAAAACGGGCGACCCATGTGCTGAAACTATCTCGGAAAGCAGGTAAAATACTGACCGCCACCGAAAACGGACCAAGGATAATGAGGATTGAGGAATAGATAATTTGAATCATAAAAATTATGTACACGGCTATCCTGAGAATCCAGATGCCGAGCAATTCCAACAACTGCGTAAAAAGCAATTGCATCCCGACAGTAAGCCGGTTCTTCAATTCCAATAGTGGGGACACTACATCGGCAATGCCCTGTTTGACCGTACTGGTCACGGTGTTCCATGCCTGCCCGTACCAGGTATCGCTTTCCTTTTCGGCAACATCGGCCTGCGCCTGGAAGGTATAGAGTGAATTGGCAACCTGAAGCATCAGGTTAGCGCGTGTAAAGCGCAAACCGTCTACATCGCTCTGCACGCTGTCAAACATTTGCTCAGTCTGCTGGGCAACTAAATCCGTAGGGAAAGCAATCATTTTCACGAACCCACCCCACCAGATAATGATCATCGCTAAACCAAAAGGCCGTAACAGAGGCATGATCTCCATACGCTTATCGCCCACCATCATTTCGTAACTCTTAATGGCAAAAAAGATGATCATAAAAATTGCGGCCAGCGCCTGTGCATCCGATATGAACAAATCGAAATGTGTCCAGATCGAATTTTTGAGGCCCTTTAAAAATACCATAACACCGCTTTCATAGACGGCATCGCCCTGTAAGTATTGCAGTGACTTTCGGCTGATAGCGGTATCGACGGTAGTCGTCTGGGCAAAGCCTGCCGTTCCCCAAAGGGTAAACAGCAGGCATAAAATGGATAATTTCTTCTTCATCAGTATTTAGCGTTCATTATAATTTTGTTGGCAATCTGCACATCACTGTTCGGCGTCCAGTTGGGAATAGTGACCATGCCTTTTTGCAAGGCCTGCTGATGCGCAGCCATATCCAAAGTCATTTGTGCAGTCGAGGTCCGTATCGCCCAAACGGATGAAAGGTTTTTGTAATCGTTCAGCATCCGGTAATAAGCCATGATCCGTGAACCGCGATCCATATCGGTGGAACGTGCGCCGTTCAGCCTCTCCTTTAATTTATCCAGTTCCCCGGTGTACCACCCGTAAAGTCCTTCGGATACTAATTTGCCGCTTACCTGCGGGGACAAGCCCCCTAAAATGGAAACCGGCGTATAATTCAGTAAGGGGTTAAATTGCTGCTTATAATATAATAGCCACAAGGGGTCGGCATCTGACAACAAACCCGACTGCAAAGCTATTTGCGATAGCGCCGTATTGCGTGCCGTATCGGATTGCAGCTTATAACGGTTATCGATACCGTTCATGGTCGCCACTAAAGCCAGCCGCTGTGTTTGCTGTCCATTGGCGCTCAAAGGCCGGATGTCTGTTTTATGGTAATTCGGATCAAACAGTCCCCAAACCAACCAGTAATAAGGGTTCAAACTTAAAAATCCCGCTTTGGGGTAGAACTTGTTCTGATCCCATTGCTGGAACACCATGCGCTGGCTTTGGTTATCCACCGCATCATCCTTGATGATAGATTGGGCTTTAAGAGCCGAAAGGCAAAAGCAAAAAACGAAAAGGAAGATTATTGATTTCATTGGTTTAAATATTTAGCGTTAGTAATAATTTGCTGGACGAAGTATTTGTCCTTATTGATAAAGTCCTGCCATGGGTTGATCGTAGCGATAATGCCGCGCTGTTTGGCCCAATACATGGCGCGCCAGGCACCATAGGCCAGACCGTCTAAAATCTGTAAGGTAGTCGTGACCTTTTTCAATAGCTGGTCGCGCCCGTTATAATCAGCCAGTATATTATCGCCGGATTTCAGCACGAAGGTCGATACCTCGCTGACCAGCGCCAGTGACCTCACCTTCATTTCGTTGGCTATATTGGTGGCAAATAACAATAAGTAAGGATCGGATTTGCCTAAAGCCAATGCCTGGTTCAGATAACTGATCATATCGGCGGTAATGGTCGCCATGTATTTGACCTCCAAGCCATCCTTTAAAGCGGAGTTGACATTGGACAAACCGTTATAAATCATTTCCTGCGCCAGCACTACCGAACCTACGTTGGTATTCAGGTCTTCAATGTTATTGTTGATCTTGCCCAAATACTGATTATGGGTTTCTTCTGCGCTGCTGCGAACCGCCTGGTTAGCTTCGACAGAAGCGAAATATTTCGGGTCGAAAACGTATTGCTGTGCGGAGCAAGGCGAAAGGTAAAAGGCGAAAGCCGAAAGGAATAAAAGAAATAGCTTTTTCATTGTTTGAGGTATCTGGCGTTTTGAATAATACTTTCAGCGACGTTTTTATCCTGATCGATATAATTCTGAAATGGGTTGATGGAGCGCAGCAGGGAGTTCAGGCTGGAATAGGTTAGCGTAGTGACGAGGTTGCCGGATAGTTCCTGTATTTCTGATAGCTGCATGAGCACGTAATCAAATAACAGTTTCCGGTCTGAAGCCTTCATCTGGTTGACATCGCCAATCGACAAGGTCAGTCCTGTCACATAACCAATCAGCCCCTGTGCTTTTTCGACAAACTCAATTTCTGTTTGATAACCCAAAAATGCAAGTGCCGGGTTCTTTTCCACCAGACTTATGATTTGCGCCTGGTAGCTTACGATCTGCTTCACTTCAGGCACCGCGTAAATTCCTATGTCCGCGATGTTAATGGCCGTACCTAAAGTATTGTACCTGTTTTGTAGGGTGCGGTACATATTCTTCATCTTAGTAAGCAGCGTTAAATTCGCCTGCTCATTGGCCGTAACTGTCGCCTGGCTGTTCCGTGCCTTGACCTGCTGTGTATGTTCCGACTTGGACTGATCGATTAATTGGTGGATGCCTGCAATGTCGAGGGTGCTTTGCTGTGCGGATGCGGAAAGGGAAAAGCAGCAAGCTGAAAGTAGCAATACTATAAATAACTTCATTGCTTTAAGTATTTCGCGTTGTTTACTACATCATTTGCGATCTGGACATCCATGTTCTTCCATTCGGCCCAGGGATTGAGCGAAGCCCATATCCCGCGCATTTTCGCCCAGTACATCGCCCGTCCCATACCGTAAGCAATGCCGCGCAGGATCTGCATTTCGCTCTCAATATGGTTGAGCAGCTTGCCGCGTTCTCCGGCATCCATCATATTATTTCCGCCTCTGAGCACAAAAGCGCTGACATCCCCGGCAAGTGTTACGGCGCGCGTTTGAAATTCACGCGCGCCTTCCTCGGCAAACAACAGGAGTACCGGATCAGATTTGGCTATGGTTATCGCCTGGCCCACATCATTTACAATATCGGTTCCGCAACTGGCGATCTCTTTGATGGAGGTGAGGTTATTAATGACCGAAGCTACCTGGCTCAGGCCGGTATAAATCTTGTTTTGGAGGTCATTGACAATAACCAGTTGCCCGGTCACGGCCAATTGGCCTTTTTGGATCGCACTCAGGTTATTATTAGTTGTATTTAACTGGCCGTTGATCACGGCGCTGTTGACCGCAATAGCTGCCGAAGTCGCCGGGTCAACGACGATTTCCTGACCGAACACGGCTTTACACAGCAATAAGGGCAGGAGGATAAGGAGCATTAATGTTATCTTCATAGATGTCATAGAAAAAAGGATGATCGATTTGATTAATATGGCTGACAAACTGTGCGAGGGACAGTTTACTGGAGTGAAAATCATTGACAAAAAGGTCTAACGCGTGCTGATACCTACCAAAATATTCGATGTAAACTTCGAGTGCCGATTTCTCCGGCTTCTCCGTGGAGAAAGTCAAATACTGGTGCAGGCTGACCTCTACGCCATAGACCTCGCCAACCGCACCGCGCCGGATATACACTTCTTTAAAGCGCCCTCGTCCATCGGTATTCTCCAACTGGTTAATAGAAAATATCTTTTTTCGCTCAGTTTCATTTATCGATAACAGGGCGGCGATCTCGTTATAATTATCTTTAAACTTGGTCTGGTCAAGCAGGCAGATGGTATCGGAATTATTAATAATGCTGTCTTTAACTACCGCGTTACCGATGATATCGCCCAATTCCTGGGTAACCACAATGGCTTCTCCCCAAAACTTTCTGACTGTTTTGTAGAGGTATAAAAGGTAAGAAGCCATTAAAGGGCTTGCAATCGCTTTCCATGCCTCTTCGACGACCAAAGCCTTTCGGCGTGATGTCCTGAAGCGCATCTTCTGAATGAATACATCCATGATCGCCAGCGTAACGATTGGAAAGAGAACCCGATTTTCCTTCACGGCGTCAATTTCATAGACGATGAAGCGCTCCGTGAACAGCGATGAGTCTGTCGCTTCGTTCAGGATCTGTGCAAATTCGCCGCCCTTATAAAACTTCTTCAAAACATAGCGAAACTCATCCACATCGAACGGAATGCGTTCTTCCTGCTTGATCTCCGGGATCTTCCAGAGCGCGAATTCATAAAAACTGTTGAAGTTTAACTGTTCGATATGCGGCTTGCCCTCGGCTTTCAGGCGGCGCAACTGTTCTTCCTTAACGGCCTGGTGAAACTTTTCATCATAGGCCACGCGAAATGGATTGGCTTCGTTTGGAGTCAGCGTATCGCCGGAATGGGTCAGCCCATCTATCAGAACCTGGTCATCGCGCGACAGTTCACCGGCAAGATCATTGTCCAGCACTTCAATTTCAAAATCAGCGAATGGCAGAATCCCGCTACCGCCTTTCATTTCTTCCAGTACTTTTTTGCGGATGGCGAATTGGTCCTTTTTGGAGACCGGGGGTAGTTCTCCCTGCTCAAAGTATTGCAGGTAATAGGCATTGATCACATTGCTGATTACATCCCGCTCCACCTGGCTGAAAGTACCATCGGCACCTTTCCAAAGCAGGCCGACCAGTGTGATCAGGAAATCCTTTTTCTCGATATTGAATTCTTCCACGGTAATCTGGAAGGGGTTCATCGTGATCGGCTTTTTATCAGTATAGGTAATGTACTTGCCCTTGTAATAAGCGCATAAGCCGGAATAAGAATGGCCGGTGTCCACAATGATCATATCCATATTGAACAGCATATACTGTTCGATCAGGCTATTCATGAAGAAGGATTTACCAGAACCGCTGGGGCCCAACACGAACTTGTTCCGGTTATTGATTCTGTTAGTCCGCATCGGGAGATCGGCTACGTCAATACCTACCGGTACGCCCTGCCGATCCGTAAAGCGTACCAAAAAATCGGAGGGCTCATCGAGCGGCATCGATTCTTTCAGAAAGAAACAAACGGCGGCATCGCAGGTGGTCAGGAACCAGTCGTAATCTTTCAGTTCCACCGCATTACCTGGCAGGGCGCAGCGGTAAAGTTCCAGTTGGTTATAGCCATTCTTGCTGGCCATTATACCCAAACCAAATAAGGCGCTTTCAATAAAATTGGCCGCTTTCTGTATTTTGTCCTGCTGTGCTGCCAGCACAATATTAAAATGGCAGTTGACCAATAACTGGTTCTCCCGTGCCACATCATTTAATAGCAAATCAATGTCCTCGACACATAAAGTATTTGCCGGGTCTGGTATGCCGGAGTGCCGCTTCTTTTTCAGTTCCAGCTTTTTGAGCGTCATGAACTGGCTGGGTATATCAATGACCTGGTTAAACAGGATTGCCTCGAAATCGGGCACCCGGAACAGGAACGAAAGGAAATCCACCGGGAAACCCCGCAGAGTTTCCTTTTCATTCATTTCGATGTGCGTACTTACCGATGGCGGCAAATCCACGTTATCGATATTGATCAGCGGGATATTGCGGATAGCGCGATCACCCATTTTGATCTCGGTATCGTTCGGCGCGAAGTTGTTGAGCACGATATGCTCCGGCTTAAAATCCATCGCCAGGAACTGCATGATCAGTAAATTGAGCTGCTGTTCTATCAGGATCACGGGTGTCGTCTTTGCGGCAACCAAAATGTCCATGACCTTGTCCAACTGCTGGCTGAAATCCCGCAGCATCTTTTTATCAAAAACATAAAAAGCACCCTTGCGTACCTGGCGGGTCAGTGTGATATAAGTATTGACCCTGATATAATCGCGCCCGGCAAAATGTTCATTATATTTCTGCTGCAAATACTCGCCGCCATCTTTGAGCGGGTATTCTTCCTTACTGATCACATCTGATTTTTGCAGTAAATACCCATCGCCCATGATCTTGACCACGTTTATCATCAGCGCGTGGAATTCATCGTAAGCCGCAGAGGCAGCCGAAAAGCGGGTAACTGGGTTATTGATTTGAATAACCACCGAACATTCACCGCCTGCACCGACTAAAATATCGATACCATTATAATGGTCGATACCGATATAGGGAATGTTAAAGACTTGTTTTCCGGCCATAACGGGAGAGATTTTTGAAGTTTACCTGGTGAATAAATATGCCCGACGGGCGGGCTTTGATATGGAGGCCTTGTTTCTGTTTAGCGGCGATAAAGACAAGCCCGCCTGCAACGGCGGCGATAAGGACGATCAGGCCCAGCCACATATTGACCAACGCCATTGTCAATGCGCCCAATACCAGGCCGGCCAGCAAAGAGCCGACACCCCAATAGATATACTTGCCTTTAAAACCACGGTATACGAGGGGCCTTTGGAGCCCCTTGTATACCTGGAATTGCCTGGCCATTAGGTGAGGCCAAAAAAGGCTTTGATAACAACTGCTGAAACCACGAGGAAAACACAACTTCCTCCCCAACCCATCAACTCCTTATTGATGTCCTGGTCTCCACTGTTCCATTTAGAGTAGACGCGGATAGCGCCGACAATACCGACGATACCGCCAATGACCAGCGTGACATTGGTCACCGGGGCGACATAGGTTTTTAAGGAGGTGGTAGCAGAGTTCAGGCCGGTAACACCGTTCTGGGCAAAGGCGGATGCCGTACCCAGGGCAAGGACCACGGCTGTGGCCCACATTTTTTTGATTTTGTTCATTGTAGGGGTATTAAAAATTGAGTGGAATAAAAAAGGCGGCCTCCCGATTTATCGGAAGAACCGCCGGGGTTATGGAGGGGTATTAAAAAACTTAAAGGCCAAACACGCCGCGCAGGAAGGCACCTGCCAGCACCATGAAAAAGGCGGCAAAGAACCAGGCGGCCACCTGCTCATCGATGCGGGGGTGGCCCATTTGCCAGTTATGGTAAATACGCACTGCGCCGATAATGCCAAACACGGCGGCCAGCACCAGCGAACAGTCCATCGCGGAAAAGAAAGTCGATCTTAAATTTTGCTGCGCCTGCTGCATTTCCGAAATGCCAGGCTGCGCGCTTGCGCCCAATGCCAGCAGGCAGCAGCAAAAAGTCAATAAAAATGCTTTCATATTAGAAGCTGACAGAGCGTGTATAGATGATGGCTTCCTGTTTGGCCAGGCGAAAGAGATCGGTGATCGGTACCCCACCGGAACCGATCACTTCACTTTTGCTGGGGGATTTTGTTGGCTGTACAGCCTGGTCCGCCAGCTGAACCGGCGTGACCTGTTCGGAAAAGGTCAGTTCATGCGCATTTCCGCTGGCTACGTCCTGCCGTTTGCTATGCGCCAGGTCTGTCAGGATGACGATTAAATAGTAAAGGCCATATCCGCCAGCCAGCCAAAGTAAAAAATGGGTCCAGTTCATGTTTTGAGTTGTTTTAAGAATTGGTCAATAGCCAGCTGCAGTTCCGGGTGCTGTTTCAACAGGTCGCTGATGGCAAAGGCCATTACCCTGGTAATGTCAATGCCTGTGGCCAGCTTCAGCTGGTTGAGGATCACGACCGTGTATTCATCGAGCCTGATGTGCACGACACTGTGATGGTCGCTGTTATCATAGGCCCTGATTTGGTCTAATATCTCGTTGAAGGCAGGGTCGCGCTGCTGGCGAAGGATTTTTGGGTTCATAGCTCGAAGTTGGCTAAGTGTGCTTTGATTAATGATTTGAGTTCGGGGTTCTGCTCGAATAACTGCCTTATAGAAAAGCAGATCAGGCGAGTTACCTCTATGCCGGTGGCGATCTTCAGGTGATGGATCATTTTTGCCGTTTGCGCATCCACACGGGCATGGATCAGTGTTTTATTGGCGCTGACATCGAGATTGCGCATCAATGAAACGATCTCCGGAATATCCGGCGGCTTCGCTGATTTGGGTTTAACAACTTTTACAGGTTTTTCCGGCGTGTCCGGTTTGGCCATTTTACTCCTTAACTGGTCGGCCAGCGTTTTGATCTCGCTCATAAATACGGTTGGATAAAGTCTTTAAAAACCCGGTCGAATACAGGCAGCAAAAGCGCCTGCACGTTGAGTGGTGTCTGGAAAGTATTGGTGCGCTGGAAATCGATCCGGTCGGCAATTGCTTCGGTAACGTGCCCCAATTGGTTCAATTGGTCGTTCACGTCCGCCTTGATCTCGTACTTCACATTGGCCTTGATGCGGTTGGGTACAAATAATAAATGCACCTCCGGGTTGATTTTCTTCAATACCAAAGCAAAAGGAATCGTCGATTCAAAGCTGAACTCGTCATAGGCAAAAGGGCAGATGGCGACCTGTGCGGCTTTAAATACACCGATCAGACCATCATCATCCAGTTTACCCGGCAGGTCGATTAGTACAATATCCTTTGGATTGTCCCGGATAGTGTCAGCCATCATTGGAAAGTCGGCCAGCCCAAATGCCAATACCTCGTAAGGTTCGGCATTCTCCAGTATTTTTGCTTTCTCGAATTTTTGGGAGATCGACTGCTGGTAATCCATATCCAACACGGTGACTTTGCACTTTTTGGTTTGCGTGAGATAATTGGCCAGCAAAAGTGTGAGCGTGCTCTTTCCGGCACCGCCTTTCTGGTTCCCGATAATAATGACCATAAGATTTGTTTTAATTGTCAGCGGAGATTGGTTCTTGCTTTTTTCTTTCGGCGGCGCTTCATCCCTAATACCGCATCATCGTCTACGTCTGATGCCAGGTTGATACCGGGAATAGCCGGATGCTGTCGTTGCGGTTGTTCGGTGCTAAAGTGATTGGCTAACACCTGCTGCTGCTTTTCATTTAGCAGTTCATCAGTGTTGATGAATACACCGGCTGCCGGATCATGGAGGGTAAAGCCATTTTCGTTTTTAATTATGACCAGGGCCTGGTGCTGTAAACCCTGCGTCAGATCAGGGTAGTTGTACATCGCCGCTTTTAATAATGCGGCATAGTAGTTCAGTTGGCTAGTGTTGTTTTCGTAACGAACCCGTGGCTTTTCTTTTGCCGGGCTTTCTGAAACGAGCATGGCTAACAATTCCTTTAAAGGCATGATCTCACCACCCTTGAAAATATTTTTACCGGAATGATCGATCACGGAATAGCCATATGGCGGCTTATCGCCGGAAGCGTGAAATACCAGTTCGACCCCGAATTTGACTTTCATAATTGCAGCAAATTCAGACTGGTAGCCTTTTCGCCCTTTCTCTAAGGAGGTGTCATGAGCGGCTGAATATTTATGGAACCAGGCCTTTAATTGTATCTTTCGCTGCTGATCGGCATCCTTGCTCAGTCTTTGCGTGACCAAATTTCGGTCGATGGTTTCCTGTAACTTTCCGAATTTGATCACCTCGTAAAGCCCGTCCTGTTCACTCAATACATAGCCCTTACTTTCCAGGATCATCCGAAACTGCGCTTCAGTGGTAAACCTGAAGGCCAGCGCATTTTCAATATCGCTTTTAGCGTTATGTTTGGGATCAATACCCAAAACGCGGTTCAAAGTCTCCACCGCCCGTATCTTTTCAAAGCGGTCGCTGATCTTTTTACCAGTGCGGTCGATGCGTGCGGTCACCAAATGGATGTGGTTATTGGCGGTATCCTTATGAAAAATGATCAGGGAGGGTTGTTTTTCATAACCCATCTGCGTCAGCCATTCCTCTCCAATGGCGGTCAGCTCGTGCTTGTCATAAGTGCGGCCTTCTGCTGAAATCACCACATGGAACTGCGGCCGTCTGACATGCTTATTCGTAGCCGATACCATTGCAAGGTGATTTTTGTAATCCTCCGGGCGCACGTTCATCAGGCCCTGCAAAGCGCTGAAGTTCGCCACCTTCATCAACTCGCCCTTATTTGCATCAACCTTATCAGTATTATAGCTAACAGCTGGAAAGCCACCGGCAGGCGGCAGGATATGGACGATCATAATTTGTTCTTAGTGAACTTGTGTATTCAGAACTTTTTCACTGCGCACAAACTCACTGCGAACAAGTGCACTTAAAACAAAATCGGACTGAATAAGTGCCGTGCAAACAAATTCGCTCCAACCAAATTCATTGTGAACAAATTCGCAACAAACAAGTTCCCACCGAACTAAGCGCCGGTCATCCGGAATACTTTGCGCAGGCTGGCATCCAATGCTTGTTGATTTTTGAGGTATTGCTCAAACAAAACATTAAACCGCTCGATCACGACAGGCGATAACATACCTTGCTTTTTCAGGATATTCGCATATTTTGCCAGCTGGTTAATGTTATTGCCGCAGCGTCCCATCTCGGCACCCACCTGATCCAGTAAAACAATCAGTTCCTTTGCATTCACGACCAGCAAACCGGCATTGCTTAACAGCCGCTGCCTGACCAATTCTGTTTTGGTCAGGCCTAATGTTTTTTCCAACTCACAGATGATAGCATATTCATCTTCGGTAAAGCGGGCATCAATCTTTTTGTTCCTTTTATCGGCCAGCATTTGCGGCCTGCCCTTTGTTCTGCCTCTACCATTCATCAGAGTAAACGAGTTGCGAGTTTACGATACTCCCTGGTCTTTGCGTAGGTACGGAGCGAAGTCCAGGGCAAGATTGCGACTGGCTGGCAAAAAACGAGCGAAGCGGTTTTTTGTCGGACAGGAGCACATCTTGCAAGGGGAAAAACCAAAAGGGAACTTGTTCGTTTTTCATCGGTTTAGCTGATAGTTGGTTCGCCCAGCGACGATCAGATCGTTGTAATCATTGTAGCCTCTATATATAACGGCGCGGTCTTTGGCCCAGGGTAGTGCAGAAGTAAAATCAAGCGTGGCCTGCCGTCCTGATTGGTCATTGTCGAGGTAGAGCGCAATGTCCCGGAAGTCCTGAGCTTTAAATATTCCTGCCTGAAGCAAAGAAAGGGAGTTCAGAACGAGCACGCTGTCCGCTGCGAATGGATTCTCTGTGAGCCAGCTCAGGTAATTAAAAAAACCTTCGAACACCGCCAGCTTCTTTTCCGAATTCGGAATAAAGCTGATGGCCTTACGGCCGAGGCAGCCTTTGAAATTCAGGTTGCGGATTTCCCAGGCACCATGTTCGTTTTGCCATCCTGCAGCAAAGAACTTATGCCGCTTTTTATCTTCAGCTTCAACGTAATAATAAATTTCTTTGAGGCGACCTTCCGCCACCTGACCGACACCCCGGCTTTCCAGGTAATTCAGGATGGCGGCATTGCTGCCGAGGTCTCTAATATCCAGTATTTCATAATTAGAATCTTTTTCAGCGGGTGGCTGTCTTTTATAAACCTGTGGAGCTAAGACCGGAACTGAGCCGCCGCAGGTCAATACGATCTTTTCCAATACTTCGGGAAAAGGCAAGCCTTTCCAATATTGCAAACCAAAATCTATAATGTTGCCGCCTTTGCCTTCGCCGAAATCGAACCAGGTACCCTGCTTATCATTGACCGAAAAGGAGGGCGTCGTATCCGAGTCGCGCAGCATACTCAAATAAAGCTGTTCATTGCGTATGCGCTTGACCGGCTCATAGCCCAAGTGCGTTAACAGGTCAACAAGAGAATACTTTTCTTTAATCTCGCTGGCTTTTAGTGGTTGTTTTTCCATAATTTCGGGCATAAAAAAAGGGGCACGAGGCCCCTTCAGGTTATTAATATGTTGTTCGGAACTACTCACGTCGTATTCTACAATACGGCCTCCCGGCTGCCAATGCGCGTTCGCTTTATTGATACTATCTCAGCTTCGCAAAATTTCCATTTCTTAGGTGGATAATGCTTCGTTCCCCGATGTCAAAGACCGTAGAGTCAGGAGAACTTGTTCTTGCCTGATCGACGGTACAAAGGTTCGGAGAGTGCAGATTTTTACCGGGTTCCTTAAAGGGTCGGACCCTTAAATAATTTTTAATGTATTGGTTTTCAATAATTTGATGAGCATTTCCTGGTTAGCTATTTTCTTCATTTATAAAAATAAAGGAATAATCAACCTCATCACGGGAATTTAAAAAGTCGTTGAATTAATTTTAACCATAATCAAGCGATGGTGACTTTTTAGAACTACTCACAATTTCACTCACATAGACTTTAACAATGATTGATACAAATATCAATCATCTATATTAAGCTTTGCAGCAATAAAGTGGGTTAGTTTTCGTACTTTCAATAAGCATTTCTAAATTGAATTTACTTTATCATAATACAAAGTAAGCCTATCTATTCTTTGTCGAATGTGTAAATATCTCCACTTTTACCACTGCATTTACGAAAAAACTCATTGGGTATTCCCTCATCAAAATTAACATAGGTAGTTAATTTAGGATCACAAGAATTATTTCCACGTTTATTTATAAATACTAGCTTATTGCCTTTGATAAAAGTTGGAAGATCATCTATTATTGTAAGTGGATAATTACCAAGATATTTATCATTCTTATCAAAAATTAAGACACGGGATGTTGCGCGATGAGCTTGGCCCCATAACCAAACCGAATTCATAATTTTAAAGTGAACACCCTTTTTTGAGCTAAGCCAACCTAAGTATGTGAGATGAGTCGTAGATCTATCTTCCGTTTTAAAGATAAACTCACGACCTACGCTATTGCTTTTAAGCACTTGCAATCTTAAATTTTGCTCTTTTACTTGTCCAAAAGTCCCAAAAGAAATAATGAGTAAAAGGGCACCTGAGATTGTAAGATAATTCATTTAGACTATTTGGTTATAAAGAGTAGTTTGAAGTGGTCGTTTAGAAGTTAGTTGTAAGTATCCAATATATGCAAAGAAAGCAAAAGGTTTTTTGCTGGCACATTATGAATTTACTGATAAAATGGTCTTTACAAATCTTTGTACCTGGTCTATTTTTGTAATATGAATAAATTTAAAAGTAAAAATTGGAATAATGTAGAATTAGATTTCTATTGGTTTTATGGCAAAGGCGAATTTTTGCAGCCTGATGGCAACAATATAATTGTTGATGAATTTACTGTCCGTCCTATTGATAAGGGAATACAAGGAACCTACACTTTTCAAGTGCTTGAAAACGATAATGAAGCCAAAATTTTATCTCAGACCAGAGATGAGGGTAATGGCGTAAAAGGCATGAACATCTGCGAAGCAATGCTGCCCGAACTTCATAGGTACTATAAAAAAAATATTATTTCAAGCTCAAAATCTGCACCGGTAATCCCCGAAGAAAGCAGGGTAAAGAAAATGACAGCTGTTTACGAACAATTAGAAAAAACAGGACTTGTTAAGTACGATAATATAAGAGACATTTTTGTTTATCCTAACCATGTTTCTTGAATAAATTTAACAATTATCATGTATTCGTTTTATTTTTTTGAATTAACTTATAAGAAATTTTTGAAGCATTTTCAACTGGGCCAACCAATGCGCTTACGGTGCTTTTGCGCCTTTGCAGGTACGAAATACACCTTGAGATTACGGTGCTTCGCACCGTAATCGTATTGCCCCTTATAAGTTTTACGATTTTCTCTGGTTTTTCCACTTGCACGTTTTCGGTGCTATAAAGAACG
>NZ_JBFUPN010000015.1:0-187184 GCF_041355315.1 Mucilaginibacter sp. RCC_168
ACTCACCACTCACCACTCACCACTCACCACTCACCACTCACCACTCACCACTCACCACTCACCACTCACCACTCACCTCTCAACACTCACCTCTCACCTCTCACCACTCAACACTCAACACTCAACACTCACCTCTCACCACTCAACACTCACCTCTCAACACTCACCTCTCACCACTCAACACTCACCTCTCACCTCTCAACACTCACCTCTCACTATAAGTTTAATTCTTTTATTTTACGGTACAGGGTACGTTCTGATATGCCCAGTTCATTAGCAGCCAGCTTACGCTTGCCTTTATGCTTCTTTAAGGCCTTGCGTATCAGGTCTGATTCTTTTTCAATCAGCGATAACGATTCTTCCACCTCTTCGGCATCATGCGTTATATTATAGGCATCATTATTATTATTGCTGTTGTTATTTACCGTATTAACGGGTTGCTGCAAAGTAAATTGTGCCTCGGGATTTCCGGGTAATTCAATATCACGGTACAACTGGTTTATAGTTTGCGAATGGTTGCTGTAGTTGGCCGCCACTCCCCCATGTTCAATAATATCGGCTACCAGTTTTTTCAGCTCCACCATATCACGTTTCATATCAAACAGCACTTTGTACAGGATATCGCGCTCCGAAAAATCCTCCTTAGGCTGATTATCCAAACGCATCGGCAAATTGCGGTTGCCCGGACCCTCGTGCGGAATATAGGTTAGCAATGTTTGCGCGGTGATGATCCGGTCGCGCTCCAGCACAGCCAGTTGTTCGGCCATATTTTTAAGCTGCCTTACGTTACCCGGCCATGAATAATTGACCAATACCTGCTGGGCCTCATCATCAAGCTGAATGGGTGGCGTGCGATATTTGTCGGTAAAGTCCGATGTAAACTTCCTGAAAAGCAGGTACACATCTTCCTTCCGGTCGCGCAGTGGTGGTATGCGCAGCGGAACGGTATTTAACCGGTAATAAAGGTCTTCTCTGAATTTGCCATTCCTCACCGCCTCGTACACATCCACATTGGTAGCTGCAATAACGCGCACATTCGTTTTTTCAACCTTCGATGAACCTACCTTAATATATTGTCCCGATTCCAGTACGCGCAGCAAACGGGCTTGTGTGCCCAAAGGCATTTCGGCAATTTCATCTAAAAAGATGGTACCACCGTTCACGGTTTCAAAATAACCTTTACGTTCGCCAACAGCGCCGGTATAAGCGCCTTTTTCGTGTCCGAATAATTCCGAATCAATAGTACCTTCTGGTATAGCGCCGCAGTTCACCGCGATAAACGGCCCGTGCTTGCGCGGGCTCATCTGGTGTATAATGTGCGAAAATACTTCCTTACCGCTCCCGCTTTCGCCGGTGATGAGTACCGAAATATCTGTAGGCGATACCTGGTTAGCAATATTTATAGCCCGGTTAAGCAATGGCGAATTGCCAATGATACCAAAGCGTTGTTTTATTTCTTGTACTTCCATTTTGTTTAATTAGTGAATTATTGATTTAGTGAATTACTGAATTAATAATAATTGATGAACCAAGTCATCCACTATTAAAACATAATCAACAAATCAACCTAATCTAACTTAATCAACAACCACTCCTATCAACGTAGCTGATGTACTGCGCTCAATCAGTACGTTCACGTACTCTCCTGGCTTGTAGTTGTCGCCCACCGGGAAAATTACCATGGCGTTTTGATCGCTGCGACCGCAATAATCTTTGTCTGATTTTTTGGAATAACCTTCTATCAGTACTTTCTCCACTTTGCCTATGCGTGCCTGCATCCGATAAAACGAATACTCCTGTTGCTTGGCTACAATCTGAGCCAGGCGTTTTTGTTTTACCTCTTCCGGGATGTCATCAGCATAACGTTTCGCAGCTAAAGTGCCGGGACGCTCGCTGTATTTAAACATGTAGGCAAAATCATACTTCACGTAATCCATCATGGTTACGGTATCATGATGTTCCTCATCTGTTTCTGTACAAAAACCGGTGATCACATCAGTTGATATAGCGCAATCCGGAATAATACGGCGAATAGCATCGATCCTGTTAATGTACCATTCCCTGTCATAGGTGCGGTTCATCATGTCCAGTATGCGGCTATTGCCCGATTGTACCGGCAAGTGTATATAGTTACAAATATTTTCGTACCTGTTAATGGTGTACAATACATCATCGGTAATATCCTTTGGATGAGAGGTCGAAAACCGAACCCGCAGATCGGGATTGATCAAGGCTACCAGCTCTAATAGATTAGCAAAGTTGGTGGTGGCCTCACCTAAATCCTCTCCAAAGGAGAGGACTTCCTTTGCCTCAGGCTCATCAGAACCCTCTCCTTTGGAGAGGGTAGGGTGAGGCTGTTTCCATTTATACGAATCCACGTTCTGCCCAAGCAAAGTAACCTCACGATAACCTTTGTTAAACAGGTCGGTACACTCGGCCACTATTGATTTGGGATCACGGCTGCGCTCGCGGCCACGGGTAAATGGTACCACGCAAAACGAGCACATGTTATCGCAGCCACGCATAATGGATACAAAGGCGTTGATGCCATTGCTGTTTAAACGTACCGGGCTGATATCGGCATAAGTTTCCTCGCGCGACAACAATACGTTCACCGCTTTCTGGCCGCTATCTACCTGGTCAATCAGTTCGGGCAGGTTGCGGTATGCATCCGGACCAACCACTACGTCAACCAGTTTTTCTTCTTCTAAAAATTTCGATTTTAAGCGTTCGGCCATACAACCCAGCACACCTACCACCAGTCCGGGATTTCGTACTTTGGCTACCGTAAACTCTTTAAGGCGATTACGAACCCTTTGTTCCGCATTTTCGCGAATGGAACAGGTATTTATAAAAATAACATCGGCAAGATTATGATCGGCAGTAGTTTCAAAACCCTGCTCGGCTAAAATTGATGCAACTATCTCACTGTCCGAAAAATTCATGGCACAGCCATAGCTTTCAATATAAAGCTTACGACCATTGTTTTTACCAGCAGCAGGCTCTAAAACCAAGGCTTCGCCCTGCCTGCTTTCGTCATGTGTTTTATCCGGAATTTCCAAATCCATCATGTATTGTAAAAATTAGTCTGCAAAAATACATAAAATTTAAATACCCAAATGACATATTGGCAGCATTTTTCTACTAAACAACGGGTTTAGACTCACCCCGGCTTCGCTCCGCTCGCCGACAGAAATACGGCTGGGCGTTTCTCCACGCGTCATTGCGAGGTACGAAGCAATCTCTGCACAAGCAGATCGAGCTTTTATGGTTCCTCTGTATAGCATAGAGATTACTTCGTACCTCGCATGACGCTACTTTTTTAACATTCTGCGAAGCGATGCCATGGTGAGCTAATCGCCAGCATAACCAGGTTTCTATAACACATTTTCATCTACAAAACAATAACCCAGCAGTGGTACCGTTTTAAGCCATAGCCTGTTAACTACCGCGCTATCTTAACGTATTACTCCTGCATTTTGTAAAAGGACACCAAATGGTTTAGTACCATTCGTTATGTTTCATAAAAAATTTAAAATAAGATGTTCATGCGGTGCGGTTTACCGCATAAGTTTAATAAATTTAAGGCTGAAGTATGTACAAAAGCTATTGATTAAAGCGGAAGTAAAACCAAAAGCTGTAAAAGGCAGTTGAACTAAAATAAATATACCCTAAGAGAAAGAAAACCGGTAAATGGAGTTTAAGTTTTTAAAGCACAGGTGGCAAAAAATAGTATTCAAGTTTGTGCTGATACCGGTGATTATCATTTTTCTGCTGGCATTGGTTGTTAACCGGTATTGGTCGCCTATTTTGGCCAACAAGGTTCACGATGTGGTACTAAGCAGCAGCGATAGCTTATACAGGATTGATTTTACCGATGCCCGCTTGCACGTACTGGAAGGAAAATTAACACTTTACAATATCACCCTAACCCCAGATACTGCCGTTTACAATCAAAAAAAGAAACAGCACCTGGCCCCCAATAACCTGGTTGAGCTGCGAGTAAAGCGTTTGATATTGCAGCATGTGCACCCGCTTACTTTATATTTCAGTCATAAACTTAATATCGGGCGGATAATTTTAAACGAGCCCGAAGTAAATATCAGCTATCAGCTTAATCATACAAAGGATACTGTTTTAAAAGATCACCGCACGGCCTGGCAAAAGATCTCCAAAAGTTTAAGATCTATCCATGTAGGGCAAATACTGCTCAATGATGTAAAGTTTAAATACCACGACTATTCTGGCAATAAAGTGGCCATTTCTGAACTGAAGGAAATGAACCTTACTGCTAATGATCTGCTCATTGATTCAACAACGCAAACAGACCGTTCGCGCCTGCTTTATTGTAAGGATGTAATAACCGAATTAAATAATTATACCGGCAAAACCAGCAGCGGCCTGTATACTTACAAGATCAAATACCTGAAACTTTCTACCCTTAAATCGCAGTTAAATGTAGAGGGCCTACAGCTTTCACCTGCCAAAACAGATGTGTTTTTTAACAAAAGCCATAGCGACCGTTTCGGTATAGATATCGACAGTTTGCAGCTCAATAATTTTGATTTTTTAAGTTACCATAAGTACCGGCAGGTAACGGCCTCAAACCTGGTACTCAACCGGGGCAGTATCCGGGTGTTCAATAATCCTAATAAAACCAAAGAGCCGGCAATTGATAAGATAAAAACCTTCCCCAATGTGATGATACACCAGGTAGGTATCGATATGAATATCGACACCCTGCGCGTACATCACATTAATGTGGAGTACTCGGAGTTTAACCATAAATCAAACAAAACAGGTACGGTTACCTTTAATAATACCAGCGGTCATTTTTATAATATCAGCAACAACAAGGCTACCCTGGCTAAAAACGATATCACTTCGGTAAATCTTACCACCTATTTCATGAACCGGGGTAAGCTGGATGTGCAATTTGCCTTCAACTTAACCGATAAAGACGCGGCCTTTACTTATAAAGGCACCCTGGGCCCCATGAATCTGCAAACACTAAACCCTGCGATAATGCCGCTGGCTATGGTGAAGGCTACCGCCGGATCTCTTAAAGAATTAAGTTTTGACATACAAGCCAATGCCAATGTATTTAAAGGCCATGTAGGATTTTTGTATAACGATCTGAAAGTAAATATATTCCAGGCTGATACAGCTAATGACCGGTTGAAAAAACGCTCGGTACTCTCGATGTTCGCCAATCTGTTTGTGATTAAACATGACAACCCTGATAAAGCCGGTGAAACACCCCGCTCCGCCAATGTTGTGTACCTGCGTCCTAAAGATTCGCCCTTTTTTAAAACCATGTGGAAAACCCTGCTCGAGGGTATAAAACCTTGCGTGGGTGTTGATGCCAAAAAGCAGCAGGAAACCAAAGCCCGGCTGGAGGAGCACCAAAAAAACAAACGCGACCACAAGGCCAGAAAAGAAGCCCGGAAAAAACGCAAAGCCGAAAAAAAGCGCCAGAAAGAATTGAATAAATAGGGGGCCGATAAAACCCCATGAAAAGGTAGAGATAACCGGCTGTTTTGTTAAGGATAAAAAAGGCCAAAAACCGACCGTTTAGCATGTTTATTTGACAATCGATTTAATACTTTTTAAAGTTTTCAAAACACATCAAAATCGTGCTAAAATTTGTTAAAAAGTGTTAAAATGGGTATTTTTTGGTCGCTTTTGAGTTGTTTTTACCCCGTTCTTGGGCCTAAAAGTGTTAAAATTTAAGGTTTAAAAAGTTTTTGTAAAATCAATCCCACCTATTGCAGCAGCAATTTAAGATTAATACCAAAATTAGTATACGCGGTATTAAATGTTTGCGAGGTATAGGGCCGGGTAATATTCGAATCATAAAACAGGTTCAGATTAAACCGCTGGTTAATCACGTAATCAATGGATGGGCGTACCGTAATATTTTGCGCACCTGATGATATTTCAGCTTCCTCCACATCGGCCCGGTATATGAGCGTTTTATTATCACGTAAGGAGAAATCGAGCTTAAAGTTAACATCATTATCTTTACCCGGTCCGCTGAACCAGCCAAACGGAAAATGGAAATTTTTAGTATGATAACCAAAGCCAAATACTATGATGCGCTCGTTTTGCTGTGCCAGCTGGCTGTTAAGCAGACTCAGGCTTAGCGAGCGGCTTTGGCGGTATTCCACATTGGTAGTCATACTGTTCTTGAACCTGATGCTGGCACCCAGCAAGGGCACAAACTGCTCAAAAATTGTTACCTGCGAAAACTGATATTGTGGTAAAAAGTCGTTGTTGAGATCCCGTGAGGTAACCGCACCGTGAGCTTCCTGGTACTGTAACAGAGATGTAAAGCCGTTTACGTTATAGGACGACCGGTAGCCATGGCTCAGATCGAATGAATCAAAAATATCCTGGAAAAACGGCATTTTACCCAGCCCATTATAAGTGATCTGCCAGTTAGGTATCGGGATATTGGGGAATTGTGACAGGTTACTTTTAGCCGGATTTTTACCTGTATAAGCCGCCAGGAAAGCCGGCACCAGTACATTTTGTGAGTTTGGCCCGTACCCATCGGCGTAACCATCTGTACTACCCGCGGAGTTAGGGTTTGTTGCTCCCAATTTTTGGGATATAACAGCGCGGCTATCTAAAAGCTTTTGATAAATGGGTGATGAGTTATTTATCCCGGTTGTTTTTTTAAACGCGGTTGCAATGCTTAAAAATGATATGCTGTAATTGCCGGTAGTTACCGGGCTCAATGATTCAATGCTATTGGTTGTAGGAAGGTATTTAAAGTTAGCCTGATAGTTACGATCCTGCGTTTTAAAGGCAATAAGCTCAATTCGTAGATCCTTAAATGGCTCAATGATACCGCGGAAGTGCATATCCTCATTCAGGGTGGTTACATACAGTTGGTTTTGCAGGGTATCCCTTGTAATCCAGCCATTGGCTAAAGCCTTAGGCCTGATATCTGCCTGGCTACCCAATAAAAACCCCAAACCAGGCGCCCCGGCATCTGCCCCAAAAAAGCCCGATTGTGGCAGATAGCCCGGTAAAAATATGCCTTGTGTACGGGTATAGGTAGCACTGAGGTTTTTAACACTGGTTAATAGTCCTATTAAAACACCATCAATGCCGGTTTTGGTGTTATTGGGGTTATTGGCCTTGCGTATAAACGGAAACTTATTATACAGCGCCACCATATTTAATGTTGGGTTTAACTGTATAGCCCTGGAGTTTTGTATGCTGTTACCTACATCATACGTAGGATCGTTTATAGCAAACAGGGGCTGTGTTTGCCAGTTGAAATGTGCGCTATAACGAGCTACGGTAGTTATCCAGTCCATCCCTGGTATTTTGGCAAACGGTACGTTATAGTTAAAATTAATGGTGTGGTTGTAGTTAGTAGTACGTCCCAGCTTTTTCAGGTTATCCCATAGGGTATCCCGCTTTAATCCATTAATACGGCCGGCAGGCTCATCAACCACCGATAAATTGGTTGCATCGATATCCATTTGTAATGATTTGGAAAGATTCCAGCCAATACCATAAACCCTGGTGATATTAAAGTATTTATTAAACGTAGTTGTTGGTACAGGGATAAAATTATTAGGGTCATTATCCCGCAAGGTATTTTCGGAATAAAAACGATCAAAATTAATACTCAGGTTTAACCGCGTGGGCAGGATACTGAAATTGATATCGCGGAAAAGAGCCAGAAGGTTACTTTTAATGATTTTGGCAAACGGACTATAGTATTTGGGTTGATTGGTATAATTATAGGCCAGCGTAAGATTGTATGTTTTTTCAAGATCGCTTTGGGTCACAAAATCGTGGTGCGTGTACTCTGTATAAGCATATGAGGCCGTCAAGTTCTCTACGTCCCATAAGTGGCTGGGTGCATTCGGGTCTGTTTTTGCCTTGTGAACATTAGTAAAGTTGATACTCCGTCGTAGGGTATAATCAACGGCAGCATTTCGTATGGAGTCGCGTTCCCTGCTGGAGGTTGCCGCTGCCAAGGATGCCTTCAGTTCCACGTCGGGTGCGCCCGGATCATACTGAGGCATACTGGTTTGCTTTGACAGATTGACGTAAGTTGGTATACGGATACCGCTTTTAGCCGGAAAGAACTTTCCGAGCTCCATATTGGCAGATATGTCATATGTTTGGTCGTCACTGCGGCTCCTATCGTTCAACCTGGAATCAAGGGTACCAAAACCAATGGTAGCTTTAGTGCCTGCTACGGTAATATCGGCAAAGTCGGCGAGTTTTGCATCAAACCGGGCTGTTGCTGCCCATCCCCCACGCTGATCAAAATCGGTTAGTCGTAATTCGTCAAACCAAACAGTGCCGGTTTTATCCAAACCATCATCAATATTTGACGGCTGCGCACCTCTGTACGGGTTACGCACCCCAAGCATAATGGTACGCAAACGGCTCAGATCGGGCTGACCTTTGATATAAACCGTTTGATTACCTTCCACGTATTTAAATACCTGATTATAAGGCACGTTGGAGTGATTACGTTTAAGCTTAGCCCGGGTTAGCAGGTCGAGTTCAAGGTCTATGGAGTTAACGCTGGGCCATATGGCGTCCGGGTCACGGGTACCGGGTATGGTAACCTTTAAGGGCAATTGATATTCATAATAATTGTCCTGGTAATCTACACCTAAACGAATAAAAGCATTCAGATCATTATCCTTCAACTGATCACCTTCGGCATGCACAAACATCTGCAGGCGCTTATACGATCGCAGATCATTAAAAAAGGTTTTGAAGGCGGCTCTTGAATAACCATCACGCAGGCTTTTAACATTTAATGAAAGCGACTGCTCATTAAGTTTGGTATCTGTTTGCAGGTTATTATAATTACGCTGGCGATTAATACCCGGCGGTACTACATAAGGAATAGGTGTGCGGTTACCGTTTTGCTCGATACTTACCGCCTGTACATCAAGTGTGGAATTATCAAGCGGCGGATTTGGAATGGCCGGATCGGCAATTACATTGAGGGGGTTTCTTTCGGTATTAAAGGAGCGCCATTCGCCACGAACAAGTTGCAGGGTAGCGAAACGTAATATAGCGGTATCGGCAAAGTTGGTCATAAACATCCGCATAAAACGGATGGCTTTAAAATCCTGAATGTTACCTATTTTGTCCTGATAGTTGGTTATTGGTATCCTGAACTGGTACCAGTTAACCATTTGTGTGCTACCATTGGCCAGTTTTACCGAAGCGGTGAGCTTATCGCTGATATAGTTTTGGCCAACTACCATATCCCCGGGACGTATAGATACTTTGTACTGGAAGTAGGAATCTTCAATACTCATATTATTATCGCGGTTGATATCTTCACCATCGGGCAGTGAGGTAGCAGCGGAATTTTGTATCCCGAGTTCGGCCTGCGATTGCTCGGCTGTTTTAGAGTTTCCGTCGGTACCATTGTATTTACTGTAGCGATCTAATATGCCCGCCCTGGCCTGATCCAAATCGCGGCCCTGGTAATATTGGTAATCATCAGAAGATGGGTCGGCAGAAAAACTGTTGGCCGCCTGCGCGTTTAATCTACCGGTTGCTTGCTGTACAACTGGAGCAAATTTTCTTTTCTCATCGGCATCATTCAAACCATCTAAACCCACGTCCTGTAACCTGCGCGAATCCGGATTGTTATCAAAGGCGTTTATTACTGGTTGCAGCTTGGCTACGCGGCCCCAATTGGTTTCGTCAACCTGCGACAGGTCGCCATTTACCGGCAAGGCATTCTCCAGACTTTTGCGCCCGTCTTTTAATATATCTTCAGATAAGCTGCCCAGGTTAAAATACAGATCGCCACCGGCCGAGTTTGGTTTGTAGACGAATGGATCCATTACCCAAAATTCAATGTATGATACGTTTAATGATTCAAAATCATTAGTTTCCATTTTCCGGAACATGCCGCCCCAGCGCGATTTTGGATTTTGCAGTGTACCATCATTATTGATACCGTTGGTAGTGTAGTTGTAAGGCCCGCGTACGGTTGGGTAAAAAGCAAGGTTAAGTGTGGAAATAGCTAATTGCTGCCCGGTAGCGGGTTGTTTGTAAGGAAACACCTCTTGTTCAATGATCTGCCTTACATAATGGTTTGAAAGTTCGGACTTTGATATCGGGATACTACCGGTATTAGTATAAAATATAGGGTCGATGTTATAAAATGCAAGCCGGGCCCGGTTGTAGCCATAGCTTAAATCGTTCGATAATTTCGATTCGTCAAAGAGTTGCGGCGTGCCTGATATTTGCCAGGTATTGGCGCTTTTTACGTCAATTACCGATTGGCTGTTTTCAAAATCATCCAGATAGGAGGTACCATTTTTTGAGCCGGCAAAATTCAGCGCGCCAGGGCTACCGGGAAGCAATTGTGCAAACTCACCCGAGAAATTGATAGACGATGGAACCTTGGTATGAATAAACGGGATCTTATCAACCAATCGCGTAAGCAATCGTGACTCCGAACTATAATTAGCATCAAAACCCCATATGGTATTGGAGATAGACTCTTGCCCGGCAACTTCATTCTGATTCAGCGGTTGTTCTGTGAGGTGCATAATGGTACCCCCCAGGTTCAGTTTATCATTAACGTGATAATCAAACCGCGACCCGTACAATGACTTTTGCTGCACCCCAAACAGTTCATTGTTCTCCAGTTTAACCGTGATCGGTTGTCCGGATGATAGCAGCGCCTGGTTCAATATCCGGATACGACCGGAGTTATAATCAACCGTGTAGTCATTCCCTTCCTGCAGTTTTAAAGAACCGGCAGTTACATTGACCGATCCCTGCGGAATATTCACCGCATTAAGCTGATACTCCGAGCCGCCCGTGGAGGTATAGGTACCCTTAATCACATACCGGTTTAAATTGGGGAAATATTGCTGCGCTATGGTTTTAGTTGAATCATACAGGGGCTGGTATACATACCGTTTAGCCAGATCTGACTCACCGGGTAAAAACTTTTTATTCAGATCGGAACCGAAAGGCTCCAGTACCGGGAACATGATGCGGCCATTTTGCGAATCGATGGTTATCCCCTCCAAAAAGTCAAAATAGCCATCGGGCTGCGTATTATTTTGCTGATTGAGGTTATCCAGATCCGTAATCTGCAGCCAGAGCTTTCCTTTTGTATTCTGTCCCTCTTCCATCACCGTCTTCTCGATACCTGATTTATCATCAAGCCGGGTTACGGTGAGTTTAAAATCAGTAGGACTTACCTGGAAAGCTCCTAATGAATAAATATTCTTCATCATCAGTTTCCAGGTAGGTAAATTGGTTTTCAGTAATTCGCCTTTCAGCAATTTTACAAATAACACTTTTGGGGTATTCGGATCAACGGCCACATCACTGCTAAATTCACCCACCTGGTATTGCTGCCCGTTAACCGTATACTGATAAGCTACCGCCAGTACCTCATCATTATTCAAAGGGTAATTAAGCGATATATACCCCAATTGAGGGTGCAGGGTATACTCTTTATCGGTAAGCTTACGGGCATAGGTAAGTTTGGAATAGTTATCTGTGGCTCCGCTACTTTGAAAATAATTGGCTATGGAGTTTGAGTTGGTTTGGCGCACGTCTGCGGGTAAATTGTTTAGCAAGGAGTTTGATTGCTGTGCAAAACCCGGACCTTTAAAACCCGCCGGATAAACGCTTCCGCCACCCTGTATCTTTGTTTTATTATATGGGTTGTTTTCGCCCAGATCCAGGAAGGCTAATATGTCCCTTGAATCGGTGGTTACGTTGGTACGATTGGTTGTCCAAACCTCTATTTTGGTAATATTGACATTGGAGCTGATAATAGGTATCCGCGACAATGCCTTATCATAATTATCACGAAAATACTGTGATAAAAAGAAGTGCTTGTTAGCCTCATAATCAGCCGGTGTTACCCGAAACTCGCCTTGCTGCGAACCGTTTGTTATGGTAATGGTTTTGGATTGCGACCGCTGTTGCGACAAAATACTGGTTACATCCAAGCGGCCAAACTTTAGTTTGGTTTTAATACCGAACAGCGCCTGGCTACCCGTAATAAGCGTAGTATTTAAAGGCATACTAACCGTACCTGCCTCTATTTTTTGAATGATCTCATCCGGTGATCCGGTGTAATCCAGTTTTATCTGGTTATCAAACTGAAACTGGGCGTCGGTATTATAATTGGTAGTTATCTTTAACTTATCACCTATATTTCCGGTTACGTTCAGCTGTATTTTCTGATCGAAATTAAAATTAAACTGGTTTCGCTGCCTTGTATTAAACAGTGGGTTCTGGTTTTGATTTAACTGCCCGGCCAGGATCATTTCTGCCGAACCCTGCGGCCTGATATCAATGGTTTGGCCACCAAAAATCTGATCGAAAGTACGGCTGCGTACTTTTATTGACGGTATAAAACCTGGTTGCTGCGAAGCATAGGCATAATTATCGGCCAGTTGCTGATAATATATACGCTGATTGGATTTGCTCTTTAACTTTAAATATTGGGCAAATGTTAAATACTGCGGCGGACGATATAATAAATTACCAACCTTTTCATACAATATATATCTGTTTGTTGCAGGGTCGTATTCAACTGTCCGGATCAGATTGGGAGGATCCGGATCAAAGATACCCTCCCGAAGCCTGAGGTTTTTAGGTTCGGTTAGGTTAACAGGAGTGCCCGAGAGTGTCGTATCTCTCTTAGCACTCGTAACGCGTTGTTGTGCATACACACTCCCCAGCCCACTAAATGCCAAAATAAACAACACACTTATAATAATATTATAAGTAAATATTTTTATCAAAGGTCAAGTTAGAATTTGTACGTAATTATAGAGCTTTTAACGCAAACTTTATAAGCTGTTCTACGGTTAAATCTCCATTATTTTTATTGATCTCCTGATCCAATACCTTCTCGGCAGCATTGCGTGCAAAGCCAAGCATAATCAGTGCGGAAAGGGCTTCGTCCTTAACAGTTTTGCTTACAGGCACAACCGTTAAAGTGTCAGGTCCTTCTTTACGCAACTTATCCTGCAGCTCCAATATAATACGCTGTGCCGATTTTGGACCTATGCCTTTGATACGTTGTATTAAAGCAACATTGCCGCTAACAATGGCTGCTTGTATTTCGGCAGGGGTAATTGATGATAACATCATTCGCCCCGTATTTGGCCCTATGCCGGATATGGATACCAGGTGTAAGAACAAGCGCCGCTCACCTTCATCGGCAAAACCATATAAAGTAAGCGCATCCTCTTTTACGTACTGCCAGATAAATAGTTTACAATTTTCTACTTCTCCGACCCTTGAATATGTATTTAACGATATATTAATGTGATAGCCAATACCGCCGGCGTCTATAACAACGTGCGAAGGACTTTTGAATACCAGTTTACCACTAATATAATCGTACATAATATTATTATTTAATGTGGGGTTAAGGTATCAAGTAGCTAGTATCAGGTATCAAGACTTTTGAAAATGTTATTTATAAAATAAATGCAACGGTCTTGATACTTGATACTAACTACTTGATACTATTATTTACTTCCTTTAAGTTTATCAAAAATACCTTTTGGTTTGCTGGCTTCGGCTTTTTCCTGGGCATCAACAACCGCTATGGTGATCATATTTACAATTTCGCGAACCGAGCTACCCAGTTGTAATACGTGCACCGGTTTTTTTAAGCCCAATAATATAGGCCCTACAGCTTCCGCTCCACCTATTTCCTGTAATAGTTTGTAAGCTATATTACCCGACTCCAGGTTAGGGAATATCAAGGTATTAGCCGGTTTTCCGTTTAAGGTTGAAAACGGGAAGTTATCGGCCAGCAAATCAGAATTCAGGGCAAAGTTGGCCTGCATATCACCGTCAACCACCATATCCGGGTAATGCTTATGCAGCAGTTTTACCGTTTCTCTTGTTTTTTCGGGGATAGGGCCATCATTTGAACCAAAGTTAGAATAGGATAATATGGCTACCCTCGGGCTGATATTAAACTGTTTTACAGATTTTTCGATCAGCACGGTAATATCCACCAGCTCCTGTACACTTGGGTTTTCATTCACAGTGGTATCGCCAAAAAATACGGGGCCTTTTTGGGTGATCATCATATACATACCAGCCACCCGGTTCACACCCTCCTCGGTACCTATAATTTGCAGGGCCGGTTTAATAGTGGGCACGTAGTTTTTGGTTAAACCTGATATGAGGGCGTCGGCTCTGCCAAACTGTACCATACAGGCGCCATAATAGTTACGGTCGCTCAGCATTTTGCGGGCTTCAAACAACGTTACCCCTCTGCGTTGACGTTTCTGATACAGGAACTCCGCATACTCCTCCATGTTTTCACATTTCACACGCGGGTCAATGATCTGCACATCACCGAGGTCGAGATCATTCTCACGCATGATGCGCCTGATCTTATCTTCGTTGCCCAACAATATCGGAGTGGCAATACCTTCCTCTTTTACGATCTGGGCCGATCTTAATATCTTGTAATTATCAGCCTCAGCAAAAACCACTCGTTTAGGATTCTGCTTGGCTTTATTGGTGAGGTTACGCAGCAATTTATCATTGGTACCTAATCTTGAGCGTAATTCTTCATAATAAGTATCCCAATCTGTGATCGCTTTACGGGCAACACCCGAATCAATAGCTGCTTTGGCAACGGCAGCCGATACCTCAACAATGAGCCTTTGATCCATCGGTTTTGGGATAATATAATCTCTGCCGAATTTAAGGTTGGTTGTATTGTAGGCCAGATTTACCGCTTCCGGAACTGGCTTTTTAGCCATTTCGGCAATTGCCTGTGTGGCAGCTATCTTCATCGCCTCGTTAATAGCGGTTGCCCTCACATCAAGCGCTCCCCTGAAAATATACGGGAAACCCAACACGTTGTTCACCTGGTTGGGATAATCGGAACGACCGGTAGCCATAATGATATCATCGCGGGTTTGTACCGCCAGATCATAATCAACCTCCGGAGTTGGATTAGCCATGGCAAACACGATAGGTTTTTTAGCCATCGACTTCAACATATCCGCATCAACTACATTAGCCGCAGAAAGACCGACAAAAACGTCGGCATTTTTCATGGCATCAGCCAGGGTTTTAATATCGGTACGGGTAGTGGCAAATTCCAGTCTGATATCGTCCAGATCGGTACGCTCTGGTGTCAACAAACCATTGATATCAAACATCACCAGGTTTTCTTTTTTAACACCCAATGAAAGGTACATTTTGGTGCAAGATACGGCAGCAGCACCGGCACCGTTAACCACCATTTTTATCTTATCAAGTTTTTTACCCTGGATCTCACAAGCGTTCATTAAGGCAGCGCCCGATATAATGGCTGTACCATGCTGATCATCGTGCATTACCGGGATATTCATTTCCGCTTTAAGCCTGCGTTCGATCTCGAAACAGGTTGGAGCCGATATATCTTCCAGATTAACGCCGCCAAACGTAGGTTCAAGCGCCTTTACAATAGTTACAAACTCATCTACGCTCTTAGCATTTACTTCCAGGTCAAACACGTCAATATCAGCATAGATCTTGAACAGCAGTCCCTTTCCTTCCATTACCGGCTTGCTGGCCTCGGGGCCAATATTACCCAGGCCCAATACCGCGGTACCGTTACTGATAACCGCCACCAGGTTACCCTTGGCAGTATATTTATATACGTCCTCCACATTTTCTGCTATGCGGAGACATGGTTCGGCAACACCCGGCGAATACGCCATGGTGAGGTCGCGTTGTGAATTGGTTGGTTTGGTAGGTACTACCTGTATTTTTCCCGGACGACCTTGTGAGTGGTAGTTTAAGGCGTCCTGTTTACGGTTGTTCTTGTTCATTTTCTCAAAATTCAAGCGCTCAAAATTACAATTCTTTTTATGGTAACCCGAATAAAAAAGCCCGGCTTTGAAATACATCAAAACCGGGCTCCTCATATTCAGGTGCTTAATGTTTTTTTATAGTCAATTTCATTTATTGGTGAAGCTTTCTGGCCCTAAGCCCTGCAATTATAAAACTCTTTTGCTGTGCTGGCTTACTGCCGCACTGGTTGAGTCGTCATCGCCATTACTTACTTTGATGCTTACCCCAACCGGGGCCCGGTTACTTTTCAAGTGGTTCCATACCTTCAAATCCTGCACTTCAACCCCATACTTATCGGCAATAGAAACCAGGGTTTCGCCTTTTCGAACCCGGTGACGGGATGGCATCTTACGTTCCGGTTTATCTTCCGTATAGGAAGCATAAGTTACTTTTGGCTCCGGTGCAACCGCATCGCCACCATTCAATACATTATATAAAACGGCATAATTTTCCTTGGCCACTTGTGGTAGTATCAATCTGCGGGGTTTTGCCGGTGAGCCGTTAACTATTAATCTCCTGTAGGCTGGGTTTAATATAGCCAGCTCATTAATATTTACTTTTAAGGCTTGTGATATACTGCTCAAGGCAACATATTTTTTCACCATAACCGTATCAGTCTTCATCGAAAAATTACATCCTTGCGGAACAATGTTATGCTTATTAAAATAATGCATGATGTAATTTACTGCTATAAAAGCAGGTACATAACCCCGGGTTTCGGCAGGCAGGTATTGACGGGCGCTCCAAAAATCATTGGCTCCAGCTTTTTCAACCGCGCGTTCTACATTACTTTTACCACAATTGTAAGATGCTATGGCTAATAGCCAATCGCCAAATTCCTGATAGGCGTCTTTTAAATAAGCCGCTGCTGCGTAGGTGGCCTGTATAGGGTCGCGGCGTTCATCAACATAGCTATCCATATTTAAACCATACAATTTGGCCGTAGTAAACATAAACTGCCATGGACCTGTTGCCCCTACTCTTGATACTGCGTTAGGATCAAGCTTTGATTCAACTATCGAAAGGAATTTGATCTCTTCGGGTATACCCGCATCGCGGAAAGCCTTTTCGTAAATAGGGAAGTAATATTTAGAAAGACCTATCACCTGCCCCATCTCATCACGGTTTTGCATGTACAGGTCAATATAACTTTGCACATACTCATTATACTCCAGCGGAATGTCTTTGCTGATGGAATCTAACCGACGCTCATAGATGCCTCTTAAAGGCGCTGGGCCGGCAGATTGGGCAACAGCTTTTCTCAGGACGGTATCCTGTGCAATATTCGGCCATTGAAATGTTGATCTTGAAGAAGCGTTTGCGTAAACAATTTGCAGTGATATAAAGCAGATAGTAAGCGTAAGTAGTTTCTTCATTCTTTAGGGATTTAAATGTATAGAATCAAGAGATTAGAGTCAGGAATTAATATAAAACACAAGTCGAATGCTGTTCTCATTGTTCCTATTTCTTGACTCTTGGTTCTAATATCTTGATTCTCTTATTTACTAAATTATTAAATTTTTTAAAGTTCAAGGAAATATTTTGAAAAATTCAATAGTTCCTGTTCGTTAAAATGCTTAGCAAGTAATTGTAAACCTAACGGCAAACCTTTGCTATTATTGCCAACTGGCAATGAAATAGCCGGCACACCGGCTAAGGATGCTTGTACGGTAAAAATATCCGAAAGATACGTTACTACCGGGTCTTTTTCTTCTTTGCCTATGGCAAACGCGGGCTCCGGAGCTGTGGGTACCAGTATAAAATCGTATTCGTTGAGTATCTGATCGGTTTTTTCCCTAATCAGGCGGCGGACTTTCTGGGCTTTGGCATAATAGGCATCATAATATCCGGCGCTTAAAACAAATGTCCCCAGCATAATACGGCGTTTTACTTCTTTACCAAAACCTTCGGACCGGGAACGTTTATAGGTTGATTGTAGGTCATCTGCCGATGGACTGCGATAACCGTAGTGCACTCCATCGTACCGGGCCAGGTTTGACGAGGCTTCGGCCATAGCTAAAATATAATAAGCAGGTACCAGGTAATCTAATTGCTCAAAAGCAATAGGTGTTACGGTATGGCCTTCCGCCCGGAGTTTATCAATATATTTTACCAGTACATCTTTTACCTCTGTATCAACACCCGGGCTCGAAATAGCTTCCTGTAAGTAGGCGATCTTCTTTTTTCCTGTTTTTTCGATATGTTCAGAAAACGCCGGGACTTCTTGCTGTGCCAGCGTACTATCATAATCGTCGGGGCCGGCCATAACTTCCAGCAGCAAAGCAGCATCCTCTACCGATCGGGTAATGGGGCCAACCTGGTCAAATGACGATGCGAAAGCGATAATACCATGTCTGGAGATACGGCCATAGGTAGGTTTTAAACCGATAACGCCACAAAATGAAGCGGGCTGCCTTACGGACCCCCCGGTATCGGTACCAATAGCCGCATGGCACATATTGGCCTGCACAGCAACTGCCGAGCCACCTGATGACCCACCCGAAACCCTGGTTTCGTCGGCCATATTTTTTACCGGGCCGAACCAGGAAGTTTCGTTGGCGCCGCCCATGGCAAACTCATCGCAATTACAGCGGCCAATAATAACCACGTCCTCGGCCAATAAGCGCTCAACAATAGTTGATGAATAAATGGAGGTGAAATCTTTTAATATTTTTGAGGAGGCACTTACCTGGTGCCCTTTATAACAGATGTTATCTTTTATAGCGATAACCATTCCGGCCAGTTTGCCGGCGGTTCCGTTTTTTATACGGTCGTCAATGTTTTTTGCATTGACCAGTGCTTCCTGTTCAAACACCTCGTTAAAGGCATTCAAATGAGCATTCTTTTTTATTTGATCCAGATAGTTTTTTACCAGTCCTTCAACGGTAATTTCCGCACGTTGCAGCCCACTCCTTATTTCACTTAAAGAGGAATAAAATTTAGCCATGGGGCTAAAATAAAAAACTTATCTGTTGAAATACGAAATAATTCAACAGATAAGTTCGTATGCAGTAAACAAAAGTATCAAGCCACCAGCATTAAGTATCAATATAGCTACATTACAGCTTTCAAAAATCTTGATACTTGATACTAATTACTTGATACCTAAATATTAAACTTTAGGTTTTTCTTCGGTAGTGCTTGTATTGTTTTCGCCGTTTTGCGCGTCTTTAAATTCTTTAACGCCTTTTCCTAAACCTCTCATTAGTTCAGGTATTTTTTTACCGCCGAACAATAAAAGTATTGCAATGATGATCAGAATGATTTCTGGTGCGCCTAATCCACCCATGATTTTTAAGTTTTATGTTATGTAAATATTATTATGACTTGTGTTACTCGTGTTCTGTTTTAACAGGATCTGCGGTTGTTTTCTTGGTCAGATCGATGTGTGTTTCCGCAACCGGCTCCTCTTCATGTGTACTTACGTAAGTATCAGAGATAGGGATTGTATTGGGCACTGTATTTTCTATACCATGTATAGGGTGCTTCACCTCATTATCTTCTGTAATAGCTGCAGTTGTGTGCTCTGTAGTATTTTCTTCAACAAGCGGGGTATCTTTTACCGTTGTCTCGGTTTTCTTTTCTTCGTAATTGTTGATTTGATTGTTGATTTCACGTTTCACATCTTCAGATGCATCTTTAAAATCCCGGATACCTTTGCCTAAACCGCGTGCCAGCTCAGGCAGCTTATCACCTCCAAAAAGCATTAATGCTGCAAAAAGTATCAGTACCATCTCGCTCGTACCAATATTTAAAAATAAAAAAACTGAACTTAGCATAGCATTTAAATTAAGGTTACAAATATATACAATTAAAATTTCATAAAGTTCATAACTAATTAGTTAGGTGCCAGCCACGTTTTAGGATTGGTTGGGTCCTTCACTTTATACACTTCAAAGTGAACTTCCGTTTCCCCAGTCGACGAATCTGTCGCCACCGTTCCTAATGTTTGCTTGGTGCTAACTTTTTGCCCCCTGGCCACACTAACCGACCGTAAATTGGCATACACTGTAAAGTACTCCCCGTGAACTATCATCACCAAATAAGTACCGCTTACGTCAACCACCCTCACTACTGTACCATCAAATACGGCCCTTACCGAGCTTCCCGGATTGGTTCTGATATCAATACCGGTACTTTCGCTCTTTATCCCCTCAGGCGTGGTGTACATACCAAAACCCTGAGTTATTACTCCATTGGCAACCGGCCATGGCAAACGACCGCGGTTACCCAAAAAGTCATTTGATAGTTTAGCTGCTTCAGGTGTGGCGTTCAACACGCTCGATTCACTCCGTGTCACAGGTTTAGAAGGAGCTACAGGAGCAGGTCTGTTTTCGGCCTTTGCTTTAGCTGCCGCTATTCTGGCGGCCTCCCTTGCTTCTGCCTCGGCCTTGCGCCGGGCTTCCTCAATTTCCCTGCGGATGGTTGAGGCAATTTCCCTGTTGGTTTTGGCTATTTTTGCCTGAACTTCCCGTTGTTGCTGTTTCAACTGCCCTTCGTGCTGCGACAGGTCGCTTACTACTTTAACCTGGTTATTTTTTTCTTTACCAAGCGTTTCTTTTTCCTTTTGCTGATCGGCCAGCAGGTTACTCTTTTCCTGCTTGTTTTTATCCAGCTCGTTTATTTTTACATGCAGTTCTTTTTGAGTTCCCTGTATATAACCTGCCTGCCGCTCACGGTAGGTGCCAAACTGCTGTAAATATTTTAATCGTTTATAGGCCTGGTTAAAATCCCTTGAAGCAAAAAGGAACATCAGCTTATTGTAAGCACTCTGATTGCGGTATGCAAAAAGTATCATGGCCGCATATTCCTTTTTTAGCTGGTCAAGCTGGTTTTGTAAACTATGTACGGTATTATTGCTCTCAGAGATCTGATTATCTAAATTTCTTACTTCCGAATTGATAATATTTATTTTCTCTTCCCGCAGGTTTATCTGCGCTTTCAACAAACTCAGTTGTTTTAAAGTAGCTCTTTTATTTTGAGAGGTTTCCTGGTAATCCTTATTCAGTTGCTCCAGTTCCTCTGATAATTTATCACGCCTGCGTTTTAACTCCTGACTGCTTTGCGCATGTACATCAACCGCTATAAATACCGCTATTATAAAAAATACTACTTTTAAAAACTTCATCAAACAAACATAATTAATTATTTGGCCGGCTCGTAATTAGCGGGAATATTGAACGGATATTCCTGCTGTACATCAAAGTCGGCCTTTGTATAATGCAAATTAACCTGTATTTTTTTATCTTTTACTACTGATGCGATATCTATTTGTGATGGCATAACCCGGTTAGTTGCCTGGATAAAGCTATTGTTAGCCACTTGCAGCGATTGTCCCGCGCTTTCATTGGACAAATTGGTTTGCGTAACTTTTAAATCGGCACCTAAAACCAGCTTATATAACAAATCCTGCAGGCTACCGCTCAGGGTAGTGTTGCCATCGGCATTGGTCAGCTCAGCTTTTTCATTCAGCAATTCAGGCACGGCATTACCAATCAGTAATGACTCCAGCGTTTTATAGTTAACCTGGCTGCTGGCATACTTATATACATAACTAAAAGGCTTGCGCAGGTACACTCCCTGCAAACGATTAATGAGCAATATACTATCGGGGGTGATCAAGGCACGGGCGGCCTCAACTCCCAAAATAGCTGTAATGGAAACCCAGATCCTTTTATCGCGCTCAATACGAATATTGAGGGTAACATCATTACTATTACCATTGATATTGAGCTTGGTTTTTGCTTTACCAGAAAAGGTGTTAAAATTTACCTGTTTAGCTCTTATAGCATTTAGCCGGCTGCTTAACTTATTATCAACAGACTTTGCAGATGAATCGGCTTTACGTGTTACCAAAACCTGTTTACGGGCTTTACAACTCACCATAACCAGCAGGCAGCACACTATTAAAAGCCTCACACCGCCCTCTCTAAAAGAGAGGGTTCTAAAAAACTTCTGTTTTAAAGTCCTCGCCTTTGGAGAGGATTTAGAAGAGGCTTTACTCGCTATATCTTTTCTCATTTATTTTACGGTCTAATACCGGCGATTGACCACCGTTACTTTTAGCTTTTTTCCAGTTCTCTATGGCTTCATCTGTATTACCAAGGTAAAACAAAATGTCGCCATAATGCTCATATTGGGCAGCGCTATTCGTTTTATCATGTGCCAATGCTTTCAATATCCAAATCTTCGCATCGGCATATTTTTTTTGCTTAAAAAGCACCCAGGCATACGTATCTTCAAACGACGCCGTATTGGGCTGAAGCTCGTTAGATCGGGCCGACATTTGTGCGGCTTTATCCAGTTGCTCACTTCTTAACGATAAATAATAGGCATAATTGTTTAACGTGTATGCATTATCCGGATTATAGCTTAACGCCTTATCATAAGCTTCGTCGGAGCTTTTATTATCTTTAAGACTATGATAACAATCGCCTAATAACGAAAAGCTCAGCGAAAGTAAATCCTTATCCTGAATTTCTAATGAAGTTGCATTTGTGGCATAACTAAGGGCTTTTTTGTATTCTTTTTTTTGTGCCCAGGCTACTCCCACCATATAATTCATCCAGCCCTGGTTTGGGAACAATGAAAGCGCGTTTTCGCCATCTTTTATAGTAGCGTCTATATCATTCTCACTCAATTCCACCCGTACCAGCTGTTCGTGTACAACATATACCTGTTCATTAAGCTGAATTGATTTTTTATACGCGGCTTTGGCTTCTTTTAATTTTGTGTTTTGCAACAGCATATCGCCATAAATAGCATAAGCTTTGGCGTCGGCTGGATGCGCTACGGTTATAAGTCGGCTTAGTTCAAGGGCGCTGGCTTTAGCATTGGGATCGGGGAATTTTGGAAAGTACCCGCTTATGATACTTACTTTTTGATCAATACTAACATCGGGATTTGCAAACGCCAGTTTCAATTCATTAAAACAAGCGTCATTATTTTTTTTGTCGCGGTAAACATCGGCCAAAGCCAAATGTACCATGCCGTTATTATTGTCTTGTTTTTCGGCTTGCAGCAAAACTTTCAGGGCTTTATCGTTAAGCCCGTTTGAGTTATAAATTTCGGCCAGTAACAGGTAGTAACGCATTTGACCCGGATTATCTGCAATGGCCCGCTCCAGCTCGGCCGCTGCCTGGTCTATCTTGCCTTGTTTTAGGTAGATCTTTTGCCGGCTTGCCAAAATATCGTCACTGGGGCCATCGAGCTTTTCCAACTGATCATATACCTTAAGAGCGTCATCATATCTTTTTAAAATAAGATAGGCGTTGGCCTTATCAAAATAATAATCAGATTTATCCGGATTGATCCTGATGAGCTGATTAAATACATTCTCGAGCTTGTCAATGGCATTTGTTTTTTCATAGTCATCGGCCAGGGCTACCCAATACCACTCATTATCCGGACTAATAGCAACCGCTTTTTCCAATAAAGGCCGCGCCCCGGCATAATCATTCTGTTGTCTTTTCAGGTTGGCCAACTCAAACATGGATGCATCATTTCCAGGATCGGCCTGCAATATGCGCTCAAACATTTCGCCTGCCCGTTTGGAGTTTTCAATGGTTTTTTCGCGAATGGCCGAGAAAAACAGCTGCTTAACCATCATACTATCAGCCTGGGTGAGTGGTTTGGTTGTGGTAGATTTTTGTCCCTGCACAGACCCGGCGCTTAGAATGAGGAATAAAGACAAAAGAGCAAAGACAGCTCCAAAGTGGCCAATGCCGCTCTTATTTACTGTATCACTATATCTCAATTCCTTATTATACATTCTCTTAATCTTTTATCCTTGCTCTTTGCTCTAAAAATCCTTGCTCCTCAAAATCTACTTAACAGCTGTATGACCAAAGCCACCCTCTCCCCGGGTAGTTTCGTTTAACACTTCTACCTCATCCCAGTTTACGGTTTCATGGCGGGCAACTACCATTTGAGCAATACGATCTCCGTTATTAATTTCAAATATTTCTGTCGAAAAGTTAATCAACAGTACTTTGATCTCCCCACGATAATCAGCATCAATAGTACCCGGTGAATTAACAATACCTATACCATGCTTAAACGCTAATCCACTGCGTGGCCGTATCTGCGCCTCAAAACCCACAGGCAGTTCGATATATAAACCGGTAGGAATAAGTTTTCGTTCCATAGGTTTTAACTGTACCGTTTCCTGAATATCAGCACGCAGATCCATACCAGCAGCATGGGCGGTTTCATATGCCGGTAAACTATTCTTCGACTTATTAATTATTCTGATGGTCATCGTTTACTAAATATGATCTTTAATTGTTTGCGTTCCGCGAAAAATGCCGTTCCCGCAAACAGCAACAGCAATAAATTACCTACAAATATATTACGTTTAAATGTGCTGAACGACAAATAAACAAGTATTATTGATGATACGATATATATGACATTCTTTTTAAGATTGTAAGGTATGGGATAGTGCTTTTGACCCCATATGTACGACATGATCATCATACTGGCATAAGCTATCAGCGAGATCCACGCTGATGCCATATAACTGTATTTGGGAATAAAAATCACATTGAGTACAATGGTTACTATAGCCCCTATCCCGGATATGTACAGGCCATACTTTGTTTGGTCGGATAATTTGTACCAGATTGACAAATTGGTATAAATACCCAGGCTTACATATCCCAACAGTAAAGGTGGCACAACCGGTAAGCCAACCCAATAGTCGTGGTTATTTACATAGTGTTTTAGTATTTGGATGTTAGCTACCACGCCTACAAACATCAGGCACATGGTTATTACAAAATAATCCATGATACGGGAGTAGGTTTGCCCCGCGTTTTTATTTTTTGCATGACTAAAAAAGAAAGGCTCGGCCCCCATGCGAAAAGCCTGATTAAAAAGGCTCAGAAAAACTGATATGCGCGCACAGCCCGAATAAATGCCCACCTCACGCTCACTGATACTATCGGGCAGCAATTTTCCTAATAAAATTTTATCAAAATTTTCGTTAACGATGTAGGATAAACCTGCAATCATTACCGGCCAGCTGTAGGTAAGCATATTTTTAAACATAACACCGTCAAAACTTAATTGCAGCTTTAACAACTCTGGCAGCAGCAACAATAAGGTTATAAAGCTGGCCACCAGATTTGATACAAATATGTAACCCACCCAACCCATGGTAAACCATTGCTTACACCATAACGCTCCTGGCATTTGGTGCTTAATGATATACGGGATTATCCAAATAAAAATGAGGTTGAGCGATACAGTAACTACGATATTGATCAGTTTAATGCTGCCGTATTTTATTGGCCGGCTATCTGCACGGAGCTTGGCAAATGGGATAGCGCACCAGGCATCGAGCACCAAAATACCTAAAAAATAACGAATATATAGTTCAAATTCCCCCTGTGAGGTGCCTTTACCAATTTTAATTAAACCTGCTATGGTATGCGTAAAAGGAACGGTTAATATTAAAAATACTACCGTTACCATAAATACAGCCCAGAAACTATTATTGTAAACCTGTCTTTTATTGTCAGGAAACTTGTTCAGATACCTGAAAAAAGTAGTTTCCATTCCGAAAGAAAGCACTGCCTGCAAAACAGAAGCATAGCTAAACATGGTACTGAAAATACTGTATACATTAGGATTGTATGCTTTTGTATAAAGCGGGGTAAGCAAAGCGCCTAATAAACGCTGCACTATAGTAGTTACACCGTATATAGCCGTTTGCCCGGCAAATTTTTTAGCGGTTGACAATGTTGATGTTTGGGATGGTAGTTAACAAATAAAACCCGGCAAACTACAGGGCTCTTTTTACAACCTCAAAATTACGATAGTTTTTTAATTCGCCCTCATGGCTTTCCACAGAAGTTACTTCGGCATCTTCGGGCCCTTCATGGCACCATTCCATAAACATTTCGAGCAGGGTATCGTCGGCTTCGGCAGCTATAAAAACATCGCCGTTCGGTTCATTTTTTACAAAGCCCCTTACCCCAAGCTGATCGGCAACAGCCTTGGTTGATTTACGGTAAAAAACGCCCTGAACTTTTCCTTTAACAGTAATATCGAGATGCCTGGTCATGGATCAATTTGAAAATTTGGTGATTTGAAAATTTGAAAATTCCGGCTCACTTAACGAGCTCCTAATGGATTCGCAAATTTGAAAATTTTACTCTTTACTATTCTCATTATCTTCAAATTTTCAAATTAAACTAAACGTCTAACCTTACTTTCTGGTGTGATCTTTAAGCCGTCAAGGCCGGTTATCAGGTTTAGGCCTGGAGTTTTGCCTGGCTCAAGCGTACCCTTTTCGTCATCAATACCTAAAAATGACGCTCCATTTATGGTAGCCCATTCCAGCAATTTAGCAGTGCTGATAGCCGGGAACTTTTTCTGGATGGTACGCATTTCGCTCAGGATGCATAAACTATCGTTTGAGGCCAGGCTATCGGTACCCAAGGTGATGTTAAAACTCTGATCAATAAAAAGAGGTATTTTGGGGAGGTGGTTTTCGATATACAAATTGGCATTAGGACAAAAGCACCAGTTTATTTTACGGTCGAAACGTTTTATAAAGTAGATATCTTTTAAATTGGTACAGGTATTATGTACCAGCAAAACCTGCTGTTTATTGGTTAACAAAGGAATAATAGATTGCAACGAGTTACGCGCTTGTGGTTTAAAGTGACTGATATCAATACCAAAATGCTCATAAAGCTCCAGGAAACCACCTAATTTATAACGGTAAAACTTATTTTCGTCTTCGCATTCCTGGTTGTGGATGCTAATGAGGTTATGTTCAGCATCACTATGTTTCCTGATCAGTTTAAAAAGCTCTTTGGATACTGAATACGGCGCATGTGGCGTAATGGAACAGTGCTGCGGCTTAAACTCCTGAAGCAATGCCAACGCTTTATCAAAAATAGCCTGGGCGTTTTGCGGCAAAAAGCCAAAAGTTTCAACAAAGGTATGGTAGTATAACTTGCTGGCAGCTTTAACCGGAATACTGCTGTTGCTATTGGAAATATCGCCTACTGCTACAATGCCATTCGTGTACATCTCTTCATCGGCCTTTTGAATGGCATCTGATATCTCTTTATCATCAGCTTTGCGGGTTGCCTGTATATCTTTTATAAAATTTATCAGACCACCTCCCGGGGTTATTTTACCTTTAAGGTGCGAAAGCTCAACATGGCAGTGGCTATTTACAAAGCCCGGAGTAATAATACCGCTTACTTGCTCAATAGGGCCAGTGGGTGGGTTATTATGGTCGGTAACGGAAATGATCTTGCCCTGGTCATTAACAGTAACAATTCCATTCTTAATAGGGTCGGCAAAAATTGGAAAAACGTAATCGGCTCTAAAACTTTTCATTAATTATATCACTTATTATCTATCTCAAAACGTTTTCCTTTAAAACATTTCACAAAATTAATTATAATTAACTTTTAGTTATGTTTTTTTATCATTTAAAAGAATGACTTTAAAATAAGACAGATTTTTTTAAATTTAAGTACTTTTGCACTGTGAATAATGCAAAAGATAAAATAGATATCCGCAGCCTCGGTCTGGAAGCCTTGCAGGAGCATTTTATCCGTATGGGGGAAAAAAGTTTCAGGGCTAAACAAATTTATGAATGGCTTTGGAAAAAATCGTGCGTCTCTTTCAACGAGATGAGCAATATTTCAAAAGAACTGCGCACTAAACTCAACGAAAACTTTGTTATAAACAACGTTAAAATAAATTCATCACAGGTTAGTGCTGATAAAACTATAAAAAATTCTTTTATTTTACACGATACTCATTTAATTGAGGGGGTTTTAATTCCAACCCCTGGCCGGATGACGGCCTGTGTATCGTCACAAGTGGGCTGCAGCCTCACCTGTAAGTTTTGCGCCACCGGTTACATGGAGCGAAAAAGGAATCTCAATCCTGATGAAATTTATGATCAGGTGGTGCTGATAGACAAGCAGGCTCGTGAAAACTATGGTGTGCCTTTATCAAACATTGTGTATATGGGCATGGGCGAACCTTTGCTGAATTATGCCAACATGATGAAATCTGTTGAGCGCATTACTGCCGAAGATGGATTGAACATGGCAGCCAAAAGAATCACGGTTTCTACTGCCGGTATTGCCAAAATGATCAAAAAGCTGGGCGATGACCAGGTGAAATTTAATCTTGCCCTGTCGTTACACGCCGCTAATGACGAAAAGCGCAACACCATAATGCCAATTAATGAGCAAAACTCATTAAAGGCCCTGGCCGAGGCTTTAAAATACTACTACGCCAAAACTAAAAACCCGGTAACCTACGAATACATTATTTTTGATGGGGTTAACGATGGGATACAGGATGCTATGGAGCTGGCTAAATTTTGCAAGCACCTGCCCTGCAAGGTAAATATCATTGAATATAACCCAATTGCTTTTGCCAGTTACATTAATGCCGGCGAAGATAAAGTAGAAGCTTTTGCTGCTCATCTGCAAAAGCAGGGCATCAACGTTCACTTGCGCCGCAGCCGGGGTAAGGATATTGACGCCGCTTGCGGGCAATTAGCCATTAAAGAAAAGGGAAAGGTTGCCGAAGTTTAAAATTTCTGCCTTAAATTAACGGCATGAAATTGCTGCGTGGTTACCTGGCCGATTTTGTTTCCCTGCTTTTCCCTGAACTATGCCCGGCCTGCCAGACAAGCCTTGTAGTCAATGAGTATATTATTTGTTCGGATTGCCGTTACAACCTGCCCTATACCAATTTCCACTTACAAGCTGATAACATTGTTGCCCAACAGTTTTATGGTAAAATAAAAGTTGAGGCAGCCTATGCCCTTTATTATTTTACCAAAGGCGGCAAAGTGCAAAACCTCATGCATCATTTTAAATATAAGGGGATGCAACAGATCGGCAACTTACTTGGCCATATTGCCGGTACCCAATTAGCCCAAAATCCTGTTTTTAATACTGTTGATCTGATCATTCCTGTGCCTCTGCACAAAAAACGCTTCCAGGAGCGAGGGTATAATCAAAGTGCACGTTTTGCCGAGGGGCTCGCGGAAAAGCTAAACGCTATGGTAGAAGATCATAATTTACTGCGCACGATAGCAACAGCAACTCAAACCCATAAGTCGCGCTTTGCCCGTTTCGAGAATATGCAGGATGTGTTTATGATCAAACATCCCGAAAAATTGATCAACAAACATGTTTTACTGGTTGATGATATTATCACCACCGGTTCTACATTGGAAGCCTGCGGTATGGAATTGTTAAAAATACCCGGGCTCACCCTAAGTATTGCCACCATTGCTTATGCGCAATAAAACAAAATGAACCCAATATCTTTTTTATCAATACTTTTGTCGATTACAATTATCACAGTTTCCTGCAATGACAAAAAGGTTCCTTTATTTAACCGGGTATCAATGGGTTTGGGTATTATATTTAGCAGTTGCCGCTTATTGCTGGCAATATAAATACTTCAGGCATATTGATAATAACTACCTCATATTCCGTCATGCTTACTATCACGCCAGGGCAGGTGTAAACTTATATTTATTGTACCCGGCAGAATATGCTGATGTGTTTTTATATGGCCCTACATTTACCATATTGGTTGCGCCGTTCGCTATCCCGTCAGAGGCGGTAGGCTTTTTCCTCTGGCAACTCGTCAACGCGCTTGCCTTTCTGCTGGCCGTACATCTCCTCCCCTTTAACAACCGGATAAAAACAGCCATCCTTTTGTTATGTGTTATTGAGTTTTCCAATACCTCACATTACATGCAGATCAATGCCCTCATTGCGGCTTTGATCATTATGAGCTTTATGCTAGTAAAAAAAGGTAAAGACGAATGGGCTACCCTATTCATCGTAGCAGGCACTTTAATTAAGTTTTACCCGGTAGTTGGCCTGGCGTTTTTTCTTTTCTCCCGTAACAAATTAAAGTTTATTTCCAGTACCGTAGTATGGGCCGGTGTTTTGTTTGCCCTGCCTATGGTCATTTCCAGTCCTCATTATATTATCCAATCCTATCACGACTGGTTTCATGAATTAAACCTCAAAAACTCCATGAACGTAAGTTTAACCGGCAGTATTGATTGGTGCATTATGGGGGTGGCACGCCGTTTAACCCAAAACGCGGCCTTACCGAATACGCCTTTTCTGATAGCCGGCGCAATTATTTTTGCTATTCCGCTGTTCCGCTTTAAACAATATAGCTCGCTGAAATTCCAGCTGCAGGTGTTATGTTCGGCCCTGTTGATGGTTGTGCTGTTTAGTACCGGATCTGAGCATCCAACCTACATTATAGCTACAGCTGGCGCCGTAATTTACATCATGATGCAGGATAAGCCTTTTACCACTTTCAATGTTATTATGCTGGTATTACTACTGGTTATTACCGGTTTAGGACCCAGCGACGCTTTTCCAAGGCCTGCCAGGGAATGGATGAGCAACCTGGCCATGAAAGCCTGGCCCTGCATCATTATATGGATAAAAATTGCTTATGAACTGATCTTTAATAATTTCCCTGCGGACGAGGAATTTATGATGAATAAACAACGTGCATAAGGGACTTTTACTGGTGCTGATACCGGCTTAATTTATCGTAAAGAGATTTTGGGTCAAATGGTTTTAATACATAATCGTTCATCCCGGCATTATCTATTTCACCCATCTGGTTGCTCAGCATCGATGCCGTTAAAGCAATAATAGGTAACTTTTGAAAATACGGATCGGGCATAGCGCGTATGATCTGGGTGGCCTCAAGACCACCCATTTGAGGCATGTGGATATCCATTAATACCACATTATAATTCCGGTTGTTTTCTATTTTGTGGATAGCTTCAATACCATTTTCGGCAAAATCAGCATTGGCACCCCATTTTTTCAGAATCTTATTGATCAATAACCGGTTTATCTGATTGTCATCAACTACTAAAACATTTATTTTGAGCCCTGTTTCCAAATTGTTGTTATTATTATTCAAATGGGTATTTGTTTTCCTAAACGTTATAGTAAACCAAAAAGTAGAGCCCTTGTTTAGTATGCTATCTACATTTATTCTTGAATCATGTAGTTCAATTAATCTTTTGCTGATAGCTAAACCCAGGCCTGTACCTCCGTATTTGCGTGTAATATCCGGTTCGGCTTGTTTAAACTGTTCAAATATAGTATTCAGTTTTCCCGGGGCGATACCTATACCCGTGTCTGCAACAGAGAATCGGATCCGCACATCCTTATCACTTTCCTGAATTACCTTCAGGTCTGTATTAATTCCGCCTTCGTCTGTAAACTTAAGGGCATTGCTCACCAGGTTCAACAGTATCTGGCATAAGCGGGCTCTGTCGCCTATTACAACCTTGGGTACAGCATCATCAATGCTTTGGCTAAGATAAATATTTTTTTCTTCGGCACGATAACGCATGGAGGTGTTGATACTCTGAATAAGTTCCCTCATATCCAAATTTGCCTTCTCCAGCTCAATATTACCTGTTTCTATTTTGGTAAAATCCAGTACATCGTTGATCAGGGTCATTAAATTCTCGGCCGAAAATTTGAGGATGCTCAAATTTTCCTTTTGCGATTCCATCGGATCATCTTCGAGCAACAGGTGCGACATACCAATCACTGCATTAAGCGGTGTGCGTATTTCATGACTCATCACCGATATGAACATGTCTTTAGCACGGCTTAATTGCAAAGCCTCTTCCTTCGCTCTGATCAACTCTATCTCGGCCTTCTTTTTGGCAGTTATATCAATAATTACCTCAATATATTTATCAACGTTACCATCATTTCCAATAATTACCGAATTGATAACCGATATCCACAAAGGTTGCCCGTCTTTACGGTAAATGAGCAGATCTACTTCAAATGATTGCTTATTCCGGGATAATTCGCGTGTTTTTTGGATAATAGATACATCCGTGAGCTCGCCCTTCAGTACATCACCCAAATGGTTTCCGTTTACTTCATTGATCGTATACCCGGTAATATTTTCAAATGCTTTATTTACCCATTCAACCTTTCCATCGTTATTATTTATAACCACCCCGCTTGTAGTATTGCTGGCTACTAACGAAAGTTTTGTAAGCTCCTCCTCACTCTTTTTACGCTCGGCTATATCAACCATGACACCAATCTGACGGTCGACCTTGCCTGCTTCGTTAAATAGCGGACTATTTGATAAAAATACCCAGCATGGGGTATTATCCTTTTTATATATTTTTATCTCGATTTCGTAAGGTCTGTTCTCTTTTACGGCTTTTACCGCGCTTTCAAATACTGTCATATCAGTATCTTCACCCACCAGGGTATTACCCATGATCTTTCCTTCCAGTTCGGCGAATGAATAGCCAATAATATTTTCAAGGGCCTCATTCATCCAGAGCATTTTGCCTTCTGCATCGCGTATAAAAATACCGCTGGGCGATTTTCTGGCTGCAAAAGACAATATCTCTAATTCCTGCTCAATCTTTTTACGGGCAGTAATATCAATAACAATTCTGATGGATTTATCGACCTCTCCATTTTGATTATGAATAACAGAATTGACAACCGTGATCCATATTGGGGTTCCATCTTTTCGATCCATAAGCAGATCTACTTCGTATGATTCTTTCTTTTTTATCGACGCGTCTAATTTTTCAATAGCCGCATTATCAACCGGCTTACCTTTTAAAGTGGCACCAAGGTATTTATTTTCAACATCGGCAAGATTATAACCGGTAATATGTTCAAACGCTTCATTCACCCACACTACTTCATCAGCTGCATTACTGATCACCACGCCATTAACAACTTTACTGGCCACCAGCGATAATTGCTTGAGTTCTTTTACAACCTGCTTCTGATAACTTACATCCCTGCCACTGGCAAACCATTTATCGCCTTTAAATGTTGCCGCCCAGCTTAACCATTTAACAGCATGATCAGGGGCAAAAATGGGTGTTTCAAATTCAAATTTATCCTGGCCATTTAAACCCTCCCGTAATTTGTCCAGAAACAGATCCCTTTCCTTCTCCCTGAAGAAATCCCATATCGGCTTTCCGGTTACCTCCTCTACAGTATAACCTAAAACCTGTTTAACAGACAGGTTGATCCGTTTAATTTTAAAATCCCGATCCAAAATACAATGAATGTCTGGCGAACTGTCAAAAAGATCATGAAACTCTTTATGGATTGCAAGGCTTTCTTCAAGGTCTCTATTTCGTTTGCGCAATAGAAAGTGCGACATTACCTTATCTGCCAATATCCGCAAAGCATCGCGCTGTTCGGTGCTAAGGATGTGAGGCACAGTATCAACAACGCAAAGCGTACCTAAATGATGCCCATTTGGGTCAATCAAAGGTGCGCCAGCATAAAACCGTACATGCTGACTCACAACCTCAATGTTATCCTTAAAGGCTTTATCAAGCAGGGTATCACTTATCTCCAGTATCTGATCGGTCAGGATGGTACAATTGCAAAAAGCGCCGGCACTGACGATTTCATCAGTGCCGGCGCTAAATTTAGACTTAACCCATTGCCTGTCGGCATCAATCAGAGTGATGAAAACAACAGGGGCGTTACATACATAAGATGTAAGGCGGGTAATAGCATCATACTCCTTTTCAGGAGGCGTATCTAAAATATGGTACGACCGCAGGGCCTCTAAACGTTCCTTTTGAGTTATTAAATTTTCCTGCCGTCTTTGGGTCATTAATTATTCCGCGCTGCTTTCTCTGTACAACGGATAGTCGTGCATCAGCTTGTGGACTTTTTTACGTATTTTCTTTAAAGAAGGTTCATTTTCCGGGTCAACAATTACGGCATCTATCAGTTCTACAATGTGTTCCATTTGCTTCTCTTTCATGCCACGGGTAGTTATAGCCGAGGTACCTACACGTATACCAGAAGTAACAAACGGCGACTTATCATCATAAGGCACCATATTTTTGTTTACGGTGATATCGGCAGTTACCAAGGCGTTTTCAGCAGCTTTACCGGTAATGTTTTTATTACGCAGATCAATCAGCATCAAGTGGTTATCTGTACCGCCTGATATGATCTCATAACCACGCTTAACAAAAGCTTCGGCCATAGCCGCAGCATTCTTTTTAACCTGCAGAATATATTTCATATAGCCTTCGCTTAAAGCTTCGCCAAATGCTATCGCTTTTGCAGCGATGATATGCTCCAGCGGGCCACCCTGCGTACCTGGAAAAACCGCCATATCCAGCAATGACGACATCATCCTTACTTCGCCTTTGGGTGTTTTTATGCCGAATGGGTTTTCAAAATCCTTACCTAACAGGATGAGACCGCCACGCGGGCCGCGTAATGTTTTGTGTGTTGTGGTAGTTACAATGTGGCAATGCGGCAGCGGATCTGTTAATAATCCCCTGGCAATAAGGCCTGCCGGGTGCGATATATCAGCCAGTACCAAAGCACCCACTTTATCGGCTACTTTACGTATAAATTCATAATCCCAATCGCGCGAGTAAGCCGAAGCGCCGCAAATGATTAGTTTTGGTTTCTCTTTAAGGGCAACTTTTTCCAGTTGCACATAATCAACAAGGCCGGTTTCTTTAACCACACCATAAAAATGCGGCTCATATAATTTACCCGAAAAGTTAACCGGTGAGCCATGGGTTAAGTGGCCACCATGTGACAGATCAAATCCTAATATTTTGTCGCCCGGTTGAAGAACTGCCAGCATTACCGCAGCATTGGCCTGAGCGCCTGAATGTGGCTGAACGTTTGCCCACTCGGCATTGAACAGTTGCTTGGCTCTTTCAATAGCAATGGTTTCAATTTCGTCAACTACCTGGCAGCCGCCATAATAACGTTTGCCTGGTAAACCTTCGGCATATTTATTGGTAGCAACAGAACCCGCAGCTTCCATAACCTGACGGCTCACAAAATTCTCAGATGCTATCAGCTCAATACCCTCTTCCTGGCGTTGCTGCTCTTCATCCAATAACTTAAAAATTAATTTGTCTCTTTTCATTATATATAATTAAAACGGCACTGTGTTTATAACGGCGCTAAGTTAGCAAAAATTAGATTTGAGATGTTAGATATGAGATTTGAGATTAAAAAATTAGCTTTTGTAATTAATTAAAAATGAACAACAAACTTTATACATTTCTTGTCTCACATCTCATATCTAACATCTCAAATCTCCCTCGCTGATATCCAAAAATTATTATATCCTAAACCAATCTGAATATCTATCAACTCCTGCTGCAACATTTCTAATACAGCCAAAAAGTTGTAAACAAAGTGTACCTTATTTTCCGAATTCCCCGCAATCGCTTTAAAATCAAGCATTTTATTGATCTTGAGCAAATCGGCAACCGCTTTCTTCTGCTTTTCGATAGTGTATGGGTATTGAACCACGGTGTGCTTTACCTCTTCACTGCGGTTAAGGTAGTTACGCATCAGCCGTTCATGCACCATCATCAGCTTGTACAGGCTTAGCTCTGATAGCTCTTCACCCGGATGGGTAACCTTTTCTACCTGCTCCAGGTCGTGTTTTATATTACCTCGCTTTTCCTGTTTAAAACGCTCTTCTTCATAAGGGCGTAATTCCTCGCACAGTTCCTTGAATTTTTTATATTCTATCAGTTTCCTGATCAGATTTTCTTTGGTATCGGCTTCGTCGCCGGCATCATCGGCCTCATAGCGGGGCAATAACATTTTTGCCTTGATACGCATCAGCGTGGCAGCCACAAAAATAAACTCACTGGCCAGCTCCATATTAAGGCTGGTCATTTGGTGTATATAGTTTAAAAAATCATCGGCTATGCGGGCTATGGGGATATCATGGATATCCAGCTCATCCCTTTCAATAAAAAAAAGCAGCAGATCAAACGGACCTTCAAACTGGGGTAATTTTATAGCAAAGCTGTCGTCGATCATATATCTGTTGCAAAAATAAGATTTTTAGTATCAAGTAGCGAGTATCAAGTATCAAGATACTTCATCCTCACTGATTGGAAAAGAAAAAGTCATGATACTTGATACTAACCCCAAACAATAAATACATTTAGATAACCTGTTTTTATAAATAAAATAGCTTACTTTGTAAGTTAAATATTCTTACAAATGTCAATGCAGGTACCAGCCGGGGATTTATTAAAAACAATAAATTATCCATCTGATTTAAAGCGACTTAACGAAAGCGAGCTTGAACAGGTTTGCCAGGAACTGCGCCAGTATATTATTGATGTGGTATCGGTAAATGGCGGCCATTTTGCTGCCAGTTTAGGTGTTGTAGAGTTAACCGTAGCCCTTCAATACGTACTGAACACCCCCTACGATCAATTAGTTTGGGATGTAGGCCACCAGGCTTACGGCCATAAAATACTGACCGGCCGCCGTGACGAATTTCATACCAACCGTGTATATAAGGGCCTGAGTGGTTTTCCAAAACGTTCAGAAAGCGAATACGATACTTTTGGTGTAGGACACTCCTCTACCTCTATTTCTGTAGCGCTGGGTATGGCTGTGGCTTCGCATTACAAAGGCGAAACCGACAGGCAGCACGTAGCCGTTATTGGCGATGGCGCCATGACCGCGGGAATGGCTTTTGAAGCGCTCAACCACGCCGGTATCGAAAACTCAAATCTGCTGGTGATCCTGAACGACAATAACATGTCGATAGACCCCAATGTGGGCGCGTTAAAGGAATACCTTACAGATATCACTACATCCAAGCCATATAATCGCTTCAGAGACGATATAGCTCATGTGCTGGGCAAATTATCAGCCATAGGCCCTGATGCCTTTAAAATAGCGCAGAAGATAGAAAAAAGCATTAAGGGCACGCTGTTAAAACGCAGCAACTTTTTTGAAGCCCTTAAGTTCAGGTATTTTGGCCCTATTGATGGTCATGATGTAAACCACCTGGTAAAGGTTCTGAAAGACCTGCGTGATATACCCGGTCCTAAGTTACTACATTGCATTACCACCAAAGGTAAGGGTTATGCGCTGGCCGAAAAAGACCAGACCAAGTGGCATGCGCCCGGTTTATTTGACAAAATAACCGGCGAGATCAAGAAAACCAAATACGATAAGCCGCAACCACCTAAATACCAGGATGTGTTTGGGCACAGTATTATTGAGCTGGCAGAGCAAAACCCTAAAATCATGGGTATTACCCCGGCCATGCCTTCGGGATGCTCACTTAACCTCATGATGAAAGCTATGCCAGCCCGCGCTTTTGACGTAGGTATAGCCGAACAACACGCAGTAACATTTTCGGCAGGATTGGCTACGCAGGGTTTGGTACCGTTTTGTAATATATACTCCAGCTTTATGCAAAGGGCATATGATCAGGTGATACATGATGTGGCTATTCAAAACCTCAATGTGATATTCTGTTTAGACAGGGCGGGCCTTGTAGGTGCCGACGGGCCAACCCATCATGGCGCTTATGACCTGGCTTTTATGCGTTGCATACCCAATATGACGATATCGGCTCCCATGAACGAAGAAGAGCTGCGTAACCTCATGTTTACCGCTCAACAGGAAAATATGGGTCCGTTTGTGATAAGGTACCCTCGTGGTAACGGTGTCATGGTCGACTGGCAACGCCCGTTTAAGGCCATACCTGTTGGTAAAGGCCGCAAAGTTTGCGATGGTGACGAGGTAGCTATCCTATCTATAGGCGCCATCGGTAACGAAGTAGTAAAAGCTACTGCCGAACTGAATACCGAAGGCTATTATCCTGCGCATTATGACCTGCGCTTTGTAAAGCCGCTTGACGAAGCTTTACTTCATGAAGTATTTAAGAAATTCAGCAAAGTAATTACAGTTGAGGATGGTTGCCTTGAAGGAGGAATGGGCAGCGCGGTACTGGAATTTATGGCTGATAACGGCTATCAAAATACACTGGTAAAACGCCTTGGCATACCAGATAAGATCATTGAGCACGGCGAACAACCCGAACTTTGGGCCGAATGCGGTTATGATGCACAACACATTATAACACTGGTAAGAAGTTTAGGCGCTAAACATAATACACATACCATAGCTTCTTAAACTCTAAATCCTTTAAATCCTAAAGCCTAAAATCTAAATGGGAAAATATTTTCTCCTATATTTTAGAATTTAGGTTTTAGAGCTTAGAACTTTAATGCTAATGCGTTCTATAACTTGCTAAATCATTGTAAATAGCCCGGAATGAGCTGCGTATACCAAAGGTGATCATGCTTGTTTTGTCATGAAACTGGCTGTTCTTTTCAGAACGGTAAAGTCCACCCAATTCAAAACGCAGATTATATTTAGGGTTTAGCAAATAGGCTACCTTACCTTCCACGTAAATCATATTGGTGGTTAAACCCTGACCGGTGTAGTTACCAAAAGCCCTTGCCGGATCTACATATTGCTGAAAAATATCTTTCCCAAAATTAAGATCATCTGTATCTAAGCCGTAATGTCCATAGTCAAGCTCTCCCGAAAAATCAAATCTTTTATAGGAGTAATTCAACAAACCAACTACTTCCCGAAAGTTTGCGCCCCATGGATGCGCTAATGGCTCCCCATTTTCGGCATAGTTAACTATCGAACTCCGTTCTGAGTAGGTATATGGTTTTACGTTATTGGTTTCCAGGAGGTAATTTAATCCGTTTACATTAAACAGGTTTGCTCCTCTAAACCCAAGTTGCCATCCATACTTATTTCGTGAGCTACCATTACTGGAGAAAAAGTTCTTGGCCTCAAATTCATCAAGTGCGAACTGACCATAGGCTGTAACGCCGTCTGTAAGTTTATATTTACCCGTAAACCCGATCATAGCATTATCGGGTGAGCCGTTTGTTGCCTCAACAGGGCGTAAGAATATAACTGGATTGATATAAGTAAAATCAAAACCACGCGCATGCCCAAGGTCATCTTTAGCAGGCCAGATAACCGCATCAAAAAAGCCCAGGGAAAGCCGGTTACTTACATTCCAGTCCAGATAATGGAACACGCCATATTTTTTACGGTCGCCATTATCTACTTTAACCGATAGCGGATCATTAAAGTAGGCCCACATCGCCATATATCTTACGTTACCAAGAGTACCAGTTAGCTTAATAAAAGGATATGGTGAGGCATAATCAGATAAAAGTTCTGAGCGGTAGCCATCACCAATAAAAGTTTTATCCCGCCCGGCGGTTATGTTCAGGTATTTATTGGGTGTGTATGATACCAACGCTGTAATGTACGACCAACGATACTCGTTGCCATAAATACCGGCGTAAGCCTGCCCGGGGGCTATGCCTACCTGGTTGGTATAAGTGGCCAGATAATCAGGCAGTACAGCCCTGTTTTCATAGGCGCTCACGTTATAGGATAACTTATTACCAACGGTACCACCCACCTGCAAACCAAGCGAACCCGAGTTGGTATTCTTTTTATTGGAAAAATCCCGGCTCAAATTAAAATCAGGTAAAAGATCGGTGTAAAAGGTATAATCTTTCCCCTTTACATCAATCTGGTGCTGGGTAAAAAATTTTCCTTTAAGTCCGCTCAAATTCATTAAGGAATCGTAATGGTGCTTTATCAACGAATCGTCAACAAAAAATGGTTTTAAGGAGCTATGCACCCGGGTTTGGGTAGAATAAACATCGGCATCCAATTTTTGGTAAAACTGGTACGAATAAGGTTGATATACTGATTGTGCCTTTACAACCCCGCTCACTAAAAATAATAGTATAACGCCGGTAAATATTTTTTTCATGCAGAATTGATAAATTTTATTCAAAGTAATTAAGCGTTTTAAAACCGCCTTTCTTCAGATAGTCATCCTTTTTAACCAGGTGCAGATCTGGTAACACCATATCAGTAACCAGGGCCTGAAGGTCATATTTAGGTTTCCACCCTAATTTTTCAAAAGCCTTTGTGGCATCCCCAATCAACAGTTCAACCTCCGTTGGTCTAAAATATTTGGCATCAACCTTTACTATAGTTTGCCCAAATTTAAGGGCATCCTTATTTAAACCCAGTTCCGTTATTTTTTGCTCATCAATATCAATAATCACGCCACGCTCATTTTCATCCTTGCCGCTAAACTCCACTTCGATGCCTAATTCATTGAAGGCCATTTTTATAAAATCACGAACAGTAGTAGTAACACCTGTTGCTATTACAAAATCTTCGGCCTTTTCTTGCTGCAGCATAAGCCACATGGCTTCTATATAGTCTTTGGCATGCCCCCAGTCGCGCTGTGCCGAAAGATTACCCACATACAGGCAATCCTGCAAACCCAGGGCTATTTTTGCAGCTGCACGGGTAATTTTGCGGGTAACAAAAGTTTCGCCCCTGATAGGGCTTTCATGGTTGAATAAGATGCCGTTACAGGCGTACATTTGATATGCTTCACGGTAATTTACAATGATCCAGTAGCCATATAGTTTTGCCACCGCGTATGGCGAACGGGGATAAAAAGGCGTGGTTTCACTTTGCGGAACAGCCTGCACTAAACCATAAAGTTCGGATGTAGAGGCCTGGTATATCCGTGTTTTTTGGGTGAGGCCCAACAAACGTACTGCTTCCAGGATGCGCAGGGTACCAATACCATCGGCATTGGCGGTATACTCGGGGGTATCAAAACTTACCTTTACATGGCTTTGCGCGGCAAGGTTATATATTTCGTCGGGCTGTACTTCCTGTATTAACCTGATGAGGTTGGTTGAATCGGTCAGGTCGCCGTAATGCAGCTTAAACTTTACATTGGGCTCGTGCGGGTCATGATAGAGATGATCAATACGGTCTGTATTAAATAATGACGACCGCCGTTTTACACCATGAACAGTATATCCTTTTTTCAGCAAGAACTCAGCCAGGTATGCCCCATCCTGACCTGTTATACCTGTTATTAAAGCTGTTTTCATAGGCGTTTATCGGATATGACTTATAAGTTACAATATTATCCAAAAACAATGAGAATTAAGATTCCTGGAGCAAGGATTTTTGGAGTAAGGAGCAAAGACAGTAATCATCTATTATCTTTGTTCCAAAAATTTTTTATTCTTTGCTCTAAGAATCCTTGCTCTTTGCTCCAAAAATCTTTGCTCTCTTATATGCCCGATACTTCATTCTCCAGCTCCTGATACCACTCCTTCCCATATTTGCGTATCAGGGGATCTTTTAAAAATTCATGTACGCGTACTTTAAGCTCATTGCCGAATGAACATGCGGGGCTGCAAATGTTCCAACGATCATAATTCAGCACATCAAACTCGGGGTAGGCGGTAATACGAATAGGATATAAATGGCAGGAGATCGGTTTTTTCCAGCTGACGGCACCTTCTTCATAAGCTTTCTCAATACCACATTTAGTGATGCCATTTTCCCATATCACATAAGCGCATTCTTTATTTACATCAACGCAAGGCGTGGTATAATCGCCTTCAAAATCCTTTACATAAGTGCCTACCTTTTCAATGGTTTTAATCCCCTTTTCGGTAAGATAAGGTTTCACTTTAGGATATATCTCTTTTAAAATATCAAGCTCATCGGCATTTAAGGGCGCGCCTGAATCACCCTCCAAACAACAGGCGCCTTTGCATTTGTTAAGGTTACAAACAAAGTTCTCTTTCACCACATCCTCGTGCACCAATACATTACCAACCTCAATCATATTCTTTTAATTATTTTTTTATAGGGTTTAACGGATATTTTAAACCGGTAGCGGCCTGAAGATCCATTGTTATACTCCCCAGGATAACCTCCACATGCGCCTTTACAGGTATCCTGTTGCCATCATTTGTTATCCAAAGGTACAACTTACTATCCTTTCTGAAAATACGGCCCGGAATGATTGTTGGATTAAATTTAAGACAGTTGAATTTTCCCATCGAACAACTCACTACTTCGGTACCTACATAAGTGATACCCATGGAGTGAAAACCATCTTCCAGGAAATACTGCAGCTCAAATTTCTCCCCTACTTTCATTTTGGATACATCAATGGTACGGGCAAAATAGTAGGCCGATACAAAATCAAATGTTTGCCCCTTAAAGGTAAATACACCCTTATCGGCCGTTACCTTATTATCCTTATGATCAAAGGTCACATTATCGGTATGCTTCCACTTCCCCTCATGCCTGTTTTCGGTATAAAAATAGGGCATTAAGGTATTCTGATCAACGTATGACTCGTACTTATTACGCACCTTGTAAAAAAAGTCAAAGGAGCCTGCTGTTTTGCCCTCCGCTATTAAATGAAATGCCGGCCCATCAAGCTTCTTATCGCTGGCCTCAACCCTGATATCGGCTTCGGCAGCAGTAAATACACCATATTTCATTTTATAGCTTAGCTTTTCGCCCACTTTAAAAACAGGTTCGCTGATTTTTGTTAGTTCCTGCGAAAAAACTTTGCTACCCGACAAAAGGAATAACAAGATATAGAAAAGGGATTTTTTCATTAGCGCCAATTGCTTTTTATGTCATACACCCACCGACAAATAGTGGCGAAGATATGACAAAGCTTTACTATAAATGGTTTAATCGCGCTTTTATTGTGTGGGGAATAGTATCAAGTAATTAGTATCAAGTATCATGACATTAAAAAAGGGATTAAATCAAAAGATCTTGATACTTGATACTAATTACTTGATACTAAAATCCTACTAAAAAATTAGTCTTTTCGCTTATAGATAGGTACGGTTGAGCAGGGCTCACCGAACATAAGGCTTTTTACTATCGGGGTAAGCTTTTTAGTGAGTTCCACATAAGCCGAAACCGGTACTTCAGTATCACCACAACCTTTCAATACAATACGCTGATCGCGATATTGCTCAAAATCGGCTTTGGCTATTTCTTTTTCAAACAATACGGTTTCTAAAACAGCCTCATCGCCAAAAACAATTTCACGCGCGTAAGGAGCCATACGGTTAGCTAACAACATATAGGCCCACGCCGGTACAATAGCATCGGCTGTACAAGTGATACCCACATTTTTCCCGGTATATTGTACCCAGTCATGTTCTTTTATAAACTCCCTGAAATCTTTTTCGCGCAGCATTAAACCGTGGAACAGGTTATCTTTAATATCATAAATAACACGTTCGCCGGCGGGATAAAAGGCAGCAGGGTCTAAAGTGACCAGGCCACTCTGTGCTACTTTATTCACTATATTTTCCTGTATATCCATTTGGAAGCAATTATTGAATTAGTGATTTATTGAATTAGTGATTTCCATATCCAGTAATTAACAAATGGCTGCAAGGTTATCAATCTTGTACCAATGAACTAATGAACCACTGAACAAATGAACCAACAAAAAAAATCCGGGAACAGCACTCAGACTGATCCCGGATACAAAATTACTTTAAAATTTTATTATAACAGTTTAGCCCTGTTATCTTTTACAATAGCATTATCTTTCAAGGCATCCAGTAGCTGGCCTGCTGCGCGCTGCATCAGTGCCTGGGCTATTTGTTGTTTCTCTCTTACGTTATTGGAAAGTGCCGGAGGATTGGTGAAACCGTCTACAACATAAACATAAACACCCTGCTGACCATTAATTGGTTTAGAAAGTTTGTTAGGTTGTGAACCAAATATAGAACCAATCACTTTATATTCCAATGATGCGCCCGGAATAATAGGGTTGGCAAAAACCACGTTTTGAACAGGCACCACTTTAACACCTGCTTTTTGAGCAGCCTGGTCAATGCTTGTAGCTCCCTGGAATTTCTCGGCCAGTTGCTTAGCTTTTACTTCATTGCGTACAGCTGGCTCAATTTGTTTCTTAACGGCATCTAAAGACAATATACCTTTAGACTTAATTTCGGTTAAGCGGGTAACCACATACTGATCGCCTACAGTAAATACTTTATCGGTGATATCTCCTTTGTCAGCTTTAAACGCCCATCGTACCAACTCACGAGCATTATCCAAACCTGGTAAACTGGCGGCAACACCTGTAAAGTCTTCAGCTACGCTCTTTTTTAAACCTTCTTTTTTTACTTCCGCGTCAAAGTTATCTTTGGTTAGGTTACCCAAAAACTGTTGCGCGCGGCTGTATGCTACCGTTTGTGTTTTGCTGCTCGCGGTTATTGGTTTATCAACAACGGCTACTTTTACAACTTTTACAGATCCTTTCTGATCTTCTACCTGTATCAGGTGCACACCAAATTGCGAAGTAACCACAATCAGATCGCCTTTGCTTGCTTTAAAGGCAGCATTAGTATATTCCGGAGTGATCTGGCCCTGGCCACCACCCATTGCACCATTTACATCAAATGCTGGTATCTCGCCGCCTTTGGCGCCGCTGCCTTTATCAACAGAGAAAGTTGCGGCCAGATCGGCAAATGATTTACCACCCTGGATCAGCTTTTTGATTGAATCAGCTTTAGCGATCGCTTTTTCAACGCCTCCTTCAGTAGCCGGATTGATTAATATGTGACGGGTTTTTACCGAATCGAAAGTTATTTTTTCATCAGTTAATTTAGCCAGTTTGTAGCTGCCGTTTGATATGTAAGGACCATATACAAAACCTTTGGCCGCGTTAAACATTACCGTATCCAGTTTTGGCTCTAATCCGCCTTTTTTCTGGAAGCTGACAGGTGTTTTTGTTTCAGAATTGATCTGTACAAAAAGCGAATCGTTGGTGCTGGTTTTAAAAGCTTCGGCCAGTTTATCAACCTGTGCCTTTATAGCAAGGCTATCCTCTTTTGAAGGTGCCGCGTTAAAGCTTACGTACTCAAATGAACGTACATCCTGCTGATTCCTGAATTCATTTTTGTGCGCGTTATAGTAGTTGCTATAGTCCTCATCTGTTAAAGTAACTTTAGCATCAGGAATAGAAGCGTAATCCAATGCGGCATATTTAAAGTTCACCAGCTTGTTTTTGGCCTCATAATCATCTTTTGCATCCAGCGAGTTCACATACAAACCATTGGTAACCAAAGCCACGTATTTTGTTACCACTTTCGCCTCAAATAACTGCTCTAAAAATTCGGCCCAGCCTTGTTTTTGCTCGGCACTCACCTGAGGAGATTTTAAATAACTTTTAAACTGCTCCAGTTTACTTCTGTCAAATTGCCCTGTTTGCGGGTTTGTAAACTGACGTGCAATCTGCGGGTCGGGATTATTTCCGCTCACCATAGATGTAGTTTCATCATCGCCAACAACAATCCCAACTTTTTCTGCTTCTTTTTTTAAGAGCATCTGGCCTATTACCTGGTTCCAGGTGTTTTCCTGTACATAACTGGTGATCTGCGGAGAGATAGCCTGTCCTGCTTGTTTAAACTGAGCAGTATTTTGATCCAATCTTTTCTGAAACTCATCCAAAGGCACTTTTTCGCCGTTTACTACAGCCAGTTCATTATTGTCGTCCCTAAAAAAAGAGCCGCCTGACCTTACAACCTCACTTACAATAAAAGCAAGCAGCGCTAAACCAATAAGGATGGCAACAATTTTCCCCATCCGGTCGCGCAAATAACCCATTATACCCATATACTTTTTATAATTATTTTCTCTGTAACAATCTGTTCTTTAAAGTAAAACGAAGCTATCATGCACTAATCCATTCTTTTAAAGGAAATCTCATGACGGTTTCTATTGCTCAAAAGAGGGCGCAAGATACAATTTTTAGTAAAATTCTATAACACAAAATAATTCAAAAGTCAAAAGTCAAAAAATCTATCTTAAACATGTTTTTTTGGCATGTGAGTTTTTGCTTTAGCTTTTAAAATTGCGCTGCTATTGTGCCCCGTTTTCGTCTACATGGAATACGCCTTTACTATTCTTGAGGGAGGGGCGTAAAAAGGTATCGTCGCTTTCAAAGTCGTCCCCGTTCATCACATTCCCGCTTTTCATAAAAACCTCCACATTTTTGTGGGAGTACACCTTTTTTGTGGCCGAATTCCAAAACAGCTCATCAGATTTGTAAACATCGCCCTGGGCATTGGTAGCCACTACGTTTTTCCGGAACTCATATAGCTTATCGCCTACGTGCAGTATACCGGTATCGGCAATAATGGTACCGTCTTCTTTTTGGGTTAGTTTGTCGTAATGAATTACTTTAATCCCTTTAGGTGCTACTTTATAGGCTTTTTTGGGATTCTCGGGATTGTACTGTAATATTAATGGAGCGGTGAGATGTATGGTCACTTTAGCTGAATCGCTCAGGATGAGGTCAACACCTGTAGTCGGCTCGACTATGGCACCTACCTCGTTTGATGAGATCTCTTTAACCTTATTCAGGTCATTTACACAGGATGACAGGAGGAAAAGTCCTATAAGTATCAAGTATCGGGTATCAAGTATCAAGATTTTTTGTGAGCTGAGAATGCGCTTTTTAAAAGTCATGATACTTGATACTAATTACTTGATAATTAACTAAGTAAGATTAATCAAATTTATATTTCTGGAACCATTTATCATTCAGGGTGAAGCCTAAATGGATATTCACATAGTTTTCGCGCACCAGGCCATTTACAAGTGAGCCCCTTCTACCTACTTCGGCAGAGATATTGATCTTGTAAAAACTACCGTTGTTAGGCCTTAAAGGCATACCAACACCCGCGGTAATGGCATATCTTTTAATCCGGGTATTATTAACTACCATATAAGTTTCATCATATATAGCGCCCAGGCGGTAATCAACAGAGGCAAAGTAGTTACGTAGGGCAGCATAGTTTGGGGTATACTGACCACCGATGTTAAACGTACGGCTATCCTGCAATCCCTGATTTACACCGCCTATTGAAAGCTGCGACCATTTGCTCATGGTATAATCTGCCCCAACCAGGAACTTGCCATCGCTCTGGAACGATATACCAAAGCGGTTGGTTAGCGGAAGTTTTATTTTTGTTTTGGAGCTCTGTTTATTGATCACGCTATCCAGCGGAATATCTTCATTACCACTGGCATCATTAAAATACTGGCTTACAATAAAATGGCTGGTAGAGTTAAGCTTGGAATTTAACGAGCCCGAATAACCGAAAGTAAGGTGTTTGGTTTCAGAAAAATCAACAGAATATTGCAAACCATAATCATAGTTTAAACCGGCTATGGAATTGCTCGATTCAATTTTTGAGTTTGTTGTTCCTGGCAGCGGTACTATAACCCCGTTAATATTAGTGTTTATTTCTGTAGTACTGATATCTTTTAATGTACCAAAAATGTACGATACATTGGCACCAATGAGGAGGTGCTTGCCTATACCAAAGCCATAACCAAAATAAGCTTTTGATAAACCACCATCACCGCTGTACGTATAATTGGTAAGGTTAGTATCGGCAGGTATTGCGCCGTTTCCTTTAACGGTGTTTTTATAGTTATAACCACGCTCGCTATAGGGCACCAGGCCAAAACTCAATGCCGAGTGTTTGGTTACCGGTATAGCAAAAGCCACATGGCTCAGCCTGAAATTACTATTTTTTTGACTGGCAGCACCGGCTTGACTCATGGTTAAAAAGCTGCTGTAAATGCCTATATCAATAGTAGTAAGGTTTATAGCGCCGTATGAAGCCGGGTTTATGATATTGATATTGTTAAAAAAACCAATTTTGTTTGTAGCCACACCAATACCGCCCATAGCTACATTCTGCGGCATTAACTGAGGATCGATATCGCCAATACCATACCTGGAGTATGGAGAGCTGGTGGTAGCCGTTGATTGTGCAAATGCTGCAAATGAACTAACAGCTAATAAAAGTGTTATAAAAAACCTGGTATATTTAATCATTATGCTTTTGTATAGCTGCGTTTAATCCTTTTAAAACCAAATAAGGTTCAATTTTAATATAGGGGGCAAAGATGCTATTTTTCAATAGAGTATCAAAAAAAATACTGTCGCCCCCGCTTAATACAATATTTAGTTGGGGGTTGTTGGCCTGGTAGCTTTCAATAAACCCCAATAGTTCATATTTTATTCCATTTTGCACGCCAGAGCGTATCGCTGTTTCGGTACTATCGCCATAAGTTGCATTAAAAGCGGCATCTGTACTAATCAATGGCAAGCCGGCGGTATAATAATTTAAAGCCTTATAACGCATATTTAGTCCCGGTGATATACTGCCGCCAAAATAATTTCCGGCTGCATCAACGTAATCATAAGTTATAGCGGTTCCGCCGGTAATTACCAGGCTGTTGAGGGCCGGATAGGTATGACTTGCACCTATAACAGCCGCTAAACGATCAGTACCAAGAGTTTCAGGGGTTAAATAATGGTTCTGTATACAGCTGTTTATTAACGCGTTGAAATAGGTTACCGGCATTTTTGCCTCTAAACCGGTTTGCCATGGTTCTACATGCTTTTTTACCGATGATACTATTGCCCTGTCTATCTGATAATTATTCAAAAAATTATCGAGTGTGTCGGGGTCAACCGTTTCAAACTGCATTACTGCTAACAGTTCATTCAGCTTAAAAACTGCGATTTTTGTATACGTATTACCAATATCGATAACCAAATTGGTCATCAGGCCTTAATTAATGATAATATAGATTCAAAAATAGCCAGTCCATCTTCGTTAGCCAGCAAACTATCGGCAGCACGCTCCGGGTGAGGCATTAAACCAAATACGTTCCTGTTGGCGTTGCAGATACCGGCAATGTTTTCCAATGATCCGTTAGGATTGGCATCGGCAACAATGTTACCGGCCTCATCGCAGTACCTGAACAATACCTGATCGTTATCATTCAGCGCCTTCACTACATCGGCACTGGCAAAATAATTACCTTCGCCATGCGCAATAGGTATTTTATAAGCCTGATCCTGTACCAACTGGGCAGTAAGCAATGATTGGGTTGTTTGCGGTTTTAAATAAATGTTACGGCAAATAAACTTGCGGTTTTCATTATGTAATAAAGCGCCATCAAGCAGGCCGGCTTCTGTTAATATCTGGAAACCATTGCAGATACCCATTACGTAACCACCTTTTGCTGCAAATTGTATAACCTCCTGCATGATGGGTGAAAAACGGGATATCGCGCCAGAGCGAAGATAATCACCAAAAGAAAAACCGCCTGGTAAAACAACAAAGTCAACACCCTGCAGATCATGGTCTTTATGCCATAACCTAACCACCTGCTGACCCATTATTTTTTCTAATACATATATGATGTCTTCATCACAATTAGACCCGGGAAATATAACTACTCCAAACTTCATGCTACAAAACTAATATAACCGTTGAAATTTGAACGAATGTAAAAGTTAAAATTTGTTAAACAGAGCCCAAATGATGGTCAAACTGGAACCAGATGATGCTGATTAACAGCAATAAGAACAGGCCTTCATAAAACCACCGGCGTGTAGCGTACAGAAAATAGTAGGCAAAAAACACAGCAACTGATGCCAGACAGAGTAAAAAGTGATTTAAACGGAATGCCGCGTTTACATAAAATGAAAAAGCGGCGATCAGCAAAATAAGAAATAACAACTGGAACGATTTACGCGTTTGCACGTAACTTTTAAAAAAGTTTTGCTGTAATTTAAAAAAGCAAAGCACCAGGATCAGGATCACCGGGATAAGCAACAGGTAGTTATAGGAGTTGATGCTGATGTGATCTGGAAATCTGGTTCCTAAGGGCAGCCAGATATTACCGAATTTTTTTATACGATCATTCAGATAATAAAAAACCGCCAGGAAGAAAAATACCGTAACATAGCCTAACAACCCTGCTACCCACTCGCGCCAATTGAAAGGTTTAAAAAGCACCAGCGCTATCCAAATGGACAAAAACAGATAAATAAAGGGAAAATAGATGAGCGAACCCAGGGCCACGATCATCCCCAGATCATACACGGTTGATTTGGCGTCCTCGCCCTTGTACAAGCTGAACAGCTTAAACAGCATCCATATCAACAGGAAATTGCAGATCAACGGGGCGCTTAGTATCAGGAATGGGGCAAATAAACCCGAAAGCGTAACGTACATTAAAGCCGGCAAAAACGTAGGTTTGCCCAGCAAATTATGAAAGTTGATAAGGTAATTCAATAACAGCGCCTGTATAAAAACCAGTACCGCTGCCAAAAAAATATTCAAAACCGGAGAAAGCGCGTATTCATAAGCCACCGGTACCAGTAGGCGGGCGAAGGGCTCTACAAAAATGAACTCCAGCTTATCCGGAACATGAAACAAATAACCCACCCGCGTCAAAAACAATATGATAACCAGCCATAAAGCGTTGAATGGATTAAAAGTTCTGAAAAGATTGATCATAAGGGCTGAAATTCAAAGCGCTAAATTCGCTGTGCTAAATTCTAAATTCTAAACGCTAAATTCTAAATTATGGATCAAAATTTATAGAATTAAAGAATTATCAGAATAATAATTCCGAAATCGAACATCCCAATTCCGAAATCAAGCCCCCTTTCTCGCGTACCGCTTTACCAGGTCGTCAACAATTTGGGCGGTTTCGTTAGGAAAATCGACGATCACTTTTTTATCGTCCCGGATCCAGTTATTCAGATGGACGGCAAACTTATCATTGATCTCATTAACCACCGGTACACCCAGCTTTGATGCAGCCAGGGCGTTGCATTGCTGCTCATATTGTCCTTTCATCGGGATCATGAGCACTTTCTTTTTCAGGAACAAGGCCTCGGCCGGGCCTTCAAAACCTCCGCCGGTAAGCAAACCTTCGCAATTGGCCAGGCTTTTATTGAATGCCTCGTTATTTACCGGAAAAATCTCCACATTGCCAGAGCGGTAGGGTATTTTCTGCCGTTTTGAAAATATCTGCCATTGGGCCCCGGTCTGGCTCAAATGCCTCAGCAGGGTTTTATCGTCATAAGCCGGCAGATAAACGGTATAATGCCCCAGGTTGGCGGTTTCCATTTCACGGATCTCGCTCCTGATCACTGGTGTATGTATAAAATCGTCGTAACGCTCAAAGTGGAAACCTACATGATGCGTGGTTGGCGAATAATATTTGAACAGCCACTCGGCATAGTTCCACTTTTTGGGGCGTGGTGTTTTGGGCGAAACAAAGGAACACTGGTGACTTAATGATACCGACGGTACTTTTTGCAGGCGGCATGCCCAGGCACTTACCGGCTCAAAATCATTAATGATCAGGTCGTACTGATTCAGTGGCAGGCTGTGCATATCGCGCCAAAGCTGGGGCAGATTCATGATCTTAAAGGTAGCCCAGTTATCAACACCACCTTTTTTTCCAAACACAAAGCTAAAACCGTGAAAACGATATTTAAGGGGTTGCGATAAGGAAACTTCGGCTTCGGTACCGCTGATTAATAAGTCAACCTCACCATATTGTTGTAGCAAAGGCACAATTTCACGAGCCCGGCTTATATGCCCGTTACCGGTTCCTTGTATGCCAAAAAGTATTTTCATTTGTAGTAAGCGCGTTTTAACTTTAACTGAGATGGTAAATGCTCCATTTCTGTTACAGTTTCAAACATTATATTTTTATAACGGCGAGTAATTTAGTGATTAGTATCAAGTAGTGAGTATCAAGTATCAAGATTTTGCTATTTTAGTGTCAAATATCAAGATCGTATGTTTAGCATTGATAACAAAGCTGATCATGAGTATAAAAGCAAGGTCTTGATACTTGATACTAATTACTTGATACTAATTACTTGATACTAATGCCTTAATGCGGTTCCTGTTTAAAACGTTCGAGTAAGCTTTTTACATCCAGTTTAGCGTCAAGGTCTTCGGCATCGGTTTTATCATCATCTTCAACCTCGGTTTTAAAGTCGTCGGGGTTATATTTAAATATTTTCCAATCGCCGTTATAATACTCCAGCGAGGTAAGGCTCTCCACCCAGTCGCCCGAATTGAGGTATAACACAGAACCCGTTTTTTCGGTGTTCTCGATAGTCCTGATCTCGGCATGGTGAATATGCCCGCAAATAACATATTGGTAATTTTTGTCCACAGCCAGGTCGGCCGCTGTTTGTTCAAACTGATTGATAAATTTTACGGCCTCTTTAAAACTGGCTTTTACTTTTTGCGAAAAGCTCATTTTTTGACGACCCAAAGTCGTTAAAAACCAGTTCACAAAGCTATTGATCAGGATAAGGCTGTCATACCCAACAGCTCCCAGCTTGGCCAGCCATTTGGAGTGCTGCATGGTTACGTCAAATATATCGCCATGAAAGATCCAGGCTTTTTTACCATCAATATTGAGTACGATCTTATTGAGCAACTGGAACGATCCCAGATTAAAATCGGTGAATTTACGCAACATTTCGTCGTGATTACCGGTGAGGTAATGCACCGGTATGCCATCTGTTACAAATTTAAGTATGCGGCGCACCACCTTCATGTGGGCTTCGGGCCAGTACGATTTACTAAACTGCCAGATATCAATAATATCGCCATTAAGGATAAGCATTTTGGGCTTGATGCTTTTTAAATACTTTAGTAATTCTTTGGCATGACAACCGTATGTACCCAGGTGCACGTCAGATATTACTACGATATCAACTTCACGTTTTGACATTAAAATAAAGGGGTTAATTGCTCATCCGGCAGGCGCTGCCGGTTAATATATATAGTTGAAATGCTTAACAAACGATTACTCTTCGTCTTCGTCTTCATTAACATTCAGTTCATAAGGGCTGATATAGAAGGCTCCAACCAGAAGCAGCAAACTTATAACAACCAAATACGCATACTCAAAATTCATTGTGAAATGATTTTAACAAATGTCGGTAAACTAAATTATCTTACTGTTAAGACTCTGTTAAATGTAAAAGGTTTCACGCGGCGTGAAATTTATTTTAGCCTCACCCTGCCCTCTCCAAAGGAGAGGGTTCAAAAAAAAAACAAAATTAAGGCCCTCTCCTTTGGAGAGTAATAGCCCATGAAAAGGCATAAAGCGAAAATTAAGCATCTATCGACTCACCCTGACATCGCTGCGCTTGTCACCCCTCTCTCCGCTTCGCGCATAGAGGGGTTTTCTTTTTTCTCCCACCTTCTTTCCGCCGCAGGCGAAGAGAGGTGGTCCAGCGAAGCGTAGACCGGTGAGTCGACTCTACGGCTAATTAAATTTTTGTCCACTCAGGGTCTCTCGCAGAGGACCCTGAGTTATTGGTCGACCTACGTGCAGCCTCTGGGTCCCTTTCAGGAGACCCAGAGTGGACGAAAATTTACTTTTGAAATCGACTCACCCCGACATCGCTGCGCTCGTCCCCTCTCTCTCCGCTTCTCGCATAGAGGGGATTTTAATTCTTTTTTTCTTGACCCTCTTTGCGGCGAAGCCGGAGAGAGGGTGGTCCAGCGAAGCGCAGACCGGTGAGTCGGCTATGCGGCTAATTAAATTTATTTTTTATCCGCTCCAACTGTTTTAAATGGTGTAGTAAATGTATCCGGGTAAACTTAAACCATTGTTTGGCATTAAGCATACCTAAACGCGGATGCCCGTAACGTACATCGGGCGGGGCCTTTGCTATAATGGGGGCAATATCATCTATCCGTTTGCGGCATTTGATGATCAGATTGCGGGCATCCTCTTTACTGATCTTCTCTACATTCATGATATCCAGCATTTTGATTTTCACGGGTGGGAAACAGCCAAAAAGCAGCGTAAAATGCCCCTGTAAACTCAAACCTTTTTTTGTGGGCGGACAATTACTGTGCGCACAACGTTCAATAGCTATGGCCGAGCGAAGGGCCGACTGCATTACATGGCTGTAAACTTCTGCAGAGGACCAGCCGCCACCTGCCGGCGTTTCGGCAAACAGTTCATCAGGGATGGTATCCAGCCGTTCGCGGTAATTATCCAGCGCGGTCTCAATGGTCCTAAGCTCCTTGGCAATGCTCATAACAATAAAGTTAGCTCTTTTAAGTGAGTAATTTGTACGGGCACATCATCGGGTTTGGGTACGCTGAAGGGGTTAAAGTAGATGGCATCCATGCCATAATTCAAAGCGCCATAAATATCAGCTTCCAAACTATCGCCTATCATTACGCTTTCGGTCCTGGTGGTACCGGCCAGCTTAACCGCGTATTCAAATATGGCCTTATCGGGTTTATTAACGCCTACATCCTCAGATACGATGATATGCTGAAAGTATCCATCGAGATTTGTACCTGAGATCTTTAACTGCTGCGACTCTTTAAACCCATTCGAAATGAGGTGCAAGGTGTATTTACCCTGCAGATACTGTAAAGTTTCGTGCGCGTGCGGAAACAGGTTGGTTTTAGTAGGACAAAGCCGTACATACGCGTCCTCAAAATCGGCTGGAATCAAATCAGGGTGCAGACCAAGTTGTATAAAAGTTCTTTTGAAGCGGGCATCACGCAACTCTTCTTTAGTGATAACGCCCGTATGGTATTGAGCCCAAAGCTCGTGGTTATTACGGGTATAGGTTTCGATGAACAGATCGGCCGATGGTAAACCGATCTCCTGTAAACGGTGCAGTATAAAAAGTTCATGCAGCGTTTCTTCGGCGTTTTTATCAAAATCCCAGATGGTATGGTCGAGATCAAAGAAGATATGTTTGTATTTTATTTCGGAATTGGGATGTTCGATTTCGGATTTCATGTACTTACTAAGTATTTTGCCACTCCGTCATTGCGAGGTACGAAGCAAGACCTCACCCAACCCTCTACAAAGGAGAGGGCTTTAAAACTCTTTCTTGAAGTCTCCCCCTTTGGGGGAGATTTAGAGGGGGTGCTTACCTTACAGCAATGACGCGTGCTTTATTAATATTAGGAGCAAAATTAAACTATTCCCTTTCTAAATCTGAAATCAAAATAAATCCGAAATTGAACATCCCAAATCCGAAATCGAAATCAAGCTTTTTCTCCAAAAGCCAAATCACCGGCATCACCCAGACCGGGTACGATGTATGCTTTGCTGGTCATTTCATCATCAATGGCACAGAGCCATAATTTTGCTTTAGGCAGGTTTGCCCGTACATGCGCCACGCCCTCGGTACTGGCAATCACTGCGGCTATATGCAGTTCTTTTATTTTGTACTGGGCCATGAGTTCCTTACATACTACCACGATACTTTGCCCGGTGGCCAGCATGGTATCGCAGAGGATAAATATTTTATCATCGAGGTTTGGGGTGGAAATATGATCAACCTGGATCACAAAATCGCCGGTACGCTTTACTTTCCGATAAGCGGTAATAAATGCCGATGCCGATTGATCAAAATAATTTACAAAGCCTTGGTGAAAGGGCAAACCGGCACGCAGAATAGTTCCCAGCATCGGCTGATCAACCGGTACACTTACCGGGGCCGTCCCTAATGAGGTCTGCACTTCTTTAACTTCATACTTAAGCGTTTTACTCAGCTCATAGGCCAGTATCTGCCCAAGTTTTTCCTGGTTATACCTAAAGCGCGCTTTATCCTGCTGGATTTCGGCATCACGCAGTTCGGCCAGAAACTGGTTGGCAATGGTATTGGTTTTATTGAGGATAAAGATCATGCTTAAAATTAATGTTTTTAAACGAGTATCAAGTAAATTAACGTGTCTCATTCCGTTAGCAGGCGGTGCCGACTCACCCCGCCTACGCTTCGCTGGGCGACCCTCTCTTCCGCTTTGCGGCAAAGAGGGTGGGGAAATCTTTCTTTAAAACACCCTCTTTACGCCGAAGGCGAAGAGAGGGATGTCAAGCGCAGCGATGACAGGGTGAGTCAACACCGCGTGCCAATTTGGACCATACTTAAACTATTTATTAACTACTCCCAACGTTGGCATTTTGTTTTTTTCACAATTAAATTATGATATATGTAGTTAACTACGTAGTTTTGTATATAAATTTATTTCCATGAATACAGATACTACTATTGAACCTTTGAACAATGATTATTGCGATCAGATCATTGATATCATTTTATCGATACAACAAATTGAGTTTAAATTACCGATCACCATTCAGCAACAGCCCGACCTGCTGGATATCGAAACGAACTATCATCAAACCGGCGGTAATTTCTGGGGCGCCAAACACGATGGGCTGCTGGCAGGTACCATCGGTTTAATTGCTTTTGACAACCATGGCGGCGCCATCCGCAAAATGTTTGTACGGAAAGAATACCGGGGCAAGGAGTTAGGTATAGCCCAGTCGTTACTGGATACACTTATTAACTATTGCCGGCAGAACAATATCACCGATATTTATTTAGGTACGGTTGACGCATTGAAAGCAGCTCACCGGTTTTACGAACGCAACGGTTTTACCAGGCTGTCTAAAGCCGAATTGCCTAAATCGTTTCCGGTGATGAATACCGATACCTTGTTTTATAGCTTACATTTGACAAACTAAGCACGAGATTTATACATGAATGTGATAGATGAATCGGGCATTTTAGCCATTGCAACAAGGCTGCAGCGCCTTAGCGATCAGCTACGTAAAGACGGGGTGCTGATATATAAAGCCAACGGTATTGATTTTGAACCCAAATGGTTCCCGGTGATATACACCCTGCACTTACGATCGGTTTTGAGCGTGGTGGAAATTGCCAGCGAAATTGGCTACACCCACCCTTCTACTATCAGTTTGCTGAAGGAATTGGAAAAAGTAAAGCTGATCCGCTCCAAAAAAGATAAGGCTGATGAAAGGAAACGCCTCATCCAACTCACTGCCAAAGGCCAGGAATTAATTGAACAAATGAAACCCGTTTGGGATGTGATGATAGCGGCTTTAACAGAACTTACAACCACACAAAACAACCTGTTACTGGCCATAAGTGAAGTGGAAGAACAAATGAAACGCCTGAGTATGTTTGAGCGGGCAAAGCGGATAGGGTTAACGAGTTAATTGAAAGCCGCAGGTGACTCACCCCGTCTGCGCTTCGCTGGACGACCCTCTCTTCGCCTGCGGCGGAAAGAGGGTGAGGAAAAAACCTCCCCACGCGTCATTGCGAAGTACGAAGCAATCCCCGATAGGCAGAGCCACTCTGTATAGCTTAGAGATTGCTTCGTACTTCGCAATGACGACTTTTTAATTAATATGGAGATGACAGGGTGAGTCGACAGCCTTGCAAGTCCTATATATTTTTTGTATCTTTAAGTACGTCACAGACCAGCCCTGCTTACTTTGAAAATTGTAAGCAGGGCTGTTTGGTGAAAGGAATAAAACAATCTAAAAACGACCGTTTGACGTGCAGTTATTTGAACACCAATAAATTAATACTTTTTAAAGTTTTCAAAACCCATCAAAAATTTGTTAAAAAGTGTTAAAATCGATGGTTTTGAATGAGTTTCTGAGCAGTTTTAGGCGATTTCCACCCCGATTTTAAGCAGAAAAGTGTTAAAATAGAGGTTTAAAAAGTCATATAAGCAGCGCATCCGGTTTGAATTTTGTAAGTTTTGTTTTTACCTGGTGAAAAATAATCTGGAACATCCCGAAGATTTTTGAAACACCCAAAATCTGCTGACATACGGTTGTCATTATCCTGCACTTATTTTGAATTGCAAAACCTATTGCAGGAATATTTGTATTTTTACATAACAACATGGATTTTAATTTAACCTCCCAATACTTCCCCACCGGCGATCAGCCCGAAGCTATCAGGCAACTGGTTGAAGGTGTAAATAATGGCGATCCTTTTCAAACCCTGCTGGGTGTTACCGGATCGGGTAAAACATTTTCTATTGCTAACGTAATACAGCAAACACAAAAGCCTACGCTGATATTGAGCCATAATAAAACACTGGCCGCACAGCTATATGGCGAGTTCAAACAGTTTTTTCCGGAAAACGCGGTGAACTATTTTGTATCGTACTATGATTATTATCAGCCCGAAGCGTTTATACCTACTACCAATACCTACATTGAAAAAGACCTGCAGATAAACGAAGAGATAGAGAAATTACGCTTGCGGACTACCTCGGCCTTAATGTCGGGCCGCAGGGATGTGATCGTGGTATCGTCCATATCCTGCATCTATGGTATGGGTAACCCGGACGACTTTGCCGACTCTGTTTTCAAGTTCGCGGTAGGTACGCGTATTAGTCGCAATGCGTTCTTGCATCGCCTGGTCGAGATACTGTATGCCCGCACCACAGCCGATTTTAAGCGTGGTACTTTTAGGGTAAAAGGTGATACAGTTGATATTTTTCCGGCTTACCTGGACTATGCTTACCGCATTTCCTTTTTTGGGGATGACATTGAGGAACTAAGCACTTTTGATGTAACTACCGGCAAAACAGTTGAAAAAATGACCCACATGGTCGTGTACCCAGCTAACCTGTACGTTGCACCTCGTGAGCGTTTTACCCAATCTATCTGGGCTATACAGGAAGAACTGGAAACCCGCAAAAAGCAGTTTATTGATGATGGCCGTTTCCTGGAAGCCAAACGCCTGGAAGAACGGGTGAACTACGACCTGGAAATGATCCGCGAATTGGGTTATTGCTCTGGTATCGAGAACTATTCGCGCTTTTTTGACGGGAGACAGCCTGGTGCACGCCCCTTCTGCCTGTTGGATTACTTTCCGGATGATTACCTGATGGTGATTGATGAAAGTCACGTAACTGTTCCGCAGATCAGGGCTATGTATGGTGGTGACCGGTCACGCAAAATATCACTGGTAGATTATGGTTTCCGTCTGCCTGCCGCATTGGATAACCGTCCGCTGAATTTCCAGGAGTTTGAAAAACTGGCCCCACAAACTATTTATGTGAGCGCTACTCCCGGCGATTTTGAACTGGAGAAATCTGAAGGCGTGGTAGTACAGCAAGTGATACGTCCTACCGGTCTGCTTGATCCCGTTATTGACGTTCGCCCGGTGATCAACCAGGTTGATGACCTGTTGGACGAAGTGGATAAAACTGTAAAAATGGGCGACCGCGTGCTGGTAACTACCCTCACCAAGCGCATGGCCGAAGAACTGGCCAAATATATGGACCGCCTGGGCATCAAATGCCGCTACATTCACTCCGAAGTAAAAACCCTGCAAAGGGTAGAGATATTAAGGGGTTTACGCTTGGGCGAATTTGATGTGCTGATAGGCATCAATTTGTTGCGTGAAGGGCTTGATTTGCCGGAAGTATCCCTGGTAGCCATTCTGGATGCTGATAAGGAAGGTTTCCTGCGATCCGAACGTTCATTGATACAAACCATTGGTCGCGCCGCCCGTAATGACCGTGGCCGGGTGATCATGTATGCCGATAAGATCACCGATTCCATGCAGATCACGATGGACGAGACCAATCGCCGCCGTGATATACAGATAGCCTACAATACAGCGCATGGTATAACACCAACAACAGTTGGCAAATCGCGCGAGGAGATCATGGAGCAAACTTCTGTTGTAGATTTTCAGGGTGGAGTACAAAAAGCCTATGTAGAAGCTGATTCCGTTTCGCTGGCTGCCGATCCGATAGTTCAATACATGACCAAGGCAGACTTGAAAAAATCAATTGACAACACTAAAAAAGATATGCTCGCCGCAGCCAAGGATATGGATTTTTTACTGGCCGCCAAGCTGCGCGATGAAATGTTCGCCTTAGAAAAAATGATGGAAGAAAAATTTTAAATGTGCGGATATGCAGATTACAGATGTGCAAATGATAGCTACATATGATCTAACAAATGTAATTTTTCATCTGCACATCTGTAATCTGCATATCTGCACATCTATCCATATGCAAATGAGTATCATCAAAAAGTAGATTTTTCATCTGCACATCTGTAATCCGCACATTTGCACATCTATCTGTAATCATATTAAAACAATTTTTACGTTATATAACTTATATTTGTAAGCTAAAAATTAATGTGATGCTTTTAATTCGTTTTCTACTCATATCAATTTGTATACTATATATCATACGCAGTTTAGTACGATACCTGCTACCTTTTCTTTTCGAAAGTGTGGTCAATAAGGCTCATCAACAAGCTCAGCAACAGCAACGTCAATCTACCAGGCGCCCGGATGGTGCTATCAAGGTTGATTATATCCCGCAGGGAAAAAGGGGTACTGTGCCCGATTCTGAAGGCGAGTTTGTTGATTACGAAGAAGTGAAATAAATTATATGCTGCCAGAAGAAGTATACAAAAGACGCCCAAATCATAACAACACCTCCGAGTCTGTTATACTTATTGTGGCCAATTACATTGTGTTCACCGTTGCCTTGCAGTTATTTGCTGACTGTGCCAGGATCGGCACATTTTTTTGGGTGACTTTAGGCGCCCTTGCCCTCTATAACTTTTTCAGTATACGCAAAAATCGCGAAGACTACGGCAAAGCACAGGTAATAGCCTATGTGGTGAGCCTTGCTGGCATGATATTGCTGTTTATCCTGCTGCGCAGCCGCGAGCTTACCTGCTAATTCTTGATTTCGGATTTCGAATGTTCAATTTCGGATTTGACTTGAGGAGGTAACAACCTTCTTTTTTGATTTTCAAATCATCAAATTTTCCGAAATCCAAAATCGAACATCCGAATTCCGAAATATATCTCAATTGTCATTCAAATTTCTATTTTTGAGGAATATATATTATCCATTTCAAAAAACTTAAATGAACAACTGGTTTAAGCGTAATAGCATCCACTTTATTATAGCTGCTATTTTCCTGGTGATCTGCTTTATCTATTTTACGCCTGCATTTCAAGGGAAAACCCTCGGGCAAAATGATGTTACAAGAGCACAATCAACCCAAAAAGAGATTAATGACTACAAGGCAAAAGACACCACCATATTATGGACCAACCAGATACATGGCGGTATGCCTGCCTATCAAATATGGGCGCCTTATAAAGCCAATTTAACTTCATGGGTGATAAACGCAATCAACTATTCGTTCCCGAGCCCTGTTGGTACTGTATTGATTTTCCTGTTGGGCGCATATCTTCTTTTTAGTGTATTGAAGCTCAATCCATGGTTGGCCGCCGCGGGTGCTGTTGCCTTTACGTTTTCATCCTACAATATTATATTGCTCGCCGCGGGTCATGCTAACCAGGCTTTTGCGATAGCCTTTTTTGCTCCTATTTTAGCGGGTATCCTGCTCATTTTAAGGGGAAAACATTTTATTGGCGCAGCTATAACCGCATTAGCGTTGGCTTTAGAGATCAGGGCTAACCACGTACAGATGACCTACTATCTTTTACTGGTGTTGCTTATCCTGGTATTTATTGAACTATACCATGCCATCAAAAGTAAAACAACAGCCTCTTTTTTAAAATCGCTGGCTTATGTTGGCGCAGCTGTTGTATTAGCGCTTGCGGTAAACGCTTCCATGTTATGGAGTACGTATGAGTATGGTAAAGATACTATACGTGGTAAATCAAACTTAACACAGCATACAACCGAGCCCAGCAATGGCTTACCAAGAGACTATGCATATCAATGGAGTCAGGGCGTAGGCGAATGTATTACTTTTCTGATACCTGATGCTTATGGCGGTAGCGGCAGAGGCCCGTCAGACGCAGACTCTCATGTTGCTAAAGCCCTGATTGACAAAGGCGCGCCAGCTGATCAGGCTGTTTATATAGCACAAAATGCCATGCCACTTTATTGGGGCGAAAAGCCATTTACCGAAGGTCCTGTTTACTTTGGTGCTGTTATTTGCTTTCTGTTTGTATGGGGTTTATTTATTGTCAAAAACCGCATCAAATGGTGGTTACTTGGCGCAGTCGTTTTTACCATGCTCCTCTCGTTTGGTAAAAACTGGCCTTATATATCGGATCTGTTCTTTAACTACTTCCCGCTTTATAATAAATTCAGGGCCGTTGATTCCATTTTAGCAGTGACGGGCTTTTGTTTCCCGATACTTTCTTTATTGGCAGTTAATGAAGTAGTTGTGAATGAGAACAAGGCCGATCTGTTTAAAAAACTAAAGATCGCGCTTTACATTACCGGTGGTATTTCCTTAATTATAGCCGTAGTACCGTCTCTTTTATTATCATTAAAACCCAGTAACCAACTGGCTTATATCGATCAGTTATCACAAATGCTGAAGATCGATAACGCTACAGCAAGCTCATTAGCACAGGCATTGGTTGAGGATCGCGCATCCGTTGCACAAGCCGATGCTTTACGATCATTTATTTTTATAGCCCTAACATTTGCTCTTGCCTGGGCCTTTATTAAAAAGAAGATTAACCTGACCGTATTATCTGTAGGCCTTTTGGTCCTGATATTGGTTGATCTTTGGGCAATCGATAAACGCTACTTAAATAACGATCGCTTTGCCGCCAAACAAGATAATAATGCCCCTCAACCACGTGAGGTCGACCAGTTTATTTTAAAAGACAAAGACCCCGATTTCCGGGTTATTGATCTCACCCAATCTATCAAAGGTGATGGTATTACTCCATTCTTCTACAAATCAATAAGCGGCTATTCAGCAGCGAGATTAAAACGTTTTGATGAAGTTGTTGATGAGCAGCTAAGCAAAAGCATCAATCATGAAGTGCTGGATATGCTGAACACCAAGTATATTATCTCCCAAGACCCTAAAACACAAAACCTGGGTATGCAGGTTAATCAAACTGCATGCGGACACGCCTGGTTTGTAAAAAGCATCAAATATGCTGATAACGCCGACCAGGAAATGCAGGCTATCAGTAGCTTTGATCCTAAAAATGAGGCCATAGTTGATAAACGCTATAAAAGCGATATAGACGAAAAATCATTAGGAAATGACCCTGCCAGCAAAATTGATCTGGTAAGTTACAATCCTGATCATATGATATATCAAAGTGGTTCAACTGCTTCACAAATCGCAGTTTTCTCAGAAATATACTACGACAAGGGATGGAAAATGCTGATTGATGGGGTTGAAAAACCATATTTCCGTGCCAATTACCTTTTACGTGCTGCGCAGATACCTGTTGGTAACCACAAAATTGAGTTTATATTTCACCCAACCTCTTATTATGCCGGTGAAAATATTTCTCTGGCAGGATCCATCCTGCTGGTGCTGGCCCTGGGTGGTGCCATTTATACCGAAACCAAAAAGAAACCTGCAGTTAAGCCAATCGCCAAAAAAGCATAAGGCTTAACTATATTAATGAAGAGCGATGGGTTTAAGATCCATCGCTCTTTTATGCGTTAAAAAGCAGGGTTAATCGTTTGTACGTTTGTTTTTGAGCCAGTACCAGCCCAGGTTAAAGGCTATTACAAAATGATTAAAGACAGTCGGGATCAATCCATAGTACCGTTTCATAATATCAAAACGTTCCTGCAGGCTTTGGCGATGCCTTTTTTTCGACATTCCCCCTACCAGGTATTTAGCTACATACCTGTTCACATTCACTATTTTTTTTGCCTTTTTGGCTACCCGGATGATCCAGTCGATATCGGCGCTGAGGTGATAACGGTTATCATATGGTTCGGTTAAACTACGCCTGATGTAGATAGCCTGGTGGCTGATGCTCATACCATATTTAAAATCGCGCCAGGTAAATGTAGCGGGTGCCTGGTGCCTGCGTTGCCCCAAACTTTGTCCGCTATCATCAATCATCTCGGTTTCGCCGTAATAAATATCTGCATCTTCTGCCGAGGTAAAAACGGCGGTCACGGTATCAGGGGCATAAAACTCATCGCCGGAGTTCATAAAGATCACATAATCGCCTGTGGCTATGGCCAAGCCTTTGTTCATGGCATCATATATACCTTTGTCCTTTTCGCTGATCAACTTGCTGATGCGATCGCGATATTTACTGATCACCTCCAGCGTACCATCATTGGATAAGCCATCAACAATAATGTACTCTATATTCGTATAGGTTTGCCCCAAAACCGAAAGCATAGTACGCTCAATATCACGTACATTATTATATACTATAGTGATTACGCTTAGCTTTGGCTTAAACATGGGGCTCCTTCTTTTGCAACAGATTTTCGTAAAGTTGGATATGCTTTAGAGCGATAACTTCTTCAGAGAATGTATCCATGATCGTTTGCCGGGCTTGCTGTTGTACCAATTCCTGCTCCGGATGTTTAATGATCCACTCCATTCCATCAGTAAAGCTCTCTGCCGACTTATAAGCGGCCAGATAGCCATTGTATTCATGCAGTACCATATCTGGTATTCCTCCGGTTGTAAACGCTATTACAGGCGTTCCACAGGCCAGGCTTTCCATTACGGTATAAGGCAGGTTGTCTTCCAGTGACGGGATCAGGAAGGCATCGGCAGCGGCATAGTATTGCGCCAGTTGCTCATCGTTATTGATAGTGCCCAAAAAGCTGGTTTTGAATGGAAAATCGGGCACGCCTTCTGTTCCGCGGTTGCCAAATATCACCAGCTCTACCTTGTCGGCATTTGCGCCTAAACGCTGTTTCAGCAGTTCCAGACTATCCAGCAGGTATTGAGTGCCCTTGTGCAGATCTTTCCGGGAGGGCATAAAACCACTCAGGAATATAAACTTATCTGTTGGCAGTCCCGCTTTCTGTTTAGCCTGTTTTTTATCAGCAGGCTTAAAAATATCAGTCTCCAGCGTATTGGGGATATGATTTACCGCCTTACCCTGCATCAGGCTGCTCTTTTTTACCGATGCCTGCATCCAGGTACTTGGGGCGGCTATGGCAAAATCAAGCACATCATAAGCCTTGCGCTTTTGCAGCCATATTTTGTGTGAAATATCGTTATCTCCGGCGTTAATCAGCAAGGGACAATTACCGCATGCTCGCATATAATGATCGCAGGCATAGCGTACATGGCAGCCACCTGTAAAGGCATTACTATCATGGAAGGTCCATACCACGGGTTTGTTTAGCCTGACTATTTCGGCTATGTGTTTGGGATCCAGGAAACCGTGATTTATCCAGTGCAGATGTATTATATCGGCATTTTTCACCTCGGGATGGTGGATAACCGACCGCCCGAACCAGGTAAATGAAAAGGGTGTGCGTGATAAAGGTTTCAGGTACCTTTTGGCCAATATCCGCTCCAACACAATTGTAGCAGCAGTATAGGCTTTTTCCACCGGATTTTTGTTAAAAGTACCTACCTGCGGATTTTTTCCAAACTTATAGTGAACAATAACCTTTGAATCGACATTTTGGCTGAGCAGTGCCCTGTTTAGGCGCATACAGGCCCGGCCTGCACCGCCATTGCCATCATAGGTATTCAGATGCACTACTTTTAACATGTCTCAAAAATACATTTATTCGGCCGAACCCAAATACCGGCCGGTCCTAAAAACTCGTTTTGTTTTTTTGCAAAATTCAGGGTGGCGGGCTTTTTAACAATTCCATCCGAACCACCTTCGCCAAAACTTTTTAAACCTTAAATTTTAACACTTTTCTGCTCAAAAACGGGCTAAAAACAGTTAAAAACTCGTTCAAAAACCCTCATTTTAACACTTTTTAACAAATTTTAACGCGGTTTTAACGTGTTTTAAAAACTTTAAAAAGTATTAGTTTCCTGATTTTCAAATAACAACATACCAAACGGTCGGTTTTTGTTCCTTTTTTCCCCTTTAACAAAACAGCCCGCTTATCCTTTTTGATCGGATAACCGGGCTGTGGTATATACAAATATAATGAATTTTTTGATGGGATAAAAGCCTCTGGGTCCCTTTCAGGAGACCCTGAGGGAATTTAAGCGAATCAACATAAATTAGCTTTATTCAAAAAGCTTTCACTTGTTGATGTTTCTGGCAATGTTGTTAAGTTTTTAATACTCATTGATACCTTTTTCATATTCTTACTAAAAAAAGAAAAAGAATTAAGAACTGATGTTAATCCAAGATGAATCACAAAAAATGAAAGCGCATGACGATGCCATATATATTCAGCAATTATCTTAGAGTATTTGCTATTTATCAATTTCAAATCCGGCGATCTACCTAAAGAGATTTCGAGATTTGATTTAAAATCAACATATCTATTATCCAGATGATGTATTTTAGATAAATACATAGCATACCAAATATTAATAGTTCCAAAATTATGCACGCTCTTTGATATTGAACTATCTAAATAATTAAATACCCAATCTGTTGTGCTAACTTTTTTATCTATCGCCAGCTGCCTAAGCTCGTCTCTTAATGCATATAATTGCAGCTGATGCTTCCTGAAATTATATCTTTTATAAAGTCTCAAACTGTAGTAAACTAACAGAGATATTGAAAAAATAATTAAAGGTGCCATATGATTAGTTTTTAGGTTTAGAACTGTTGGATAACTTAACCCCAAGTTGCTGCTCCTGATAAAGCCTTTTAAACTCTGATAGCCTTGCTATCTCATCCTGGTCAAGCTTTCGTATTCTGTAAAATGCATAAGCCTCTATGGAATAAAGAACTATTGCAAAAATCACCACTAATATAGTTAACTCTTGGTTATAGTTATTGTTTTTAAATAAAATCCATTTATCCACAATCTCCGTCTTCTGATTTGAAGAAGTAAACGCAAATAAATAAGACACAAATGAGATTACTAAAAATCCGGGTATGCCAATTTTTGAAACTATATTGGTACACAACATTAAGAACGGTTCAGCGCCATAATTTATTATAGGCTTCTTGTCCTTACTCTGTTTGGTTGCAGGTTTAGAAGTTCTTGGTGACATTAGGTTTAAAAAGTTGATAAATGTAATTAAATATTCTATTTATTATCAAACTATTTACGCTAATCAAAAAGTCGATATCGAGGCATGGCGGGGCAGCCTCTGCACGCTCTTTGACAAGCTCAGACTGACAGCCCCTTTTCTTCAATTGTTAATTCCGAATATCCAACATCGATTTTTTTCCTTTATTATTCGACATTAAACATTCGGTGTTCGATATTTTATCAAAACCCACCTATGCATTCCTCCTTCAGGGGCTCACCTTCTGCCTCACAAACCTCACCATCCGCTTAAACAGGTTGCCTTTGCGGTGGGCCAGAAAATGTTTGATGGCCTGGTACGCTTTTTCGTTTTCCTCGATTACATCGGGGAACTCTTTAACGGGTTGCTGCGAGATGTGCACATCGTACATGTTTTCGCGGTTGGAGTGTACGCCGGTGCCATCGTGCCCGATATTGTTGATGAGCGAGCGTGAAGGGTTGAGCGTAAGTCCGCCCCGTAAAAAGATGGAGGCATACCAACGGATGGCCCAGGAATTGTTTTTACCAGCTTTAAACTCCTGTATCTGCCGCCAAAAGTTCATCTTCCCTTCTATCGAAAAACGGATGATGCTGAGCGTATCAAACTGGGCTATCAGCTTGTCAATATCCGGTTCAAAATGGTTCCAGGCACGAGCCCAGGTTGCCCAGCCCCAGCTGCTGGCCGCCCGGTAAAAGAACGATTCGGGCAGATCCTTATCTTTCAGATTGTACATGTAGGCGCCTATATGCATCACTTTTTCCTGACTGGCATAATAGGTTAGCGCTTCGTTAAAATATTCCAGCGTATAGGGCGATGACAGCAGATCATCCTCAAAAACGATCACTTTGCCATACTCATACACCAATTGCGTTACCCCGCTGATGATAGATTCGGCCAGACCCAGGTTATGGTCGCGCTCAATAACTTTTACCGATTTAAAGCCGGTAGTTTCGCGAGCTATCTGCCTTACCTGCTCTACCTTGTCGCTGTCGGCATCGGTTTTGGCTGCATCGCAAAAAATGTATAATCTCGATTCCTCTGCCAGTACATTTTTTTGCAAATGGATCAATGTACGGCGCGTATGATCGGGCCGATTATATACAAATAAAGCTATAGGGGCAAGCTGCTGCATAGTTATTTAGTATTGAAGTGGGTATCAAGTAGCTAGTATCAAGTATCAAGACAGCTTCACAAAACGAAGCTCTTAGTTTTAGAAAGTCTTGATACTTGATACTAACTACTTGATACTATTTATTTATCAGAATAATTCGGGTTGATTACTGGCTTTCTTACACAAAACGGTATAAGCGTTGGCAAATTGTTCAGTTATTTTTTTTCCAAAAATTTTTCCCAGGCTTTGTTTCACGGTAAACTCCGCCGCTATCTTCAGATCCTTTATAAAGCTTTTCGCTTTCTTTTGATTCACGTAAGCATTAAAGCGGGTCACTTCTGGCTCAATCATCGATGTTAGGTCGCTTTCGATCTCAAAACCCTCGGTACGCAGCAAATAGCGCAGCGATGTTGGCGTGTACACGTTGATATGACCGTAAGCCAAAAAATGTTTGATACGGGTATCCACCCCGGTTTTATAATCACGGGGCACTTCAATAACACATTGTTTACCTACCCGCCGTAATTCACGCAGCAGCAAGCGTTCATGTTCCACATGTTCCAGCACATGCGACAGGATCACCAGATCAAAGCTATCATCTTCAAAAGGCAGTTTATAGCCGTCAAATACCTGTGCCGATGCAAGCCCTTTAATACCGCGCGACTGGATATACTCCACCCCACTGCCCGATATTTCAACAGCGTGGTACTCGGAGGCGAAGTTATTATCTGATAGTATCTTGAGGATACTGCCATCGCCAGCGCCTACTTCCAGCACTTTGGTAAAAGAAAGTCCGCGGCAAACCTCTATAATATGCTGCGCCTTGTATTTAGCGCTGAGCATACGCCAGGCCTCGTCGTGCTTTTGATAAAACTGATCGTACGCGGTTTTATAATTTCCGCCAATAATTGATTCCTGCATGAGTTTACGAATGTAAAACTATCACTTTAATGTTTATGTTTTTAAGCAGGTAAAATTTTTAATTACATGAGAGAGACGCATGTGATGCGTCTCTACATTTTATTTCCTTGTAGAGACACATTACATGTGTCTCTTGTTATACGGGAGACTCGTCTCCCTCTATAGCGGCATTTTTCCCTCCGCGCGTCATTGCGAGGCACGAAGCAATCCCCAATAAGCAGAGCCACTCTGTATAGTATAGAGATTGCTTCGTAAAGGCAATGACGCGTGGAGAGATTCACCACCTCCCAGGCTCTGCCTTACCCATGATGCCTTTAAGCCCATCATTCACAGCCGTTAAAAATTTTCGATACTCCTGCCGTTTGGAACTCAGGATGCTGATTACCCACAAATAAGCCAGGTATAAGCTTTTATTCATCCCAAAGATCAAAGCCGAATTCATCGCGTTGCGAGAGTAAAAATACATCCGGTTCCTGACGGCGTAATAAGTGCGGAAACTCCACTGATCCAACAAATGCGAATGAAATGCTTTGGGCTGATAGGTTAAGCCCTGCGACCGGTCGATATCCACCACCTTGCATTCGGGTATCAGCCATATCGTTCCGCCGTTTTTGGTTATGCGGTAGGTATACTCTGAATCATCTACGTATAAATAAAACTTTTCGTCGGGAAAACCGATCAGCCCGATCATGGCCCTGTGCATCAATAAACCACCATATGGCACATAAGGCATAGCCGCTTTAGCCAGGTATGCAGAAGTGCCCGAAAATTGATCACGTGCTTTTGATAAACGGTTTTTTAAAATGTTGAATATGCTGAAGCCCATAAAATTATTGGGCACCAGGTAATACCGGCCGGGATCCTGCCCCCGGGCTATTTTTACATGGGGCGGCCTGTCTTCGCGCAGGCAATAGAGTGCTTTTTGATCATTGGCACCTTCGGTTTGCTCCCAGTTTTTGAGCAGGGTATCCAGCGCGTTAACATCGGGTAAATTATCATCATCCAACAGCCAAACCATATCGGCATCGGTTTGCTGATAAGCGTATTCAATAGCTTGTTTATAGCCACCAGCCGAACCCAGGTTTTCGGCATTGTTTAGCACTGTTATACGGTTATCGTTCAATTGGCCTGCGTATTCTTCTACGTTATAAAGCGCGGCATTATTCACTATCACTACCTGTGTTACTGGGGCAAATGACAGCACACGTTTTAGTACCTGCTCCAAAAATTGCCACCTATTTGCGTAGGTAAGCGTTAACACACACACTTTATATTTTATATTTGCCATTTGCATTTCAAAATTATCATTTTAACCCGTAACACGGCCAACTAACTGAATGGGCATCATAAAAAAACAAACCATTAAAGGCACTATATATTCCTATCTGGGGGTGCTTATCGGTTTTTTATCTACCAATTACCTGATGCCTCATTCCTTAAGCCCGGCCGAAGTTGGTTTGATAGGCATATTGACATCAGCTCCTTTGGTATTTGCGCAATTCTCCATACTGGGTTTTAACGGAACGGCCCGGTATTTTCCTTATTTCCGCAGTGAAGAAAAAAAACATCACGGCTACCTTTTCCTGGCCTGTATGGTGTCGTTAGTGGGTACCATTTTATTTGTAACGATAGCCTGGCTGTTTAAAGACCAGATCGTGAGCCATAATACCGATGGCAGTTCGGCCAAATCATCGGCCCTGTTTAATGTATATTACTGGTACCTGGTGCCGCTTACTGTTTTTACGTTGTTTTTTAATGTGTTTGACCTGTACGCCCGCATGCTTTATAACATGACTACTGGGCTTATACTACGCGAGTTTACCAAAAGGGTATTTATACTGGTACCTATTATACTCATCTATCTTGGCCTTATCACCTTTGAAAGTTTTATGTGGCTATGGCTGGTAGCCAACCTTATACCCACCTTTTTTATCATAACCCGGATCATACGCGATGGTCAGTTTTCGCTTAAGCCCGACATGGACTTTTTAACCCGCGATATGGTTAATAAGCTCATAGGCATTTGCTTTTTTACCATACTAACTGGCATGGCACCGGTTATTATTCAGAATGTAGACAATTATCTCATTTTTAAAAAACTGGGCCTGAGCGCAACCGGGATATATATACTGGCCTTTAACTTTGGCCTCATTATCTCTCTGCCTACACGTTCGCTGTACAGTATTGCTTATACCATCGTATCTGAATCATGGAAAAGCAATGATCTTAAAAACATCCGTACCGTGTATGAAAAAAGTTGTGTAACACAGCTTATCGCCTCCTTATTCCTGTTTATACTGATGTGGGCAAGTATCGATAATATTCTGGGGCTTACCCCGCCAACATACAGTACAGGCAAATACGCCATATTTTTTGTAAGCCTCGGATTTTTGATTGAAGCATCAACAGGTATTAATGGGGTGATTATGGCCACATCAAAATATTTCAGATACGAGGCGCTGTTTAACCTGTTATTGGTGGTACTTATTATTGTGGCCAACCTGTTGCTGATCCCTCGTTATGGTATTACCGGATCTGCCATAGCTTCGGCTATCACTTATTTTGTCTTTAACCTGTTCAGGTATATGTTTATCTGGATAAAATTTGGCATGCAGCCTTTTACCATTCAATGCGTACTGGCGTTGGCAGCCGGTATTCTGACATATTACCTATCGGTTTGGATACTGCCGCACATCGGTAATTATGTTGTTGATACTATTTTGCGCACCTCTTTTATTACCGCGCTTTATTTACCGGCCGTTTACTTTTTGAAACTTTCCGAGGATATAAACAGCATTATTGATGGTGCTGTCGCGAAGTTGAAAGGTAGATAGCGATTAAGTGTCGAAGAATGGTGGGTATATTAGTATGTTAATTTAAACAAGTTATTAATCTGACCTGGAGATATCACCCGGTTATATATCCTGATATCATCAAGCTTACCTTTTATAAAATATCCAGGGGTATTTCCACTGGGATCGTTATAACTATTTTTGCCGATAAACAGATCAACCGCGGTGGCTGGATTTGGCGTAGGTAAATTACTTATCACGGCATCCGGAACACCATTTATATAAAAGGCTAATGCCTTAAACTGGTTACTATATTGCACGGTGATCATCGTCCACTGACCAATGGGAATAATACCATGACCAACCGCAAAAGGATCACCACCTCCGGATACATTATAAAAGGCAAACCCAGGTCCTCCACCCTCACCTCCTACAGAACCGTACCCGGTGATAGAAGTGTTCCATCCATTTTGATAAGGGCCGTTAGCCTTGGCAAGCACTGCACTGCCCGAATAAACTATATAATCATCAAGGTTAACCCAGTAATTGATCGTAAAATCGGTATTGCTTAATCGTAATGCCTGGTTATCTTTTACCCTGATATAGCTGGAGGTTCCATTAAAATAATAAGCAGTATTAGCCTTACCAAAACGGTTTGGTGCCGAAGTAATATTGTAAACGGTTCCGTCATTACCTTTTCCTGACGAATCAATAGCATTGTTATTAAAAGGGTAGTAAGCTACCAAGCCTACTTTAAGGCTATCAACCACTACTGGTTTAGGATTATTTTTTTTGCTGCAGGAAGTAAAAGAAGAAATCATGACACTTACGCATAAGGCCACAATTAATAAGGTTATATATCTGTTCATGTAATAAGCTTTAGGATCCAAATATAACAAAAAAGCCTCCGGAATCCTGAAGGCTTTTGTATAATTAGTGTTTTGTTAATTATTGATTAACAAACCTTTTAGCGTTAATTCTTCTTTCGTTTTCGTTGAGGAATATTTTACGCAAACGGATGCTTTGTGGGGTTACCTCAATGTATTCATCAGCCTGGATATACTCCATCGATTCTTCTAACGAGAATTTGATAGCAGGCGCAATACGTACGTTGGTATCGCTACCAGATGCACGCATGTTGGTTAACTGCTTGCCTTTGGTTAAGTTGATCACCAAATCGTTATCACGAATGTGCTCGCCCAAAACCTGTCCTTCATAAATATCAACACCCGGATCGATAAAGAAACGACCACGATCCTGTAATTTATCAATAGCAAAAGCGGTGGTTTTACCTGTATCCATTGATACTAATACACCATTTAAACGGCCAGGGATAACACCTTTCCATGGCTCATAAGCCTTAAAGCGGTGCGCCATGATGGCTTCACCTGCAGTAGCAGTTAATACGTTGTTACGTAAACCGATGATACCGCGTGATGGGATCTCGAACTCTAAGTGTTGTAAGTCGCCTTTCGGCTCCATGATCAACAGTTCGCCTTTACGCTGTGTAACCAATTCAATTACTTTACCGGCAACATCGCCCGGTACATCAACAATCAGCGACTCGATAGGCTCGCATTTAACACCGTCAATTTCTTTAACGATAACCTGTGGCTGACCTACCTGTAATTCGTAACCTTCGCGACGCATGGTCTCGATCAATACCGACAAGTGAAGAATACCACGACCATACACCAGGTATGAATCAGGCGATTCGGTTTCAATAACCTTCAGCGCCAGGTTTTTTTCCATCTCTTTAAACAGACGGTCGCGCAGGTGGCGTGAAGTAACAAATTTACCTTCTTTACCAAAGAAAGGTGAAGTATTGATGGTGAACAACATGTTCATGGTAGGCTCATCAATTTTGATAACTTCCAGTTGTTCTGGTTTTTCAAAATCGGCAATGGTATCGCCAATATCAAAGCCATCGATGCCTACAACGGCACAGATATCGCCAGAACCTACTTCAGTAGCACGTACTTTACCCAGACCTTCAAAAGTATACAATTCCTTTATTCTTGATTTTTGGATAGTACCATCGCGTTTTACTAAAGATACCGGCTGGTTTTCTTTGATAGTACCGCGGGCCACACGACCGATAGCGATACGACCTACGAAAGAGGAATAATCCAAAGAAGTGATCTGCATTTGCAAAGTACCTTCGGCGATAGGCGCCGGTGGAATGTTTTCCAAAATGGCATCCATTAACGGGAAGATATCTTCTGTTGGTTTTTTATAGTCGGTGCTCATCCAGCCTTGTTTTGATGAACCGTAGATAACCGGGAAATCCAGTTGCTCTTCAGTTGCTTCAAGGTTGAAGAATAATTCAAATATCTGTTCGTAAACTTCTTCCGGGCGACAGTTTTCTTTGTCCACCTTGTTTACAACCACAATAGGTTTTAAGCCTAAAGCCAAAGCCTTTTGGGTTACAAAGCGGGTTTGAGGCATGGCGCCTTCAAAAGCATCACAAAGTAATAATACACCATCGGCCATTTTCAATACACGTTCCACCTCGCCACCAAAGTCGGCGTGACCCGGGGTGTCAATAATGTTGATCTTAACGTCTTTGTATCTTACCGAAACGTTTTTGGATACGATGGTAATACCACGTTCACGTTCCAGATCGTTATTGTCCAGTATCAGTTCACCGGTTGATTCGTTGTCCCTGAATATTGAACAGCTGTGCAATATTTTGTCAACCAATGTGGTTTTACCGTGGTCAACGTGTGCGATAATCGCGATGTTTCTTATTTTTTGCATGAAAATGCTCCCTAAAATTTGGCGCAAAGGTAAGCTTAATATATGGCATTTTAAAGGATTGTAGGTTTATCTGCAAACATTTATACAATTAAATTACCAAAGCAGCCTAACCGCATACGCTTTTAACCTACTGATTAACTAAATTTTACATAAAAATCCTTATCGCCCAAAAGCCCAGATCAAAAACTTAGGTAGCGCTTTACCCCAGGTGGCCGTATCATGCGTACCGCCTACCAACTCTACATATTGTATATCATCGGGGCGGGTATAACCTTTGGTTTCCAGCTCTTTGATCAGATCGATAGTGTCGTCAATGGCATCGATGATACCATTTTTGTTGCGATCGGTGGTTTCATCTTTGGTACCGGTTTGCAGCCAGAACTGGAGATCGGGTTTACCTGTAGTATTTCTGATAACCGAGTGCATGATGCGGTCGGCATCGGTATAGCCTTTAGCCAGATCTTTACTCCGCCACCAGAACGATCCGGAAAACACACCCACCTTGTCAAACACATCACTATTATTCCAGACAATATCAAAAGCCGAAAGTCCGCCTAATGAAAACCCCGCAAAGGCCCGTTTTTCAAAATCGTTAATCCCGGTTTGTTGCTTGATCTGGGGCAGCAATTCGCTTTTTATAAATTCGGTATAAACATCGGCCTTGGATCCACGCTTTTTAAAATCGGGTTTGCCCGCTATACCGTATTCCTGTATACGGTCTTCGCCTGCATGTACAGCCACTATCAATACCGGCTTTATGCGGTTGGTATTATATAACTGCTCCAATGTTGCCAGTAGCTGTAGATTTTCCATCTCCTGACCGTCGTTCAATAACAACAGGTTCAGCGGTTCCGTGATCTCCTGTTCATCGGGCATTACCAGTGTGCAGGTAACCTCGCGGTTAAGTAGTGCAGAATTTATAGTGATATTTTTTTCGGTGATCGTCATTTCTGTTTCAGCCCAGCCCCAATACATCTTTATTCAATTTTTAAGGGTGCAAAAGTAAACATACTTTTTATTTTTTGAGGTAATAGGTCTCACCCTGCCCTCTCCAAAGGAGAGGGTTCAAAAAAACTTTTGTTTTAAGTCCTCGCCTTTGGAGAGGATTATTACATGAGGGCTTCGCCGTTTAGGTGAGTTTTTTTTGCCCTAACCTTTAATTTATCAGACTGTTGCCTTTTTCAGTCAAACCAGTTAACTTACCGTCTGAAACCAAAAATCTATTATTTTGACCGAAAAATATCACCGCTGGCATTCGCCGAATTTAAGTGCCGACCTGGAAATGCTGGTGTTTGGCGATCGTGGTTATCCTGTGATCCTGTTCCCTACAACTAAGGGACGGTATTATCAGAATAAGGATTTTGGATTGATTGAAAGTGTAAGGTGGTTTATTGATCAGGGTCTGGTGAAAATCTATTGCCCCGATACTATCGACGACCGCAGCTGGTACGACAAAGGCATCCCCCCGGCTGATCGTGCCCGTAACTATACATGGTACGATAAAATGCTGCTGGAAGAACTGGTGCCCTGGGCCATGCACGAAACCGGCGCAGGCAAAGTAGCCATGGCGGGCTGCAGTTTTGGCGGTTATCACGCGGCCAACTTCGCGTTTAAGCATCCCGAAAAGGTAAGCAACCTGTTTACCATGGGCGGTGCATTCGATATTAAAATGTTTACCGATGGCTTTTATAACGACGATGTATTTTACAACAATCCCGTTGATTTTTTACCGGGTGACAATGCCGGCGACCTATGGAACATGAACATCATCCTGGGAACATCGGAGTACGACATTTGTAAAGAATATAACTTACAGCTATCAAACATTTTAAAACAAAAAAACATTAAACATTGGCTGGATATCCGCCCATTTGCCAAACACGACTGGCCCATCTGGCGCGAAATGTTCCCCCATTATTTGTCAACCATTCGATAGAGAGTCAAGAATCAGGAATCAAGACACAGCAATAAATTATAAAAAGGCATTCACCAGCAAAAAACAGAAGCAAGAAATAAGAATCAGGAATCAGGAATCAAGACAAAGGCTATTGAGCTCTTTTAGGATTTAGAGTTTAGAAATTAGAGTTTAACCTCATCATCTACCCCATGAAAAAAATAGGCATCTTATTCGGACAGGAAAATTCATTTCCACAGGCATTTGTTGACCGCATCAATCAAAAGGCCGAAAAAAACATTTCGGCAGAATTTGTACGCATAGATAAGGTTTTACAGGCCGAACCATTGGATTACGCGGTGATCGTCGATCGTATTTCTCAGGATGTGCCCTTTTACCGGGCCGCTCTCAAAAACGCGGCTATTTGCGGTACCGCGGTGATCAACAACCCGTTCTGGTGGAGTGCCGACGAAAAGTTTTTCAATAATGCCCTGGCTATAAAGCTGGGAGTGCCTGTACCTAAAACGGTGATTCTGCCCTCTAAGGAATTGCCTGATGATACGACCGACCGGTCATTCCGAAACCTGGCCTATCCGTTGGATTGGGACGGCATATTTAATTATGTAGGTTTCCCGGCCTATATGAAACCTTTTGACGGTGGCGGCTGGAAAGAAGTTTACCAGCTGCAAAACCGGGAAGATTTTTTCAACAAGTACGATCAAACCAAACAATACGTAATGATGCTGCAGGAAGAGGTGGTGTTTGACGATTATTTCCGGTGCTACTGCATCGGCGGTAAACATGTGCGCATTATGCAGTACGAGCCACGCAACCCGCATCATTTACGCTATGAACATGGCAAAGCCCCTGCATCCAAAAAATTGCTGGATACGGTTAAAGATTATGTCATCAAACTGAACCAATACCTGGGATATGATTTTAATACGGTGGAATTTGCGGTGCGCGATGGTATCCCCTATGCTATCGATTTTTGCAACCCGGCTCCCGATGCCGAAGTAACCAGCGTAGGGCAGGAAAACTTTGACTGGGTGGTAGAAACCGCCGCCGATTATGCCATTGAACGTGCCAAAAAACAAAAAGCGGGTCTTGATAACCTCACCTGGGGCGAATATGTAAAAACATCGGCAGCCAAAACACCGCTGGTAAGTCCCAAACCGGCAAAAAAGGAAATTTATATTGGCAAGGTGACTCCTCCTGTTGAAATAGAGAGCAAAGTAAAGAAAACAAAAGTGGTGAAAGCGGCTGTTCCGGTTAAAGAAGCCGCTCAACCCGCTAAGGTTAAAGCTAAACCTCAAGCAAAAGTAAAGAAGGAAAAAGTAGTAAATAAAGCAGCTAAAAAGCCTGTGGCTAAAAAATAAAAAGAAGTCATCCCGAATTTATTTCGGGATTTCACATGCTTAGTTGCCTTGCCGGCGTATACTTTGCTTGTGGGGTGCTGAAACAAGTTCAGCATGACATTGATAGTAAAATATGTCATTTCGAACGGAGTGAGAAATCTTTTACGCCTGGCATATCCCGCGTAAAAGATTTCTCCTCGTACCTCGTTCGAAATGACAACTGCTTAAAATAATAACCTAACCAATTATGAACGAGTTTACTTTAGGTGTTGAAGAAGAATTTATGGTGATTGACCCTGTAACCAGGGAATTAAAATCGCACGAGCAGAAAATTGTGGATAGTGCCCAAAAGATCCATGAGGACCAGGTAAAGGCCGAAATGCACCAGGCCGTGGTAGAAGTGGGCACGCATATTTGTCATAACACCCAGGAGGCCCGTCAGGAGGTAAGCAAGCTACGTACTACGGTAGCCCAATTAGCCGGCGACATTGGTTTGCGTATTGGCGCCGCGGGCACACACCCATTTTCGCACTGGCAGCATCAGTTGATCACAGATCATCCAAGGTATTTTGAGATCGTGGACGAAATGCAGGAGGCCGCCCGATCCAACCTTATTTTTGGTTTGCATGTGCATGTCGGTATCCAATCGCGCGATATGGCTATTCATATCGCCAACCAGGTGCGTTATTTTCTGCCGCACGTTTTCGCCTTATCAACCAACTCTCCATTTTGGGAAGGGCGTAATACCGGGTTCAGATCCTTCCGTACTAAAGTGTTTGATAAGTTTCCGCGTACTGGCATCCCTGATTCTTTCAGCAGTATTGAGGAGTATGATAGCTACATCAAGCTGCTGGTAAAAACCAATTGTATTGATAATGCCAAAAAGATCTGGTGGGACATCCGCGTACACCCTTTCTTCGAAACCATCGAATTCCGCATTTGCGATTGCCCCATGCTGGTTGACGAAACCATTGCTTTTACAGCTTTGTTCCAGGCTCTGTGTGCCAAACTGTATAAGCTAAGGCAGCAGAACATGAAGTTCATCACCTATTCGCGTGCCCTCATCAACGAAAATAAATGGCGCGCGGCCCGCTACGGCATCGACGGTAAAATGATCGACTTTGGCAAGGAAATGGAAGTGAACACCCGTTCGCTGGTACTGGAGCTGCTGGATTTTGTAGATGATGTGGTGGACGAGTTAGGCTCGCGCGACGATCTGCAATACGTACACAAAATACTGGAACACGGCACCGGCGCCGACAGGCAGTTAGCCGTTTACCAACAAAACAGTAGCTTTGTAGACGTGGTGGATTACATTACCTCGCAAACTTTAAAGGGGTTGTAACCCCATAAAAGCATCAATCAAACTATTATAGCATGGCGCATAGCCGACTCACCCAGTCTACGCTACGCTGGACCACCCTCTCTTCGGCTTCGCCGCAAAGAGGGTAAAGAAAAAAGAAATAGAAACCCCTCTTTCCGCCGCAGGCGAAGAGAGGGGTGACGAGCGTAGCGACGTCGGGGTGAGTCGATGCCGCAATTTATGTTACCTGCTACTTGATGGCCCATTACTCTGAGGAGAGAACTTAACAAATTATTAAAAGAATAAAATGACAACAAAACCGGAAATCAAAGTAGCGATACTTGACTTGTATGATGGGATAGCGAATGAAGGAATGCGTGGTTTCCAGGAGATTTTGAACAGATATAAAGCGCAGCACGAGCTTAATTTAAGTTACCAGATATTTGATGTGCGCCGGCGCTGTGAAATGCCGGGCGTCAATTTCGACATTTATATTTCAAGCGGAGGCCCAGGCGATCCGCTGATATCTGAAGGTACCGAGTGGGAGAAAAAATATTTCCGACTGATAGAAAAATTGGAAGATCATAACCTTTCCAACACCACTGATAAGAAACACACTTTATTTGTATGCCACTCTTTCCAGTTGATGTGCCGTCATTATAAACTGGGCGATATTAATATGCGCCGTTCGCCATCATTCGGCGTGCTGCCGGTTAACCAAACCCCTGCCGGTGCCCATGAACCTGTTTTTGAGAACTTGGGCGATCCTTTCTATGCGGTCGACTCGCGCAGCTGGCAGGTGATCAATCCCGATGAAAAACGTTTCGAGGAACTGGGCATGCAGCTGGTCGCTATTGAAAAAGAACGTCCGCATATTGATCTGCCCCGCGCCATGATGGCCATCCGTTATAACAATTACTTTTTCGCCACCCAGTTTCACCCCGAGGCTGATGCCGGCGGCATGAAGGCCATGCTGTTACGGGACGAAAAAAAGCAGGAAGTGATTAATGAGCATGGCGAAGTAAAATACCGCGAAATGCTCGATCGCCTGGATGATCCCGACAAAATAACCCATACCCAACGCACGCTGATCCCCAATTTTCTTGACCAGGCGGTGATGAGTTTGCAGGAGTAAGCCCCCTCTAAATCTCCCCCAAAGTGGGGAGACTTAAAAGAATAGTCTAAAGCCCTCTCCTTTGGAGAGGGTTGGGTGAGGCTCCCATGCGCCTCATCACATCAATGTCATAAATATTTTAAACATCTGATGTTTTAATAAAATCATCATACCTTTACATATCAAATCACCAGCGATATGGATAAGAAAGAAACTCTCGGCAGCCGCGTGATCAGCCAGATCAGGAATGATATAGCGCAGGGCAAATTCAAGCTCAATGAAAAAATACCCGCCGAGCCCGAATTAATGCAATTATATGGCGTTGGTCGCTCCACCATCCGCGAAGCCATCAAAACCCTGGCAACAGCCGGCATACTCAAAGTACAGCAAGGTTCCGGAACATTCGTTAACTCCTTTGTAAGTGAGCAAACCATCGAACAGCGTTTAAAAAATGCCGACTTTGATCAGATCAATGCGGTACGGGTACTGTTGGAAGGTGAAATAGTGCGACTGGCAGCACAAAACAGTACCGAAGCGCATATAGCTCAAATTGAGCAATCCCTGGAAAAAAGAAAACAGGCTATCCAATCAGAGCAACGCCAGGCTTGTGTTGATGCCGACATTGCATTTCACATGGCTATAGCTCATGCCTCGCTCAATAACGTGCTGGCCGATCTTTACGAAAGCTTCACTCTCATCATCCGCGATTTCTTTTCCAAACGCGAAGCACAAGGCATCAGTCATTTTGCCATGAGCCACCACTTGCATGAGCAACTGTTTAAGGCCATCAAAGCTCAAAAAGTAAAACAGGCAGAGCAACTGATACAGCAGATCTTAAATAATAATTATTAATACATACATCATGACCATCATAACATTCACCCTCATCTTGCTGGCAGGCGCTTACCTGGCCGGTTTGGTTGGCTCACTTACCGGCTTAGGCGGCGGCGTAGTGGTTATCCCATTGCTCACACTCGTATTTCATGTTGATATACGCTACGCTATCGGCGCGGCCTTACTGGCTTCCATCGCTAATTCATCAGGTGCGGCAAGTGCTTATATCAAAGAGGGCATTACCAATATCCGCTTAGGGATGTTCCTGGAAATAGCCACTACAGTAGGGGCAGTTGGCGGAGCCATTATCGCCGTATATACGCCTACCAATACCATTGCCATTCTCTTTGGGGCCATCCTGCTGTTTTCGGCAGCTATGACCCTCCGCAAAAAGAACATGGAAGCTTTAACTGAAGGCAGCGCATTATCCTACAAGCTAAAGCTCAACAGCAGCTATCCAACCAAAGATGGCGAGGTGGAATACAAATTAAAAAATATAGGTGCGGGTTTTTCTATCATGACTCTGGCCGGCGTTTTATCCGGGCTTTTAGGTATCGGCTCGGGAGCCTTAAAAGTTTTGGCTATGGATTCGGCTATGCACATACCCTTTAAGGTAAGTACCACAACCAGTAATTTCATGATCGGGGTTACAGCTGCCGCCAGTGCGGTGGTGTACCTGCAAAGGGGCTACATGGATCCGGGAATCGCGTTCCCGGTGATGTTAGGTGTATTAGGCGGCGCGTTTACCGGCTCCAAACTGCTTACCCGCATGGATCCAAAAGTACTCAAATACATCTTCTGCGTGGCCATCACCTTTGTTGCTGCCGAAATGATATTTAATGGCTATAACCACAAATTCTAAGAACAAGATCATGAAAAAGATACTTTCAAAAAGCTTTACCGCTGATCAGGATATAGAAAAACTGATCGGTTACTTATTAAGATACGGGGTTATTACTGCAAGTCTTATTGTTTTCGCAGGCGGCATTATTTACCTGCATCAATATCAACATAGCAGTATACCAGCCTATCACACATTTGTGGGTGAGCGGGCGGGTTATACCACCATCAGCCAGATCATGAGTGGGGTTGGCACGTTTAACGCCAAAGGGATCATACAACTGGGTGTACTGGTTCTGATTGCCACACCTATTTTACGCATCTTTTTTTCATTGATAGGTTTTATATTAGAAAAAGACAAGCTTTATATCCTGATTACTTTTGTGGTGCTAAGCGTGATGATGTTCAGCATTTTCGGGGGTTTAAAAGTTTAAGCCCCACTGGTATTTAACAAAGAGGGCGGCTTCAAAAATTGAAGCCGCCCTCTTTTATGATTTGATTCCCGACCGGGATTACTTGTTATCTGAATTAAATAATTTTGATTTATCAACCTTTTGAACCATCATGCCATCGGCCAGTGTTTTGGATATGGCCGCGTATGGTGCCGACACCACCTCTTCGCCCCCTTTTAGGCCCGACAGGATCTGGATATAGGTATCATTCTGGATACCGGTGGTTACCTGCACCTGTTTTAATTTACCCGGAGCCGCGTAAACAAACACATACTCCTTAGCCGGAGCACTGATCTGTGGTTTATTGTCATCTTTTGCTGCAGTCTCGGCACCCTTATCTTTTTTCTCATCACGGGTAGTTACCGACTGGATCGGAACCGACAGGGATTTCACATGATTGGTATTGATATCAACCGTAGCGGTTAAACCCGGACGGAAAGGCGACGGATTATCAACTGTTTTTTTAAGCAGTGCAGTATAAGAATTCGCGTCAATGCGTACTTTAACTGTAAAATTGGTTACCTGATCGGCGGTAGTGCCTACTACGTTTGCAGAGCTTCCTATCTCAATTACCGAACCCGCAAACTTCTTACCGGCAAAGGCATCGATCTCAATATTTGCCGGATCATTTATTGATATCCGGTTAATATCATTTTCGTTTACATCAACATTCACATCCATCTTGCTCAGATCAGATATGGTCATGATCTCGGTACCGGCAAACTGCTGGGTACCCAAAACACGCTCGCCTTTTTGAATCACCAACTTGGAGATCACTCCATCAACCGGTGAATAAAGACTGGTTTTAGCCAGGTTATCCTGTGCTTCTTTAACCGATGCCGATTGTTGTTGCAGGCCAAATTGCGCGCCTACCAGGTTTTGCCTGGCCGCCTCTAAACTGGCTTTGGCTCCTTCATAGCTGGCTTTCGCATTATCAAATTCCGATACGGTAAGCACTTTATTTTTAAAAAGTGTTTGGGTCCGTTTAAAAGTAGCTTCCTGGTTAGCAAAAGTGGCTTCTGCCTGTTTAAGCAGTTGCGCCATATTGCCTATAGTTGCTTTTTGGGTACTGTAGCTTGCCAGGGCCCTGTCATATCCTGATTTTAAGATATCGGGGCGTACACGGCAAACCAACTGGCCTTTTTTAACCACATCGCCTTCTTTAACAGGCAGCTCAACAATTTCACCCGATACTTCGGAGGTTATCTTTACTTCAACATGCGGTTTTATTTTTCCGCTGGCAGATACCGTTTCATTAATTTCACGCACGTCGGCTTTTTCGGTGGCTATCTGGGTTAAAGCTGGCTTACCTATAATACCCGTCACTTTCAATAAAATAAGCAAGACGATTATTGCCCCCAGAGCTATCAAAATATATTTAGTAGTTTTTCCCATGACTGTGCGTTTGGATATTTTATATGTATTTTAAGATTAAAGCGTTATAGGGTTGCCCAGATAGTAATCGATTACCTTGCTCCTGAAAATGAGCTGGTACTGAGCCTCGATCATATCAAATTGCGATTTATTGAGGTTGGTTAAAGAGGTATTGTAATCCAATGAGTTTACTAAACCAACTGTATACCGTTGCTGAGTAATGTTAAAGGCATCTTTATTAGCCTTGTATGTTTGCGTTGTCGACAGATATTTTTTCTCGGCGGCGCGCAAGTCCCAAACCGCCTGATAAATAACCTTGCTTAGGGTATTCCGGGCCAGTTGAGCAGTCACCTCCGCGTTTTGAGCCTGGATTTTTGCTTTGCGTACGGAAGTGCGTGCAGAGAACCGGTTAAAAATAGGGATCTGTAAGCTCACAGCAACGGCCTGGTTAAAGTTGTTACTTATCTGGTTAAAAAATGGGTTGCTTTTATACGTTTGTATAAAGCCAGGCTGCACAACAACTTGATTCGTAGCTTGTACAACACCTATGGGTGTAAGTGTCCCGGTGGCTATTACCTGGTCAATCGTATTTTTTGCATTTGAATAATTAGAACCTGCCTGCCCAACCAAAGTAACGGTTGGATAATAATTGCCTTTGGCAACTTTTATGGCCTGTTCATATGATTTCTGCTGAACTTCGGCAAGCAGTACATCTGGATTTACATTCAACGCGGTTTTTAATATATCCTGCGGGTCATATATTACTTTGATATCGCTCAGTTTACCTATGTCTGGTTTTTGCACCTCGATCTCGGTAGCCGGATTCATCTCCATATATTGCTTTAAAGTAAGCATTGATGACTCCAGCTGATTTTGGGCATTGGTATAGTCAAGTTCCGAAGTTGAAAGCTGTGCTTTAGCTTGTGAAAGATCGGCCAGCGTTTGGTTACCTACATTATAGTTCTGCTGTGCCCTATCCAGCGTTAGCTTTGATATTTCTATTTGCTGTTTCGACGCTTTTACCAGATCCTGGTTGGTTAACACCTGCAAAAAAGTAGTAACTACATTTAATATCAGATCATTTTTAACTTTAGATGTGGCTGTTTTATTAGCATCAAGCAATATCTTATTCTGAATGATCTGGTTTCGCAATTGCCCGCCTTGAAATAAGGTGATCTGGGCAGTTGCCTGGCCATATACCTGTAAAATACGCTGATTAATAAACTGATAGGTCGATTGGTCAATATTACGGCCAAAGTTAAACCCGCCTTGCGGTGCCGCTGTAAGACTTGGTAGTTGGTTATACTTCGATTGTTTCAGGTCTTCATCAGACAAGGCCTCAGTAAATTGCGATTGTTTAATGGTTAAATTTCGTTCAAGGGTAAGGTCAATTGCTTTTTGTAAAGTAATTACTTCCTGCGCTTTAGCTTGAAAACCAAGTGCCGAAAATACAATAGCACCTATAAGAGTTGTTTTAATGGGTAGTGACAATGTTGGTTTCATAAGTTTTTATATGCAATTGTAAGCAACGGATGCTTACCTTGCATGTTCATTTTTGTTTATTTTTTAAAATAAAACATATAAGGCCCGTTTTGTAATATGTACTTGATTAAAACACCCTGGCTGCTCAAAAAGCTGTACCCCCAACTTATCTGGAATAAAAGCAAAGCTGATCGTTGCATTTATCTCACTTTTGACGATGGGCCTATACCAATTGTTACAACACATATATTAAATATTTTAAAACAGTATAATGCGAAAGCCACCTTTTTCTGTATCGGGGATAATGTAGCAAAACATCCCGATATTTTCAAACAGGTAACCGAAGATGGGCATGCCATTGGCAACCATACCTACAATCATCTCAAAGGATGGAAAACGGATAACAAAACTTACCTGGATAATTTTTTACTGGCAGACAAAGCCCTTGATGCTCCTCTTTTTCGCCCTCCATATGGCAGGATCAAAAAACAACAGATCCGCGACCTGCAAGCTGCCCGCCCCGATATCAAAATTATTATGTGGGATGTACTAAGCGGCGATTTCGACATTAAGCTTAGTCCCGAAGCTTGCCTGCAAAATGTATTGAAACATACTGAAGCGGGATCGATCATCGTGTTTCATGACAGCCTGAAAGCGTATGACCGGGTGAAATATGCACTGCCCAGGGCTTTGGAAGTTTGGAGTAAAGCGGGGTATAGTTTTGGGGTATTGGGTTGAGTGGGTTGAAAATATTTTATTAACTTTACCTATTATACGCTTAAAGATGAGAACAGTAACGTTAGATATACTTAAAGACGAGGCTTTCAATCTATTGAAGGATCTTGAGGCGTTAAAGATCATTCGAATTAAAAACGATACCCAATCCGCTATAATAGCATCTTCAAGCCTGGCAGACAAGTATAGCGGTGTTATGTCTAAACAATCTAAAGAGGAAATAGATAAGCAATTAAACAGCCTGCGTAACGAATGGGATTAAAATATCTGTGGGATACGAATGCGTCATTTACTATCTTCAGAATGATTTTTCCGAAGGGGCTCAAGAATTAATGAGTAACATCATTAACGAATATCAACCCGCTATATCTGTGATAACCGAAATTGAGCTTTTATGTTGGAAAACTGCATCTGAAAATGACATAGTTATTTTAAAGAATTTCGTTGCAGATAGCTTTGTCATTGAACTGGAAAATAGCATCAAAGTAAAGACTATTGAAATGCGCAAATCGTTTAATTTAAAATTGCCGGATGCTATAATAGCCGCTACTGCTATCTGTATGAACTTGATACTTATTAGTAACGATAGAGCTGGCTTTCAAAAATACCTTCGTTAAAACTAAACAATCCGTTTGTGATATAGACATTCTTTAGTTCACAAACTGCCAACCGATAACTGCAAACTCCCCTACCTGGTTCCTATTTAGAATAGCTCCAAATAACATTTACACAATTGACAGACAGCTTTTAGCTGTAATTTTTGTAAATTCGCCCCTCTGAGCCCAGGTACTGGGTTTGGTATCAATTCGTTTACTTTTCACCTAAAAATCAAATACAAATGGCTTTTGATTTAGATATGATCAAAAAAGTTTACGATCGCTACAGCACCCGTGTGGATGCTGCCCGTAAAGCGACCGGTAAACATCTAACCTTAACCGAGAAAATTTTATATGCCCACCTTTCTGAAGGCGATGCTCAAAAAGCATTTGGCCGCGGAGTGGATTATGTTGATTTTGCACCAGACCGTGTAGCTATGCAGGATGCTACTGCCCAAATGGCTCTTTTGCAGTTTATGCAGGCTGGCCGTCCGCAGGTTGCTGTTCCGTCTACCGTACATTGCGATCACCTGATACAAGCAAAAGTTGGCGCCGTTGCCGATTTAAATACAGCTGTTGATGTAAACCGCGAGGTTTATGATTTTTTGGCCTCTGTTTCTGATAAGTACGGTATTGGTTTCTGGAAAGCAGGCGCTGGTATTATTCACCAGGTTGTTTTAGAAAATTATGCTTTCCCGGGTGGTATGATGATCGGTACCGACTCACATACGCCTAACGCCGGTGGCTTGGGTATGATTGCTATTGGTGTTGGTGGTGCCGATGCTTGTGATGTAATGGCAGGTTTACCTTGGGAGCTTAAATTCCCTAAATTGATTGGTGTTAAATTAACTGGAAAACTTTCTGGCTGGACTTCAGCAAAAGATGTTATATTAAAAGTAGCTGGTATTCTTACTGTAAAAGGTGGTACCGGCGCTATTGTTGAATATTTTGGCGAAGGTGCACGCTCACTTTCAGCTACAGGTAAGGGTACCATCTGTAATATGGGTGCCGAAATTGGCGCTACTACTTCTATCTTCGGATATGACGAAAAAGCGGCTATCTACCTGAGAGGCACTAAACGCGGCGATATTGCCGACCTTGCTGATAAAATAGCAGCACACTTAACCGGCGACGAAGAAGTTTACGCTAATCCTGAGCAATATTTTGATCAGGTTATCGAAATTAACCTGTCTGAGCTGGAGCCACACGTAAATGGTCCGTTCACTCCGGATCTGGCATGGCCTATCTCTAAATTCGCGACAGCTGTTAAAGAAAACAACTGGCCTACCAAGTTAGAAGTTGGGTTGATTGGTTCTTGCACCAACTCATCATACGAAGATATCACCCGTTCTGCTTCTATCGCGAAACAGGCTATCGATAAACATTTAAAAACCAAAGCTGAGTTTACCATTACACCAGGATCTGAGCAGGTACGTTACACCGTTGAACGCGATGGCTACCTGAATACTTTTGATCAAATGGGTGGTGTGGTATTGGCTAACGCCTGCGGGCCATGTATTGGTCAATGGGCCCGTCATACCGACGATCCTAACCGCAAAAACTCTATCATCACTTCGTTTAACCGTAACTTCGCTAAACGCCAGGATGGTAACCCTAATACCCACGCTTTCGTAGCATCGCCAGAAATTGTGACTGCTTTCGCTATCGCCGGTGATTTAACCTTCAACCCATTAACCGATACCCTAACCAACGAAAACGGTGAGCAGGTAAAATTTGATGAGCCACAAGGTATAGAAATGCCTGTAAAAGGTTATGCAGTTGAAGATGCAGGCTACCAGGCACCAGCCGAAGATGGCAGCAAAGTATCTGTTATTGTTGATCCAAAATCATCACGTCTACAATTGCTGGAGCCATTTAAAGCATGGGAAGGTACCGATCTGAAAGGTTTAAAGCTGCTGATCAAAGCCAAAGGTAAATGTACTACCGACCATATCTCTATGGCTGGTCCATGGTTAAAATTCCGTGGTCATCTGGATAACATATCTAACAATATGCTGATCGGCGCTATCAACTACTTTAACAATACTGCCGATAGCGTGAAGAATGAGCTGACCGGCGAATATGGTCCGGTACCGGCTACCCAACGCGATTACAAAGCGAATGGCATTGGCACTGTAGTAGTAGGCGACGAAAACTATGGCGAAGGTTCATCACGTGAGCATGCGGCTATGGAGCCACGTCACCTGGGTGTACGTGCCATATTGGTAAAATCATTTGCCCGTATTCACGAAACCAACCTTAAAAAACAAGGCATGTTAGGTATCACCTTTGCGGATTCCAACGACTATGATAAAATTCAGGAAGACGACACCATCGATATTGACGGTTTAACTACTTTTGCCCCTGGCAAACAGTTAACCGTAGTATTACATCACAAAGATGGCTCTGTTGATTCGTTCCCGGTAAATCATACTTATAACGAACAGCAAATTGAATGGTTTAAAGCCGGCGGCGCGCTGAACATCATCCGCAAGCAAATGGCTTCTTAAGCTGAAGCCCGAAAGGTAAAAGCTGAAAGCTAATATAAAAAGCCTCTCCTTTTCGGGAGGCTTTTTTGTTAATAATAGTTTGCGATCTGTTATAGCTCGTTTGGCAGCAATTAATCATATTGCGTAAACCTTCCCAGCCTTGAATGTGGAAAACCATAAATCAAGCCCATCACTATAACAAATAGACCAAGGAGTATGAAAATCATCCAAACTATCAGATTAGCCTGACGCGCTTCCTTTGGGGTTAGTCCGGCTGTGTTCTGAGGTTTGGTTTTAGCGGTTTTTATTTTCGTTAATCGAGCCCTCATTATAATTTAAATATACCAATAATCACATTAATATAGAATGAAAGGGCAACGTGACTAAACGTTTATAAGGCGAGGCCGGAACTTAACGTAAACATATTCCTAATGATCTCATAGGCATACTTGCTGGAAACATTTTTGATAAAGTCTGGAAAGTCAATGGATGAATTCTCATTGCATTCGTCTGAGATTATTCTTAAAACCACGAAGGGGATCTTATATTCATAGCATACCTGGGCTACGGCAGCACCTTCCATCTCTACACAGAGTATATCTGGGATAGCAGCATGCAACTGTTCCTTGTCGGCCTGATCGGCAAAGAATTTATCACCGCTGGCTACGGTTCCTTTAAATGCCCGGGTATTTTGCAGTGAAAATTGTTCTATTTCATGCTCTTCAATAAATGAGTGAATATTATCGCCTATAATGGCATCTATCGCCCTTTTCGCAATAGTGATATAATCAGGATCGCTTTCAAAATAAGTTAGCCCTAACAACGGAATTTCATGCCGCGGCATTAGCGGGCGGGCATCCATATCATGCTGGATCAGCCGGTCGGCAATAACCACATCTCCTATTTTCAATTCGGTATGGATAGCACCGGCGACACCAATAAATATCAGATCGGTAACGTTAAACCTGGTGATCAGACTGGTGACTGTAGTGGCTGCAGCAACTTTGCCCCATCTTGAAAAAACCACCACCGTTTTGATATTGTGGATGGTGCCGGTATAGTATGTTCTTCTGCCGAAGGAAATCTCTTCGACACCCGTCATCAGATGAAGGATGCTGTTAATTTCCTCATGCATGGCACCCATGATACCTATTATTTTTTCGCTCATATATGTGCGGATGTAGATGTTAATAGTTAAAAATACTTATCGACAAAGCCTGTTAAATAATTCGCTAAACTGAGGATACGTAGTGATCATATCTTCTTTAACCGCCATTTCAAATTCACTGAAATCAAACCCCGGAGCCACGGCACAACTTACCAGGCTAAAGCCTTCTTTCGATGGAATTTCGGATGCGAACCAGGCGCCACCGGGTATGATGACAGAAAGGCTTCCTGTATCTGATGCCGAAAGTTCCTGCAGGAAATAGCTTCCGGAAGCATCGATCATATGGATATAGAGCGGCGAGCCCGCATGAAAGTACCAAAGCTCATCTGATACCAATCTGTGAAAACCCGAAAAATCTTCACCTTCCAGCAAATAATAGATAGATGTACAAGCCTGTTTAATAGCTGTTTCGCCGACCCGGTTTACTTGTTGTTCCGACCGGAACATTTCTTTATAATACCCACCTTCGGGATGTGGTTGCAACGTTAATCGTTGAACCCAGTAAGCTGCATTTTGTGTATTCATATAGGTAGAAAGATGTATTATTCAAAATCAGGGAGCCTTTTTCACTCTTTTCAACACTAACAAATTTTGCCCATTCAGGCTATAACCGCTAATATTATTCTGATACAAGTTCACCAGCTTATCATAGTATAATACCACCACCGGCGATTGCTCCATGACCAAACCATCCATTTGCTGATACAGGGTATAACGTGCGGCATCATTTTTTTCATGATAGGTTTGCTCAAACAACGCGTCAAATTTTTTATTATTAAACCCGGTATAATTGGGTCCAAAGGGGATCTTGTTTTTTGAATAAAATACCGACAGATAATTTTCAGCATCCGGGTAATCGGCTATCCATTGACCGTAAAAAAAGTTGATGCCGTTTTTCGATACCAATTCCCGCAAACTGGCCCCCTGAGTGATCTCTACGTTGGTTTTAATACCTATCCTATCTAACTGACCTTGTACGTATTCAATCAAGCTACGATAGCCCACCGTGGTAGCCAATGAAATTTCAGGCAAATTTTTACCGTCTGGAAAACCGGCTTCAGCCAATAGCTGCCGCGCTTTTTCAGGGTCATAAGTATATCCTTTTACATTTTTACTAAAACCTGGCATACCTTCGGGAATAAAACCAGCATAGCCAGGCGTACCCATACTGTTGCGCAGGTATTTCATCATCTTCTGCCTATCGATGGCATAATTAATAGCCTGCCGTACTTTCAATATCTTGAGCGGCGACTTTTTAACGATAGCCAGGTTGGAATCAACCAGGATACCCAGGTACATGGTATTAAGGTATGGCGCGGTATTTAAAACAAACTTGCCTTTATACTTTTGTGTTACTTTACCCGATTTGGTCAGGATATCATCACGGTAGCTGCCGTCGATATCGTTTAAAAAATCAAGTTTCCTTTTGATGAACTCCAGGAACGAGGTTTGTTTATCGGCAATAAAGCTGGCTTTAACCGCATCCAGATAAGGTAAACGATTACCTTTACTGTCCTTCTCCCAGTATTTTTCATTTTTGAGTAGAACCAGCACCTCTCCCTCTTTCCAATATTTAAACTTAAACGGGCCGGTACCAACGGGGTGGCTTCTGAAATCTTTCCCATAAAACTCTACTACTTCTTTTGGTACAACAGAACAATACTGTGCCGTAAGCATACTTAAAAAAGGCGCGAATGGTTGTTTAAGCCTGATGTTGAAAGTACTGTCGTTTAGTGCGGTAAATGAGTTTTTGTCTTCTACTTTATCACTAAAGATCCAGGAACCGGACGAGGCTACTTTTGGATCAATCAATCGCCCGAAACTATAAACAAAGTCTGATGCTACAGCCTTGCGACCTACACCGCCTGCAAAATGCGGATCATCATGGAAATACACATCATTACGTAGATGAAAGGTATATAAAAGACCATCGGCAGATATATCCCAGTTTTTAGCAATACAGGGAATCACTTTCAAACTATCATTAATTTGCACCAGGCCATTAAAAACCTGGTTATCCATCCAAATAGTATAGTGATTACGGCAGAAAGCCGGATCAAGCGAAGTAAGGCCCTCTTCCAGGTTAATATTGAAAACAGTTTTACCAGAATCAGGGGCCGTATTATTGCAGGCGCCAAACTGAATGAACAGTACAGAAAATAATAGTAAGCCCCATTTATTCATGCAGAGCTAAATATATTAATTATTGAATTAGTGATTTATTGAATTAGTGATTTATTACTTGTGGATGAAGATGATTAGCCTTCTTGTCAATAGGCACTTAATAAGTTTGTCATCCTGAGTTATAAAATCCGCTGGATTCTGAAGGTGAAAATGACATATTAGGTGTTGATGCCAGACTTACGAAGTTTTTGAAACTTCGTAAGTCTTTACACGGTTTACTAAACATGTCATGGGTAGCGCAGCGAAGGATCTATTCATCAATTTGTATGTTATATAATAGATGCTTCACTCCGTTCAGCATGACAAGAGAATTTTAGTACAAATAAAAAAGCCTTCCCAAGTGAGAAGGCTTTTCAATATCACAAATCCGAAATCGAAATTCCGAAATCCGAAATCAACTTATTCTTCAACCAAACTTTCGCCGGTAACGGTTTCTTTAATTTTGGTTTCCAGTTCTTCCTGTAGTTCCGGGTTATCCAGGATCAGTTGTTTAACGGCATCACGACCTTGACCTAAACGGGTTTCGCCATAGCTGAACCATGAACCCGCTTTTTTAATGATGTTGTACTCAACGCCCAGGTCAATGATCTCACCAACTTTTGAAATACCTTCGCCAAACATAATATCAAACTCTGCTATGCGGAAGGGAGGAGCAACTTTATTTTTAACGATCTTCACTTTAACACGGTTACCTGATACCTCCTCGGTATCTTTAATTTGTGATATACGGCGTACATCCAAACGCACCGAAGCGTAAAATTTCAGGGCATTACCACCGGTAGTGGTTTCAGGGTTACCAAACATTACACCTATCTTATCGCGTAACTGGTTAATAAATATACAGCAGCACCCGGTTTTGCTGATAGTACCTGTTAATTTACGCAAAGCCTGCGACATTAAACGCGCGTGCAAACCCATTTTCGAGTCGCCCATTTCACCTTCAATCTCCGCTTTAGGTACCAACGCGGCAACAGAGTCAATAACCAAAATATCTATAGCGCCAGAGCGGATCAGGTTATCGGCAATTTCCAATGCCTGTTCACCGTTGTCTGGCTGTGAGATCAGCAGGTTCTCTACATCAACACCTAATTTTTTAGCATAGAAGCGATCGAAGGCGTGCTCCGCGTCAATAAACGCGGCAATACCACCTTTTTTCTGCGATTCGGCAATGGCATGTATAGCCAGGGTGGTTTTACCAGAGGATTCAGGTCCGTATATTTCTATAACCCTTCCTTTAGGTAAACCGCCAACACCTAAAGCGATATCCAGGCCTAAAGAGCCGGTTGATATTACTTCTGTAGGTTCAATAACGGAATCACCCAATTTCATGATGGTACCTTTTCCGTATGATTTTTCCAGCTTATCTAAAGTAAGCTGTAGTGCCTTCAATTTATCTGTATTGCTCATCTTAAAATTTTCTAAAACAAATATATAAATGTTTTATTTAAAAATACTAATTTTTTTAGTAATTTATTTTTTATGCCGCCGTCATTGCCTTTGGTCTATCAAAGAAAAAGAATAAAGATTGCTATTGTTGGAATGGGGGGTGCAGGGGGGTGTTAAGAACTAAAAACTTTGTGGAAAACGTTATTATAAAAGGCAGGGTGAACTATAGTCATTGCTTAGTATGTTGAACTATCGCTCGTATTAGTTCCCTACCTTTTATGATTGCCCAAGGCCCAGCTATAATACTTACTTTGTGCTATCAAAGGTTATTGGCAAAAGGCAATCTTTTAATGAATATTAAAAGATAAACGTATGGAAGCTTACAATGTTATCCTGGGAGTAGATGTTTCAAAACGGACACTGGACATCAGTTGTGCAGAACGCCTTGAGCACATTCAAATTGAAAACAGCAGCAAAGGATTTAGCGTATTAAAAAAGTGGTGTAAAAGCCATGAGATCAATGTTAGGGAAAGCCTGGTTATCCTGGAATATACCGGAGGTTATGAATATCGTTTTTTACAGTTTTGTACGGCCCACCAAATCGCTTTTTGTCGTATTTCGGGTCTGGAGATCAAAAGATCAATGGGTATGATCCGTGGCAAAAACGACAAGGTTGATTCATTCAGGATCGGACAATATGGAGAAGAAAAGATTAAACGTCTGGAATTATCCAAACCATTGAATAATAATATATTAAAAATCAGGCAACTACTTTCGTTTAGAAAAAGATTAGTCAGGGAGAAAGCCGGATTTATCGCTACTATTAAAGAGCGGCGGTACATGTATCAGGTAAGCCAAAAGGATACAGTCATCCGCATAGGCACTAAGAAGGTAAAACAGAACGAACAATATATCCAGGAGATAGAAGCTGAGATCATTGCCCTGATCAAGGCGGATGCATCCATGTATCAAAACTACCGGATATTAACGAGTATCAAAGGTATAGGTCCGATAAATGCCTGGATGACGTTGGCTTATACAGAGAACTTTACAAGCTTTGAAAACGCCAGGCAGTACGCCGTGTTTGTAGGCGTGATCCCATTTGAGCACAGGTCAGGAACCAGTATTAAAGGAAAAAACAGGGTGAGCCATATGGCTAATAAAGAGCTTAAGCAGGAGCTTAATCAGGCTGCAAAAACGGCTATCATTCATGACCCTGAAATTCATACATACGCAGAACGCTTGCTCAAAAGAAAAGATTACTCGTTGGTGCTTAACAATGTGAAATTCAAATTGATTCTTAGGATGTTCTCTCTGGTGAAAAGAGGTGAAATGTATGTGGAGAACTATAAAAGAGTTGCCTAAAAGCAACTCTTTTAAATAAAATTTGGATATATCGTAGACCTATAATACGAGCGTAGCGTGGCAACCCTCTACTTGCAGAGCGGCTCTGCTTATCGGGAATTGTTTCGTGTCTCGCAATGACGCTTGGGTTACTTATTGATAAACTTAATCAACCTGCTAATAACAATCAAATATCTTTATCCACACTTCGCTTCTTAAGCTCTTTAGTAATCGTATTCAATGCTTTTTTCTTTTTAGCTTCTTTGGCTTTTTTAATTTTGGCTGCTTCCGCTTTTAGCAAGGCTGTTTCGGTATTATGCTGTTCATAGTATTTGCAGAACCAGGTTAATGGGCATATTTCGCATTTTGGGCTTCGCGCCAGGCAAATATACCGGCCATGCAATATGAGCCAGTGATGGGCAACACCTATATATTCTTTGGGGATATGTTTAATCAATTGTTTTTCGACCGCCAGTGGCGTGGTTGCATTATGGGTAAGACCGATACGGTTAGCCACCCTAAACACATGCGTATCAACAGCCATTGCCGGTTCTTCAAAAATTACGGATGCGATAACATTGGCGGTTTTACGCCCTACCCCAGGCATTTTTTGCAGGTTCTCGATGCCTGCCGGTATCTCACTGTTAAAAACATCTACCAGCATTTTTGCCATGCCCACTAAATGTTTGGCCTTATTATTAGGATAGCTAACGCTACGGATATAAGTAAAAACCTCCTCGGGGGTTGATGCTGCCAGAGCCTCTGGTGTCGGGAAGCGCTCAAACAGCTTTGGTGTAACCTGGTTAATGCGCTTATCGGTACATTGTGCCGACAGGATCACCGCTACCAATAATTGAAAAGGATTATTGTAATGCAGCTCGGTAACGGGATTGGGTTGGTTCTTTGAAAAATATTCAACAAAATGGCGGTAACGTTCGGCCTTAAGCATTTTTAAAATTAAGAAAGTTTTCAGGGTAAAGATTATGCTTCCGCAGATAATATATATTATAATATATATTAAACTATATTATTAGTTACAAAATCCATATAAAATAGAAAGGTTCATAAATCATGTTGGATTTCGGTTTCAGTTTTTTCAAACATCCGCCTCCATCAACAATTATGATCTATGAACCAGCAAGTTCGGAATACTTAACGCAGGCTTTTTGAGTAGTCAAGTATCTGGTGTATAGTTTGTACCTTTGGTTTTTTGTTTAAAAGGTCCAAATCAGCGCGAATTGAGTTGTAAAATATCAACTCGTCGGCACCCAGATTTTCTTGTGCATTCTCATCCATCAGAGCCCTGTTGGCAATTCCATTTAACGTTGTTGTAAAAGTTTCATCCATAAGCTTATTTTGCTGTAAATTTTATATGATTTATAACGGCGACTTAAAGATAATATTTTACTAAATGAAAATTAAATGAAATTTTTTTTAAAGGTTAATTTTTATCATCCAAAGTGAATAAGTTAAGCTATTTGTCATAAAACATTGGGTTATTGATCAGCTTTGTCATTTAACTAACAAATCACCGGCCCAATAACCCAATGGTTTCTGATTAATTTTTTAAACTTAACTCTTTGCTTTGCATCATTTTGCGGAGATTATTGAGGGCATAACGCATCCGGCCTAAAGCGGTATTGATACTTACTTCGGTAATATCGGCAATTTCTTTAAAGCTCATATCGCCAAAGTGGCGCATGATCAATACCTCTTTTTGCTCTGATGGTAAAAGCTGTATCAGCGTTTTAAGGTCTTTATGCGTTTGCTCGCGTACCATCCGATCCTCGGTGCTTTCATCATAATTACCCAATACTTCAAAAATATCAAAATCGTCGCCATTGCTTATCATAGGCGCGCGCTTTTCGCGACGGAAGTGGTCAATAACCAAATTGTGCGCAATTCGGGTCACCCAGGGTAAAAACTTACCCTCTTCGTTATACTTTCCAGCTTTCAGCGTATTGATAACTTTTATAAAGGTATCCTGAAAAATATCCTCGGCCAGATACTCGTCTTTTACAAGCAGGTAAATAGAGGTATATATTTTGGTCTGATATCGTCTGATCAACTCCACTAACCCAGCTTCATCACCGGCAATGTATAGATGGATTAGATCCTGATCACTTTTCAATTGAAAATCCATAGAAAGTACTACTTTAAACTTAATTTTTAGTTAAAAACTTACAAAGTAAAGTATATTCTATAGCGTGCTCCTTAGGGGTTAAGAAATTGTTACTTCAAATAAAACAAATTCCCAGCTAAAAAACAAATTATATTTTTTACTTACTTCTGTTAATCAGGTTCATTTGGCTTATGAACAGCTTCATTATTCATAATTCTGACACCTGTCCAGGGGTTTGACAGGAATGGCTGGCGATGGTTTAATCCCCCATCTTAAAAAGTTTGTCAACTGTCGCCATTCCAGGCTATTAAATATTTAAAAGTCAGCGAACTGTAAACTCAGAAATTTATTTAGAGTAAATCCCGAAACAAAGTAAAACCCATTTGGATTCTGCTAAATATTTTAGGATTTTTGCATTTCGGTGAAAGAGGTTCGGGGTATGAGGCTCGAGGTTCCGGGATCATGCCTGTTTTTATAAAGAGTTCTTTGATAAAAAGCATATCACGAACCAGGTTACCCGAACCACGAACCAGCTAATGAACTAATTCAAAGAATGACTAAAGAAGCAGAAAAAGATCCGCAGAAACATATCATTATTAAAGGAGCGCGTGTACACAACCTTAAAAATATGGATGTCGCTATTCCCAAAAACAAACTGGTTGTAGTTACGGGCATGTCAGGTTCGGGTAAGTCATCACTTGCTTTTGACACTTTATATGCCGAAGGTCAGCGCAGGTATGTAGAAAGTCTTTCTTCCTACGCGCGCCAGTTCCTGGGACGCATGAACAAGCCAGATGTTGACTATATTAAAGGTATAGCCCCTGCTATAGCTATTGAACAAAAGGTGATCACCTCCAATCCGCGTTCAACGGTGGGTACATCGACCGAGATATACGATTATTTAAAACTGTTGTTCTCGCGCATTGGCAAAACTATTTCCCCGGTATCTGGCCAAATCGTAAAGAAGGATTCTGTTACTGATGTGGTAAACTTTATATTATCCCTACCCAACGAGAGCCAGGTAACCGTTTTAGCGCCATTATATCCGCATAATAACCGCAGCCTAAAAGAAGAGCTGGCCGTTTTAATGCAAAAAGGCTTTGTACGGGTGGAGTATCTGAACAAGCTATCAAAAATTGAAGCTCTACTGGAGGATGAATCCATTGATAATACTTCTTTAGTGGCTGAAGTTCATGGCGAGAAAAAAGCTAAAGGCAAAAAGGCTAAAGCCGAAAGCGATGAACCAGTAACTACTGAAGAGGAAACTCCAACTCATTACCCCGGCGTTAGAATTGTGATTGACCGTATATCAAAAAATGAAGAAGACGAAACCATAAGCCGCCTGGGCGATTCGGTGCAGACCGCTTTTTTTGAGGGTAAGGGTGATTGCTATGTACGCTACCAGGAACCTGATGCCGACGGCGAACAGGAACGCTTTTTTTGCGACCGCTTTGAACTTGATGGCATTAAATTCGAAGAGCCTACACCTAATTTTTTCAGCTTTAACAATCCTTATGGCGCCTGCAAAAAATGTGAGGGCTATGGCAAAGTAATTGGTATTGACGAAGACCTGGTGATCCCTGATAAAAGTAAAAGTATTTATGAGGGTGCTATTGCCCCGTGGCGCGGCGAAAAGATGCGCGAGTGGAACGATATGCTGATCAAACACGCTTTGCAGTTTGATTTCCCTATACACCGTCAGTACAATCAGCTAACCGAAAAACAACAACGCCTATTATGGACAGGTAATAAATATTTTCGTGGCCTTGATGAGTTTTTCCAGGAAATGGAGGCGCAGACCTATAAAATCCAATACCGGGTGATGCTGTCGCGCTATCGCGGCAAAACTACCTGCCCGGAATGTAAGGGCAGTCGCCTGCGTAAAGATGCCTCATATGTAAAGATCAGCGAGCGCTCCATTACCGATGTGGTATTAATGCCATTGGATAAAGCCCTTGAATTTTTCAAAAGTTTACAGTTAAACGAAACCGATGCCAAAGTGGGTAAACGCCTGCTGATGGAGATCACCAATCGCTTGTCGTTTTTAAATGATGTGGGATTGAGCTATTTAACACTCAACCGCTTGTCCAATACCCTATCCGGCGGTGAGTCACAGCGTATTAACCTGGCCACCTCGTTAGGCAGTAGTCTGGTAGGTTCGGTATATGTATTGGATGAGCCGAGTATCGGGCTGCACCCTCGTGATACCCAACGTCTCATCAGCGTATTAAAATCATTGCGCGATGTGGGCAATACCGTATTGGTGGTAGAGCATGAGGAGGAGATCATGGAAGCCGCAGACCATATCATTGACATTGGCCCCGAAGCCGGGACTCATGGGGGTGAACTGATCTTCACGGGAACTTATAAAGAGATATTAAAGGATGAACACAGCTTAACAGGTAAATACCTGAGTGGCCGTGAATCTATCACCATACCAATACATCGCCGTAAGTGGAATGATTACATCGAGATCAAAGGCGCGCGTGAGAATAACCTGCAGCATGTTACAGCTAAATTCCCATTAGGGGTTCTTACTGTAGTTACGGGTGTATCAGGCTCGGGTAAAACCAGTCTGGTAAAACGCATCCTGGCACCAGCACTGCAAAAAGCATTGGGCAATTACTCGGGTGAGCAAACCGGCTCATATGATGGTATTGATGGCGACTATGCCAAAATAGAACAGGTAGAACTGGTTGACCAAAACCCTATAGGTCGTTCATCACGCTCAAATCCGGTTACTTATGTAAAAGCATGGGATGAGATCCGTAACCTTTATGCTTCACAACCGGCAGCTAAAGCCGCGGGATTAAAACCCTCGGCATTCTCCTTTAACGTTGAAGGTGGCCGCTGCGATGTTTGCCAGGGCGAAGGTGAAGTGAAGATAGAGATGCAGTTTATGGCCGACATTTTTCTGACCTGCGAAACCTGCGGAGGTAACCGTTTTAAACAACATATACTGGATATAACCTACAATGAAAAAAATGTAGCCGAAGTGCTGCACATGACCATTGATGAGGCCCTGGTATTTTTTGCCAAAGAGCCAAAGATCATTGCCAAAATAAAACCTTTGGTTGATGTAGGTTTGGGGTATGTACAGTTGGGCCAATCGTCAAATACGCTATCCGGAGGTGAGGCCCAGCGCATTAAGCTGGCATCGTTCCTGGTAAAGGGTAACAATACTAATAAAACACTATTTATTTTTGATGAGCCTACTACAGGCTTGCATTTTGCCGATATTAAAAAGCTGCTCAAATCATTTGACGCGCTGCTTGATCATGGTAATACCATTATTGTAATAGAGCACAATATGGATGTGATTAAGTGCGCCGACTGGATCATTGACATTGGACCCGAAGGTGGCGACCGCGGCGGAAAGGTTGTGTTTGAAGGCATACCCGAAGATCTGATCAAAGAGAAGAAATCACACACCGGCCATTATTTGAAAGAACGGCTTGGGAAGTAATTGCTCTTAATCATATAAAAGAGCCCGTCTCATAATTACTTATGAGACGGGCTTAAGGCTTTTTTGTTCTATCCTGATTAGAATCTCAATTTAGTTATAGAATTTTTCTACAGAGATCTTTAGCTTATCGATCTCATATTTTCTATTCACGATGAGGTTATCTACTTGCGTCCACAGATCAGGATTTTGTTTCCAAAAAGTGCGATTAATCTTTAACACGTTGGCCAACAAATCACCTTCATACAGATCGCCCTCAGCGAATAAATCATCAGTAAGCTTTTCAATGGCAAGAGGTACCAGATAAGACAAACCCAGCTCCTGCCCTATCATAAGTCTCAAATCTTCAATTGAATATTCATTGAGCGGTATTTTTACCAATTCCGTACAACGGGTAACCAGTCTTGTTGGCGCTTCACCCGGATTATCCACACGGGTTTTCTCCAGATTGAAAAGCGATATATACTTCCAGTTATTTTCGGGCTTCATCACAATCCAATCTCTTAATCCTAAAGGTCCGGGGATCCAAAAATCAACTACTTACTGCCCACCCGTTTTCAGGTACATATAAACTATGCCACCAACCACAATAATGGTCAATACAATAAGTCCGGTAACACCTTTCTTCTTGTCCTGACGCATCAGCCATACTAAAAAAGCAACCAGCGGCAACACAAAAACCGCCCAGAAAATCAATGAAGGAGTATTCATGTTTTTTTAATTATTGAATTAGTGATTTAATGAATTAGTGATTATGGCCAATTAATGAGTTATTGAATTATTAATACAACATAAATTTTTTTCAATTCACTAAATCATTAATTCAGTAAATCACTAATTAAAAAGGCATCCTTGCCAGTGGAGCAATTTCCTGTCCGGCAAATTCACCTTTTAAATATTTATAGTAACCGGCAATAGCTATCATAGCCGCGTTATCGGTACAATACTCCATTTTGGGTATAAAACTCTCCCAGCCATTTTTAGTACAAAGTTCCTGTAAGCCTAAACGCAAGCCAGTATTGGCCGATACGCCACCAGCTAAAGCGATCTGTTTTATACCATATTCCCGTGCTGCTTTCTGCAGTTTATTAAGCAGTATAGTAGCTATACGTTTTTCAACCGAGGCGCAGATATCAGGCAGGTTCTGGTTGATGAAATCCGGGTTCTTAGCTACATTATCCCGTATGAAATACAAGATAGATGTTTTCAATCCGCTAAAGCTAAAATCCAGACCGGGGATCTGCGGTTCCGGAAATTTGTAAGCATCTGGGTTACCCTGGCGTGCGTATTTATCAATTAGCGGGCCTCCTGGATAAGGCAAACCTAATATCTTGCTGGTTTTATCCATCGCCTCGCCCGCGGCATCATCAAGCGTTTGGCCAATTACCTGCATATCAAAATAATCTCTAACCAAAACTATCTGCGTATGCCCGCCTGATACGGTAAGACACAAGAACGGAAATGAAGGCTTATGATCACCAATAAAATGGGCCAGAATATGCGCCTGCATATGATTTATATCAATAAGCGGCAGGTTTTTGGCCAGTGCAAATGCCTTGGCAAATGATACACCTACTAAAAGTGAACCTAAAAGTCCCGGTCCGCGCGTAAAAGCTACTGCATCAATATCATTTTTGCTTACTTTTGCGTTCAATAATGCTTGTTGTACAGCGGGAACAATATTTTGCTGATGAACCCTTGAGGCAAGCTCAGGGACAACGCCTCCGTATGCTTCGTGAATGGTTTGATTGGCAATTACATTGCTCAATATCTCCCCATCAACACAAACAGATGCAGAGGTTTCATCACATGAAGATTCAATTCCTAAAATTACAGACACGTTATTATTCAATTATTGATTTAGTGAATTTGTGAATTAGTGATTTAATTTAGCTGATTGCAAACCATCGTTTAACTGAATTGTAAATGATGATAATTATTCACTAACTCACTAATTCATTAATTCATTAATTAAAGAGGCAAAGTTATTAAAAAAGTACTCAATATAGCGTTAGGGATAGTGTTGTTCATTTTATTGACACTAAGCATACTTTTACTGGCGCTTCAATATAAACCTGTACAAACCTGGGCCGCTAAAAAAGCCGCGGGCTATCTTTCTGACGAGCTGCATACCACGGTCAGCATCAAAAGTCTGTACATCAGGCCTTTTACTTCGGTAGTATTGGAGGGATTGTATGTTCTCGATAAAAAACGCGATACCTTGCTGAATACTCCAAAGCTGGCTGTTGATATTAAAGGTTTTTCGCTTTTATTTAGTATCAAACAACGCACCATTAATTTTGAGTCAATTGAGCTGGATAATGGCTCATTCTATCTCAAAAAGCAAAAAGACAGCACTACCAACCTGAAATTTATACTTGACTATTTTAATTCTGGTGACACCGCCAAAAAAACTGCCAGCAAACCATGGACGCTTAATTTTGATAAAATAGCCATCAATAACTTTCATTTCCGGTACAAGAACCAACTGATTGACACCGTAGAGAACAAAGTTAATTTTGACGATATCGACGTAAGTCATTTTAGTACGGTGGTAACCGGCATGGATATCAAAAACCATCTGTTTAAGGGCAATATCCAGCATCTTACATTACAGGAAAAAAGTGGCTTCTATGTAAAGAATTTTACAGCCCATACTACCATTGATACCAACCAGGTTTTACTGCAGCGCCTTACCCTACAAACCCGGCACTCGGATCTGAAAGATTATTTCCGGATGAGGTTTAAATCATTTGACGATTTTGACGATTTCGAGAACCGGGTAAACATGGATGCCGACTTTAAATCATCACGCATCTCCTCAACAGACATTGCCTACTTTACCAGCGGCATGGGTAAAACCACATTTGATCTGGGTATTGAAGGCAGAGTTAAAGGACTGGTAAATAACCTGAAAGCCAAGAACGTAACCATTAGCGGAGGGCAGGCTACCTTTATAAAAGGTGATTTTAATTTACGTGGCTTGCCCGATTGGGATAATACTTTCCTTGATCTGAAGTTTGAGCAGGTTGCTTCTAATAAAAAAGACCTGGACTACCTGCTTAGCCATTTTTCGGGAAATGCTACCATGCAGGCGCCGGCCATCATTGGTAAATTTGGTAATATCAATTTTACAGGCAGATTTAATGGTTTGCAGAATGATTTTGTTGCTTATGGTATTTTTAAAACCGGGCTGGGCAGGTTTGATACCGACATTAATCTTAAAATAGACAAAAAAAACATACCCAGCTACAGCGGCAAACTGGATGCTTTCAATTTTGATCTTGGAACCCTCCTTGATGAAAAATCCCTCGGTCGTACCACCTTTAATGCCGACATACAAGGCAGCGGTGATGAGCTTAAAAGTCTACGCGAAAAGGTTGACGCCCGTATTGTTAACATTAGCTACAACAACTATACATATAACAATCTCACCGTAAATGGCTCGTTCATTAAAAAGCTGGCCAATGGGCATATCACCATCAATGATAAAAATGTTAAGCTCGACCTGAAGGGTAGTGTCAATTTAAATCCGGCTCTCCCCTCATACGATCTGGTGGCAAACATTAAAGACGCCAACCTGAACAAGCTTAAACTCAGTACAGATACCATCAGTATAAGTACCCAGTTAAAGACCAAATTTTCGGGTAATAGCCTGGCTAACATCTCGGGTAATATTTTACTTTCACCCGCCAGAATTGTTGACCCGCGTAATAATTATGTGGTTGATTCTTTGTACCTATCCTCAACCGGGACAGGAAACAACAGGGAAATAGATCTGCGATCTGACTTTGCCGATGGTAGTATCAAGGGTACTTTTGACCTGGCAACTTTGCCTTCGTATTTTAAAACCATTGCCAAAAAATATATCCCCTCATTAAAAACAACTATTGTTACGCCCAAGCCGGAGCAGTTTGCGTTTAATCTTACACTTAAAAATACGGATCCCCTTACAGCTATATTTGTGCCCGACCTGAAAATACCTGATCATGGCACTTTAATAGGTCAGTTTGACTCGGAAAAGAAAACGGCTATCCTATCCGGCTATATTAAAACATTTAAATATGGCAAAATTGTATTTCACGATTTCATTATTGATGAAAACACATCGGAAGATATGCTGGGCCTCAATTTATCCTTACGAAAAGTTGACTTGACTGACAGCCTGTTTATTAAAGACATTAACATTACCAACTTCCTGAAAAACGACAGCCTTAACTTTAACGTTAAACTGTCGGATAAAAACGCGGTAAATCAGCTCGACCTTTACGGTTTGGTTGAATTTGGGCGCGATACAACCGCCAAATTAAAGCTGCTGCCTTCTGATGTTATCCTGGAGAAACAAAAATGGCACATCCAGGAGCAAGTACGTATCAGGTTGTTGGATGGCAAAACCCAGGTATCAGGCTTTGAGCTATCTAACGGTCCTCAAAAGGTGCGTATTAATGGCTTTATATCCGATAACCCCGCTGATGAGCTGAAACTCTCGTTCGAAAAATTTAATATGCGAACGCTTAATCAGCTGACCAGAACATCGGGAATATATCTGAGGGGCTATCTGAACGGTGATGTTAATTTTACATCTATTATCAAATCACCAGGAATTGACGCGCATCTGAATATTGATTCGCTAACCATGAACAGAACCTTGATCGGTGATCTGAAGCTGGTATCGAACCTGGGTAACGACCGTAAACAGGCCGACATGAAGCTGAATATCCTGAACCGCGGGCTCGAGACCATGAACATTGGCGGCACTTATTATTTTGGCCATGAAACTGATGATAACCTGGACTTTGATATAAAGATGAACCAAACCGAGGCCATCATCTTTACCCCTTTTATTAAAGACCTGGTTTCGAACGTAAAAGGGCACATTTCAACCGATCTGAAACTTTCGGGAAAACCATCAAATCCGCAGCTGAATGGCACGCTAACACTTGAAAACACCGGCGTTACAGTTAATTACCTTAAAACTGCCTATACCGTTAATAACAAATTAAGCGTGAATAACAGCGTCATCAATTTGAATAATATGGTATTGAAGGATATACGCGGAGGTACAGGCACAGCTAACGGTACGGTGGACCTGAACAATCTGTCGAATCCCGATATCGAAGTATCTGTTTTAGCCCGTAACCTGATGGCCTTAAATACTACATTTAAGGATAATCACCTTTATTATGGTATCGCTTATGGCAGTGGTACATTTAGTTTTAAAGGCCCTGTTGATAACATGAAGATCGATATCAAAGCTAATACCGAGGCCGGTACGGTTTTCAATATCCCGCTTAACACTTCATCAACGGCCAGCGATTATGATTTTATCAGGTTTGTGGGTCATAAGGATATTGTTAAAGCGGTGGATAAAACCCGTGCGTTTAATGGTGTTACATTAAATTTTGATTTAAGCGCTGATGAAAAAACTGTAGTTAAAATAACCACCGATTATGGTTTGCTCGAGGGCAGCGGTGTTGCCCATAACTTAAAATTGAATATTAACAGTTTGGGCGATTTTGAAATGTATGGCGACTTCCTGATATCCACAGGTAAGTTTGAGTTTACCGCTAAAAACTTCATCAGCAAAAACTTTACGGTAAACCAGGGTGGTACCATCAGGTGGACGGGTAATCCTTCAAACGCCGAAATAAACCTGAAAGCGCTTTATGAAGTACGTACCAGCAAAGCTCCGCTTTATGCAGCGGCTGGCTTACAAACGCCAACATCATCGCAGCAAACACTGGTACAGGCAGAGTTGATACTAACCAAGTCATTATTACAGCCCAACATTGATTTCGACTTTAGTTTCCCTACCGATCCTTCGGTAAAAGACGATTTGGCTACGTACCTGGCTGATAATAATAACCGTAGCCAACAGGCTATTAACATTATTGTACGTCGCAGTTTCACATCAAATAATAATAACAACAATTTAATTGCAGGCACTGCCGGCCAAATGATAAGTGAATTTGCCTTTAACAAGCTCAACAGCCTGATATCACAATCGCACATCAAAAACTTTGATTTTGATTTGAACATCCGTTCGCTCAGTGAGGCCAATGCATCGGTAAGATTTTTTAACAGCAGACTATCATTTAACGGGAGCTTGTATAACAATAGCGGCTCAAATGATTTGTTCAACAATACCACCAGCAGTTTGTTTAACGGTAATTTAACCAAAGACTTTGAAGCGCTGTACCAGATCAGGAAAGATGGAAACCTTACAGCAAGGTATTCTTACAGGTTATTAAACAATACCACCCTTAATCCATTAAACAACCTTGATTTTCAATATGTAAACGGATTTGGTTTAGTATACTCCCGCGATTTTGATACCTTCGGTGAGTTCATCAGAAACATATTCAGGCGCAGCAGGCGCGACCGGGCTCCGGTAACGCCAACACCTGCACCACCTGCCACAACAGGTGGTGGCACACCAACAACCAAACCCGACGACGACGATCAGTGATCACGCATAATAGCATGATCCATCTTGTCTCTTTTAGTTCGCAAATAGGATTCGTTATGTGGGTTTGATGCTATCTCGATAGGTACATTTTCAACAACCTCCAAACCGTAACCTATCAGGCCAGCACGCTTCTTAGGGTTATTGGTCATCAAACGCATTTTGGAAATACCCAGGCTACGCAATATCTGCGCACCGATACCATAATCGCGCTGATCCATTTTAAAGCCTAACTTAATATTAGCTTCCACAGTATCCAGACCATTTTCCTGCAGGTGATAAGCTTTTAGTTTGTTGATCAAACCAATACCCCGTCCCTCCTGGTTCATGTATACCACAACTCCCTTACCCTCGTTACTGATCATCTCCATAGCCTTATGCAACTGCGGACCGCAATCACAACGGCAGGAGCCAAAAATATCGCCGGTAACACATGAGCTGTGCACACGTACTAAAACTGGCTCATCGGGCTCCCAGGTGCCTTTAATAAGGGCCAGATGATTTTCGCCTGTATCTAATTGGGTATAGCCTATCATTTCAAAATCGCCCCATTCGGTTGGCATTTTTACCGATACTTCTTTTCGTACCAGGGTTTCGGCATTTAGGCGGTAAGCTATTAGGTCTTTTATAGATACGATCTTCAGATCGAACTCTTTTGCCATTATCAACAGATCGGGCAAACGAGCCATGTCGCCATCTTCTTTCATGATTTCGCATATAACACCTGCGGGTTCAAACCCAGCCAAAACGGCCAGGTCAATAGCAGCTTCGGTATGTCCGGTTCTGCGCAATACACCACCATCTTTGGCAATCAGCGGAAATATATGCCCGGGTCTGCCCAGATCTTCTGGTTTGGTAGCCGGATCAATTAATGCCATAGAAGTTTTTGACCTGTCTGATGCCGATATGCCTGTGGTACAACCGTGACCCAACAGATCAACAGAAACTGTAAAGTTAGTTTCATGCGAGGTAGTGTTATGGCTCACCATAGGTTCCAGCTCCAACTCGCGGGCACGTTGCTGCGTAATAGGCGCGCATACCAGGCCCCGGCCATGGCGCACCATAAAATTGATGGCCTCTGGTGTGGCATTACGTGCCGCGGTTAAAAAATCACCTTCATTTTCCCGATCTTCGTCATCAACAACAATGATCATTTTTCCGGCTTTTATATCTTCAATTGCTTCTTGTATCGTATTTAGCATTATATGAGTATTTGACTGGGCTTAAATAAAGATAAGCCACAAAACATTTTAAAAGTTAAACAAATTTATGATATATAAAAGTGTTTCTGGTCGGTACTGTGTAAAATCCCTTTCGGTAACAAGGGAGCAGGCTTACTATAAATGATTACGAAGAATGAGGGCTAATTAGTTGCCTTGCGTTTAATTAATTTGTTAAAAAACCTTTTGTACAGCTCCACATCAAATATCGCCGAGTCTGTAGCGGCTTTGTATGACAGGAATAGTCCTATTGGAGTAAGGATGATAATAGCCACCCACATACCAAAAACAACGGATATACTACCCGCCCTTGCAGATTTTTCGCCTATGGTAGAAATAATATAGTATATCAGGAAAAAAATAACAGAGATCACCACCGGCAAACCCAATCCTCCCTTACGGATAATGGCCCCCAGCGGTGCACCAATGAGGAATAATGCCAGGCAAGCCGCTGAAAGCGTGAACTTCTTTTGAACCTCTGATGCATATCGCCGTATATTAAGTGTATCGTCGTTATAGCGGTCGGTCCGGTTTTTTAATATATCTTTTACCGAACGGATCTCTGAGGCAGCGCTTGAAAGGGCCACTACCTGGTCGCTCAGTTTCATACTTTTCAGCACCCCGGCTTTATCGGCCTGTATATATTTAACCGCGGGTTTTGCCGGCATGTTAAAAAACTTCAGGTAGGGCGTAATAAGCTTATAATTCTGTACAATACTGCCATCAACCTGGTGTTGTACAGAATCGACATAAGATCTTAACTGCTTCAGGTTCATCATCTGTGATGCCGTCCTAAATTCATTTTCATTGGTACGGTTCATTTTAAGACCATCCAGGCTAAACTTCTGTTCGGTTTCCTTAAAGCGGAATCGAGAAAGGCGCTGTCTGAAATTATAAGTAGCATTATCAGGTGCCGATTCCTCATATCGCACGCCGTCTTTTAATTTCAGTACCAGGTATTTATCACCCATGGTACGGAACATGGTCCCTTCACGGGCTATAGTAACCGTATTATTGCCATTATTATCGGGGCTTTTTTGGTATATCATGATACCATATAGCCTTTGCCCATCAGGATCTTTACTTTTTACACGGATGGTGTAACCGGTAAAACTATTGCTGAAAACCATTTGAGGTAACAAATCGGCCGATTTTTGCTTACGGGCATCATATAATAATGAAAAATATTTAAGGTTAGCCACCGGCAGCATATAATCTGAAAAGAAGAAGGCAGAGATACTCAGGATAGTTACCACCACTATCATAGGATACATGGCCCTGCGCAGTGATATACCGGCAGCCTTAATGGCTACCAGTTCGTAATTTTCGCCAAGGGAGCCATAAGTCATGATGGTTGATAGCAACACCGATAAAGGCAGCGCCATAGCCACGTTTGTAGCTGAGTTATACAACATCAGTTCAAGAATGGTGTACCAGGCAAAACCTTTACCTATCAGGTCGTCAATGTATTTAAACAAAAACAACATCAACAGTACAAACATTACGATGAAAAGCGTACTTACAAACGGTCTTATAAACGATTTTAGGAGTAAAAGATGTATCTTTTTCATTAACGCAATTTGTACAACAGGATATAACGCAGCAGCTTGTGCGTTAATTTTCATTAACGCACAAATAGCGTTTCACGATACAAAATTAGCTAAAATTAAGTTTCTTTAAGCACCCAATACACTGATGAGGTATTCGATCTGGTTATCCCAGATCAATTTACGTTCGGCAATAGCATCTTCTGTTGCGAAATCGGTAATACTGAGGGCAACATCATTGGTTAGCTCATCCTGCAGAATTTCCATTTCAAAATAAAATTGCGCATCGTCATCTACCCATTTAAATCTAACCAGCTTATTTTCTTTTACGGTAAGCAACTTTGCTTTTTGGGCGTCACCATCCCAGGTAAAGGTATAAACCTGGTCCTTGATGTTCACATCATCGGCAAACCATTGCGCTAATCCATTGGGCTCACTCAGAAAGGAAAACAGTATACGTGGAGACGATTTTATCTCATATTCAATGGTAAATTTCTTTTTTTCGGACATTTGGGTTTATACTTGTGAGCTCTAAAAGCTGTAAATGTTAACATTTTTTCTAAAGAAAACGAATTTCTGCTATATTTGCAAACCTTTTTAAGGAAGCCCACTGATTTATTAAGGGCCACTCTTTTATCAAACCATTATAAAAGAGCGAGATACACAAAAAGGCGGGGTAGCTCAGATGGTTAGAGCGTAGGATTCATAACCCTAAGGTCGGCAGTTCGATCCTGCTCCCCGCTACTGATAACGAGGCAGTTACATGAAAATGTGACTGCCTCCGTTGTTTTTGATCATACAATGTTAATACATTTAATTAACGATGACTATCATCCCATATGATAGTATATAAATAAGAGTTCCTTGATTGGATAGTTAAAATTGTACTTATTTCAGGCTCATAACCCTAAGGTCAGCAGTTCGGTCCTGCTCTCGAATCGAACAAGCTTAAAAAATCAAGTTTTGCCCGATTCTTTTCATCTAACTTACTGTTAATTAAGTAGATTATATTGGCGACTTCGTTCTTCGAGCGGTTCAATAAGCTTCTCCATCAAACACAACTTTTCGGGATACATCGAACCAATAATTCTCCGCTTAACTATAGCATAACCCTCATTATAAACCATTTAAAGAATTGAAAGGTTCGTTAAAGCCTTATCTAAGCAATCGTCTAAATTGAACGATGTCATCCCAATAACAAAAAAAGCCCCGAAATATTTCCGGGGCTTTTGATTGGTCTATAACTTTATTTAGTAGTGAAATAGCTTATACCAGGTGGATTAAAATATATTTCGGGTAACAGGCGGTTAGAATCTTTCGGGTCGGTTGGCCTGGCTGTGGCTTTTAAGGTGATGCCGGTAGAGCCCACCACATAATCGGTATACAAACCATTGGCCATAATGGTATAATACCTTCCCGGCGCCATGTTGATGGCTTTAGTAATGGCACCTACTTTGGTGGTTGTACCGGCTAAATATAACTGAAAGGTATATCCGGTAGTACCTATGGGGTTAGCATCAATAGGTAAAAATTCGGTTAATGTATTTGCCGCAATACCGGTAAACGGTGTTAATGTAGTGGCGGCAGGTGCGCCTGTAGCGGTATAAACACCCGTTACATCAAGCGGTGGACTGTTGGGTATAAAATTGCCAAACCTCACGTAGATCTTGGTCATATCGGCTGTAGGGAATTTATCTTCCACAAACAAAGCGGTTGGCTTATCCGGGTAACCGATAGTAAACAGTGAATAAGTCCCCCTTTCTGCAAGGGATTGTGTTAAGCTCACCACTGTACTGTTGGTTGCTACAGTTTGCGGGCTAACTAATGCCGGTACTGGGGTTGAAGTTGCAATTTTAATAGTTGCATTGCCCGAAGCCACCAATACGTAATTAACCGATGTGCCGCCAGGATAAAGACCGCCATATTGAACAGCGGTATTAAAAGCCGATGGATAAGCGATACCCGTGATTACCGAAGTTGGTTTTAAATTATCAGTTAGCCCTACGTTTTGCTGTGGGCTTATCTTTGTCCCGTTCACATATTCGTCAACAGCGGGCAGGCCGGGAATGGCTTGCGCAAACTTGAGTTGAGCACCTGTTGCCGGTTGGGATAGCTGGGTAATGATATTTTTTTTACAACCCGTGATCATGATCAAAAACAGGCATGTAATGATATAAAAGTTCCTTTTCATAATGTCTTTTTTTGAAATAATTAAGGTAAAATAAACCATGGCTTTTTAGTGTGATAATCCGGATCAAGGGCACCAAAGCTCTTCAGGGCTGGTACGTTCCAGATATACTCCGAGTTATAACGCGGTCTTACCACATAAACCTGCTTACCCGCGTTATCGGGGTACAGTGTTCCTGGTTTGCTAAAACCCTGGAAAATGTTGGTATCGTAATTATACCGGCGCTCATCAGCCCAGGCTTCTAACGATCCCCATACATATAACGAGATAAATTTTTGCTGCATGATATCGGCGATGGTTAAGGCGGCAGCGCTTTGCTTAACGCATGGCCCACTCATATAAGCAGCTATGGCAGCTGGAGATATAGCTTGTTTAGCCCCCGTAAGAGAAGTTGCCTGCGGCGGATTACTTACAAAATCCAAACTTGCATTAATCCCATTGATGTAGGCCGCATAAGCACCACTCAGATCACCTTTTTTAAATAAAGCTTCCGCTTTAAAAAACTGTACCTCACCATAGGTCATCAACACGCCGCGCGAATCATCATTATAAATATATCGTTGTGACTTAGGAGCTGATGTTGGATAAGCAGTTACGCCATCGCCAAACAAATAAGGCACCAATGTAGGGCCATCGGTCGCGTTCGGATCGCCGTTAGTGCCAATTACACCGCGATAAACGCCATCTTTACTGGCTGATATGATTTGCTTAATACGCGGATCTAAGGTATAATCAGGGGTAGCAGAACCGGTAAAAATACGGCCATCCAGCAGGCGTACTATAAAGTCTGATTGTCTGAAGGATCCTAAATTGCTCCTTGTTGGTCCCCAAAAATTGGAATCACCGGATTGCGAGCCTCTACACTCCACACTGGCATTATCTGCGTTGCTTACAAACGAGCTGTCGGCATATTTTTTCACATTGTCGGCATTAAATGTGGCTTTATTGCTTTGGTGCAGCGCGTTTTGGGCCAGTATAGCATAAATAAATTTGATCCATTTACTGCGGTCGCCATAATACATATAATCACCTTTGGCCAGCGTAGGTGATATGGCCTGATTATCGGTTTTAATAGCCAGGTTCATGTAATTTAAGGCCAGTTGGCAATCCTTCACTACTTCGGCATAAACAACAGATCCATCATCATAATCAAAGGTCAGGCGTGTAGGGTCAAAGGCTTCTTTCACAATCATATGATCATACAGGTCGCCGCCGGTTTGCCATCCCCAGGCCCGCAGCGCATAGCCAACTGCTACATAATCCCATTTCTTTTTAGGAATAGCATCCTGCCATAACAGGGTGATGTTTTGACCAAGGCTAAAATAAACCGTGCGCCACATCTCGCCGGCGGCGTCAGACGCGGGCAAATATCCTTCCTCGTCCCAAACGTTGTTGGCCGTGGCCGATCCCCATACCTGGGCATACTGACCTATATAACGGCTATCGTACCAAACACCACGTGCCATACCCGCCTGTATGGGCGGCAACAGGGCCGATGCATCAGCCGTGACAGGCGCGTTGGGGTTGGTATTTACATCAATGTATTTTTTACAACTGCTTGCCGAAAACAGCACAAGCATTGTCAATATGGAATATTTAAAACTTTTCATGTCGTCTTCTTTTTATAACTTCACTCTTAAACCTAAAGAAATTACCCTTGGCGTAGGTACAGCACCATAATCAAAGCCGGCAGCACCTGTTCCTAAGGTGGACGAGTTGGTGCCGCTTACGTCAGGATCTGCGCCTGAATAATTAGTGATCATAAATACATCGGTAGCAGTTACAAACACACTGGCCGATTTAAATACGCTCTGACGTTTTAATAATGATTGCGGTAATTTATAGCTTAACGTAATGTCCTTTAACCTAACCCAGTTAATATTGTGCTCAATAAAATCAGCATCAATGGCGTTCACATAATAGTTATTCTGCGTGTTGGGTGTAACCTGAATGTTGTTAACAGTAGGATTGGCTGAGTTTTCGTTACCATCCTTTAAAACACCTGGTACAACAATAGGGTTCATACGGTTCAGAGTACGAGTGCTTAAGCCATATTTGGTCATGAAAAGTTCGTTGCCATTAAATACATCCCCGCCTTTACGTATGTCGAACAGGAAGTTCAGGTCGAAATCTTTAAATGTAAAATGGTTACCCAGACCTATACTGAATTTTGGCTGCCTGTTGCCCGCTACGCCAAAAGTTACATTGCTGATGGGTAAACCGCTGGTAGGGTCTATCAGTACTTTGCCGGCATTATTGCGGGCATAGCCGAAAGCAGCAATATTAAGGGTGCTGCTGCCCGGAAACAGACTTGAGCGCACATTGGAGTAGATCCAGGTATCGGAGTTATAATACTCTGGTAAGCCGCCCAGGCTAACTACCTTGCCACGTGCTGCGGTAAAGTTTAATAACACATCCCAGCTAAAATTTTTCGATTTAACAGGTACACCGGTTAGTGATACTTCAAAACCATGGTTCTTTACTTCGCCACCATTAAGATATTCCAGTATATAACCAGATGCATAGCTGATACGGGGGTTAAAGATCTGGTTGGTAGCCTTTACCTCATAATAGCTGATGTCGGCACCTAAACGACCGTTGAAAAATTGAAATTCAGCACCCAGGTCAAGCTCTTTGTCGCGTTCGGGTTTTAGGTTGGGATTGTTGCCGGTAACATCATAGGCAAAACCGCCACCGGTGGTGGTTTGTTGTAACAGGGTAGATCGTATTTTGTATGGGGCAGCCGGGTCTTTACCAACCTCGGCATAGGATGCTCGTATTTTACCGTATGATAATATGGAGTTATCCTTTAAGCCGGGCAGCTCGGTAAATATAAAGCCAAGACCTACCGATGGATAAAAATAATGATCCTGCTGTGTGCCTGATAGTTTGGATGAATACTCTTCACGCGCGGTAGCATTCAAAGTCAGTATTTCCTTATAAACTAAGCCCAGTCTGGCGATACCTGAAAGGTAACGCACCTTTTTTATATAGTCAGATGAGCGCTGAGTGGTAGGTGTGGTATTGTTGATATTATTAAAATCGGGCTGGATAAATTTTTCGCCATAATAACCGTTGACTTCATCCGTATTAGAGATGGCTTCGGCACCAACAGCCAGCGTGGTTTTAAAATCGCCAAACTGCTTTTTAGCGGTAGCAAAAAATGACCCATTAATTTGGAGGTTGCCATCGTTATAATTATCAATGATACCGCCGGTGGCAATACCGTTGGTGGCCGCGAAACTATTCAGTGGCGAATTTTGGTATGATGAACTATACTGACTTACAAAGTTATTACCCGCCGTTGAGGCATAATCAACACCGGCCAAAGCCCTGAAATTAAGCCAGGAAGCAGCATCAAATGACAGGTCGACGTTACCAATCATGCGGTTGGTTTTATCACGGCTTATATTGTTATGAGCATCCCAAAGCGGGTTGTCAAAGTCGATCGTGGCATCTGAGGTTATATTGGCTGCACTTGCCGGTAATATCAGTCTGCGGGTGCCATCCGGGTTCAGGTAATTGCGTACATCATCGTTAGTAGGCCAGGCCAGCGCGTTAATATAAGTACCTGAGTTGCCTTTGTTTAGTTTACGGTTATCAATATTAAAATAGTTGAACGAAGCGCTGCTGGTTAATTTAGAGGAAATTTTTGAAGTGCCGGAAAAACGTAAAGAAATTTTATCATTATACGCTACTGGCAACACACCCGTAGTGTTGCGGATAGAGGCCGAAAGCCGGTAAGTAGTGATCTCGTTACCGCCTTCAAAAGCAAGGTTGTTGATGGTGGTATGACCGGTTTGCATAATATCCTGCAGGTTATTGTAGGTTTTTGTGCCCGGAGCATAAGCGGGGCCAAACAGTGTGCGTACTGTACCGCTGCTGCTGCCGTTTTGGCCCACGCCAAAAACATCCTGGATTTTTGGAAAGCGATAGGCTGTAGCAAAACCAAAATCGTTATCATAAGTAACCGTACCCGGGCCGGCATGGCCTTTCCTGGTGGTAATCACAATGGCGCCACCCGAAGCCGATGAGCCATATACCGCTGCCGCGTCCGCACCTTTTAGTACCGTAACCGTTTCAATATCATCGGGGTTGATATCCGCAATACGGTTGGTAAAATCTTCGCGGCGGTTATCGCCGTTTGATGCCAGTGAGCTTTGGTCAACCGCGTCATTACTCACCCTGATACCATCAATAACAAACAGGGGGCTGTTTGAACCGCCGATGGAGTTTAAACCACGTAATACAATAGATGACGACGCGCCCGGATTTCCGCTGGTACCGGTAACGGTAGCACCCGCCACACGACCCTGCAGGGCATTAATGAAGTTTTCGCGTTGAGTTTGCTGGATGGCTTCGCCCTTAACGGTTTGCACGGGTGAAGTTGAATAGCGTTTATCGGCCTTAACACCAAAGCCCACCGTAATAGGAACTTCCTTTAACATGGTGGCATCCGACTGGAGCGTTATGTTCATCACGGTGACCGTGCCAACGGTTCTTTCCTGGGGCTTCATCCCTATAAAAGAATAGACGATAACCTGGCCGGGACTTGCACTGATGGCATACGTGCCTTTTGAATCGGACTGGGTACCGGTGTGGGTTCCTTTAATTTTTACGGATACCCCGGGTAATGGACTTCCATCATCTGCCGAGGTGATTTTTCCGGTAATGCTTTGCACTTGCGCCATGGTTTTTAGGGCACAACAACATAATACCAGGAAAAAAAAGAGTAAACTTTTTTTCATACTTAAATGGGTTAATTATATAGTGTTTGTTAGTTGCAAATTCCCGGGCGAAATCCGTTAAGATAATTTTGGCCGGTACCAGGCGGCGAATCCTGCATAAAACCGCATAGCAATAAAGTATGTGCTAAATATATGTATAATTTATTTTTAATTATGCGCTATTTATCTGATTTTATTTTATAAGTTGCAAATAACCGCATGTTTATAGGGCTATAAATACACCTGATTCAGGATTGTTACAAAAAACTACATTTGTATATGCTTAAAAAGGAACGCCACGCATTTATCATCAAACAAATAAACCTGCATAACAAAGTATTATCGGCCGATCTGGCCACCGCGCTCAATGTATCTGAAGATACCATACGGCGCGATTTGATGGAGTTGGACGATTCCCGGCAGATCGTAAAAGTGCATGGCGGGGCCCTGTCCAAATCATTTCATTACCCCTTTCAACAAACCGATATCTATGCGGTTGATGCAAAAAAGGCCATCGCTCGAAAAGCCATAGGTCTTATTAAAAGCGGTATGATGGTGTTAACCGGCGGCGGTACCACCGTATTGGAAATGATGCAGGCTCTGCCGCAAAACCTGGCGGTTACGGTGTTTACCATCAGTCCGCTGGTGGCGCTGCAATTGGCCGATCATCCTTTGGTTACCGTGATATTGATTGGCGGGGAGTTCTCCAAAGATTCACAGGTTTGCGTTGGCTCACAGGTAGTGAATTACCTGCATGAGATTAAGTTTGATATTTGTTTTTTGGGCACCAACGGTATTTCGATAGCCGATGGCGTAACCGATTCCGATCTGAACATCGTTCACCTGAAAAAGGCGATGATCAACGCCTCGAATCGCCTGGTGATCATGTGTATTTCCGAAAAATTAAACTCTGTACAACGGATGAACGTTTGTCCACTGGCGAAGGTTGATTACCTGATCACCGATCTTGATCCGGATAATCAGGTGCTGAATGATTATAGGGAAAAGGGTATACAGCTATATTGAGGGAGCGACTGCGAAAGATTAGACTTAAAAGACAAATTTCAATTGCGGCCATTACATTCAAAGAGCCAAATCAGTCGCCATATTTAAGATAAAACGTTTGTAGGGCTGGGACTGCAACAACGAGTATCGCACTTCTGTCATTTGACGATACGTTTTACGCGGTTATGTTTCCATAGGAATCATTTATCGTTAACATGCCTCGCCTTGCGCATCTTATTTGTGAAAAGCAGATTTTTCCATAAGCCAGTAGTATTCTGCAAAGTAGGTTGCTATTTCGCGAACCAGATTCCGCCGAGGCGGCTGAATGTGCTTTGCTTCAGTGTTATCTTGTTATTAAAAATGTGGTAATTTCCGGAGCCATTGGGAATATTGTCAAAGTCGACAACATCGGCTGGACTTTGTCCCGTATAAATGGCCATTACCTTATCTTTGTTCAGCGGATTAACCCAACCGATCAATATCCCATAGCCCGTACCTTCGTATATATTTTCGCCGATTATCCGATTATCCTCAATCAGCAGGGGAATCTGATCAAAGTATTTTTGCAGGAATTTGTTACCCTTCGGTGTTCCCCAAACGGAAAGGTTGTAACCAGAAAGATCCATTTTCAGTGCCGTCGTATCAGCCACTACTTTTGCATCTTTGAATGCAGGTATCCGGTTAATCGTTTTGGTCATAAAATCTTTTAGTTTCCGGTCGGCGCCCTGATCTGCTTCATTACTGGAAACAATGAACAAAATGTCCTTTTGGCCGTAGATGGCGTCGATTGCCGGCATGGCGCTAACGTCGGGTTTTCTGATCGCGTCGGTTACTGCCATCCACTGATCAATATCACCGGGCTTCACTTGTTTAAACGCTTTTATAATTTCCGGGATAAAACTATCCAATGTCGGGAATTGCTGGCGGCTTTTCTCGTAATGTTTAAGTGCATCCAATAAAGGATGAAGATAGATCCAGCGCATACCATATTGTCTGCGTACATAATTTAGGTCAGCAGCGCTTTCACCAAACTTAAGTGCCGCCATACGGCATGCAATAGCTTCGGTCAGATGTTCCTTAACAACAGATCGCCAGGAATGATAAGCCTGCGCTTTCATGGACTCCTTTATGGGTTCCCACATCCATTCGAACTGATCAAATTGCACTTCGTATTTTTCGACGGCAGGGTTGGCAAAAGAATGTGCGAATTCATGCCATAGCAGGCGATACAAAGCAGACACATCGAAGGTAGGCACTCTAATGGCAGTTTTTTCCGGGGCAATCACTGCGTATAATTCCGCGCCGCCCTTTTTAAAAATGCGCGGTCCAAAATTGCCCCAGCCCAGAAAGTTCAGAATCACATTGAACTGGATACTTTTGGCGTTACTGTTTCCGCAATAGCTCAGCAGGCGTTCTTTTTCATTAAAATCGGGCAGGTTGTAGGTTACCGTTGCCAACGAGATTCGATAAAAGTCGGCATTATTGTTAAAAAATTTGGCATAGTTCGCTTTTTCAGCAAAATCTTTCATCAGTAGCCGCAACGAGTCGAGCAGCGGGTTTTTAGCCTCGGGAACAGGAATATCCTTACGCCATTCTAAATTATTAGACATGTGAAGCATTGCCCATATGGGTGCATCAATAGAATTAAAAATCTTCCCATAAAGATCATTTCGCTTCAGGTAGGCAAATAAAGGATGCTTTTTATGGGCCGCAAAATTGTTCAGAATTCTTTGCTTGTAATCCAACTCAATAAAATTCACTAATGGCATACCACTAAGTAGTTCCACGGTATGAAAAAGCTCAATACGCGGATCGACGGTGAAGTTTACTCCCTTCACTATAACCCTGTAATCTTGAAAGGTGGTCTTCCCTGTTTTAGTTGATGAGAAGCTTGCCGGAGCAAATAAGCATAAGCAAAAAATGAATGATAAAATACGTAATGTTGATCGCATAAAATTGTGTTAAGTAATTATTGCAACGTACATAGTAAAAAGCCTACGTAATTTAGTTTGCAAGCGCTATGCCATCTTTAACCGACTTATTCAGTGATAGTTATAATTGAAATTTTCAAAAAAAGTGTCCGATATTGAAAGAAAGCGTCCGGTTTCGGCCATTATTATTCTCTATTTTTATAGTAACGGAGAACTAATCCTATGGCGACATTATTATACTTGATCAGGTGTCCGTATTGCTCAGGAATTTCATGACCGCCGCTGATGTTTCACCTCCAAGGCCGGATCCTAAAATTTGGTTAGGTCCAGGTAGCCGATACTTCCGCCGAGTATAACGACATCTTCAAAACCGAAGTTGTCTGCCCGGCATTAGGAAATTACTGAGGATCCGTTTCGGGCGGGTTAATCTTCAACCACCTTTTTCATCAGGAAACGCTTTTTAAGCCATTCGCGAAGGGGCTCATCGTAAAATTTCAGACTCAGCCATGCTATGGTTACAGCGACAATTACCAATCCAAAGCCTACCAGAAGGCCCTGTGCCATGGGCACTTTATTGTTGCTTACCCATGCAATATGCCAATATATCAGCGGATAATGAGTGATATAAAGCGGGTACGATATGGCCCCGAGAAATTTACAAACTTTAATAGCGCTTTTGCTGATCAACTTACCGCCCGCGCCCATAGATACAATAAGCGGGAAAATTACGATGATAACAAATGCCTCGTATATACCGTTCATCCACAAATGTGTGGCACCTCCAATCCTGGGGATGGATAAAAAAACAATAATCAATAAACTGCAAACGGCAAACGCTCCTTTAATATGTATCAGTTTGCCTATACGCATCAACAATACTCCCGCGAAAAACGGATAAAGCAAACGTATAAAGCCAATGCTAACCTGCGTTTTATCAATGGTCCAGCCGCCAATAACGTCGCCTTGTGGTCCCCATACTAAAAAATCAACAAGCCAACCGGCCGATAATATAACAAATATGGTAAGTACCGTTTTTGAGAAACGGCGAATGAGCACCGCATAAAGAATATTGGCAATATATTCGTACAAAAGCGACCATGCCGCGCCGTTCAGTGGATGTGTTTCCTGCCAGCCGCGGATATCCATTGAGGGCAGCAGCGGGATCATGGTAAAGCCAATCACCGTCGCCAGCAACAACTTCCAAACAGGTGTTGCTGCAACCAGTGGCATCGCTGCCCCACCCTGAAAGTAAAAAAGCAATGCGCCCAGTAGGGTACCAACAATTACCAATGGCTGCAAACGGATAAGGCGGCGTTTGTAAAAATCCCATTGGGTCATTTTGTCCCAGCGGTCATCATAGGCATAGGCTACCACAAAACCCGACAATAAGAAAAAGAAATCGACTGCCAAATAGCCGTGATTAATTATCTGGTGAAAACGATCGCCGGAGTAAGTTTCAAATACATGAAATATAACTACCATGATAGAGGCCACACCACGTAATCCGTCGAGGATCTCATAATGGCTTTTTGATTGGAGATAAACTGGGGTTTTGGTCATTGCCCGGGTAAAATAGATAAAAACTAAATAGGTTGTATTTAGGTGATTAATTTTGTTTGATGGCTGGCTTTTTAATAGTATCTGGTAAAGCGCCGTAAGAACACCGGCCACAGGATGAACTTTTGGAGTGACCTGCCCCTAAAGCCGATTTAGTTTTGCCACTTCCAATTGATTGTATTTTCCATCACCGCCCACTCTCTGATGTAGTAAGCGCTCACATTGGAGCAATCAATGATACTCCAATGTAAGCGCTGTATATGTGGCTAACAAAATCCTTGCACTTTATAATGATCAGTTTAATTTATAAACCAAAAGCTTAAAACTTTCCGGTACCTGTGTCTTGGTGCCGGGTTGAAAATCAGCTACAGGAAAATAAAGTTTATGCGTTGAAATATCCATAGCCATTGTTTTCGCACGATTTTGTGTTTTCAAGGTCTGGATAATGGTGTAACTATCCGCCGAGTTTTGCTTAAATATGGAAGCTGTTCCGTCCCCGTTAGAAGCAATCACCAATTTATTCGCCGCATCGTAAATTACCGCGTCAACCCCGGCGCCAATTGGTAAAGTTTGCACCACTTTTCCGGTTGTAATATCAATAACACTCATGCCCTTATTTTCACGGCAAACAGTAAACAGGCGCTTATTATCTTTGTCAATGGCCAACCCGGTTGGTCCACCGCAAGGTGATAGCGGATAATTCTTTATCACCTTTAAGATTTTAGCATCAATCACATTCAAGCTGTTTTTATCTTCAAGGTTATTGTAAATCAATCCTTTTCCATCAGACACCGCAAATTCCGGGGCCCCACCAAGTGAAATAGAACCAGTTTGTTTAAGTTCTTTGGGATCTACAACAACTGCTGCGTTATCATCACCCTCAAAAACAAATACCTTTTTTGAATATGGATCATAAATAATACCGTCGGCATCCTTCCCTGTTATGGGTATTACTTTAATAGTTTTAAATGTTTTAGTATCAAACACAATAACGGCGCTTCCTTTCCCGTCGCTGATAAAGCCACGGTTCAATTCATTTGACACGGCTATCCCATGTACGCCTTTCATGTTTTCAATAACGGCTACTTGCTTCTCAGTTTTCAGATCCACCACATTAACCGTAGTGCCATGCGAAGCATATAAAACATGATTAGCCTGATCAATAAAGGCATAATCATACCCCCCGTTACCAGTTAAAGGGATAGTTTTATCCGCTACATAGCCCGGACTTTGAGCCATTCCAAATAAAGGAAACAGCGCGAAAGAAATTAGTTTAATCGTTTTCTTAAGTATTTTCATCGAATTGAGTTTTAAATGACTATGCCAAATTATGTTTGAATTTTGGAAACATTTAGTGTTGATTATCTTTAGTATCACTTTATATGCACCCCAATTTCATTATAAGTAGTATTGCTTTTCCAGGTGTGGTGAACCACCTCGCAAATGATAATCGTAACGATTATCATTTTAATTATTATATATTATCCTGATGGACTGAAAGTTAATGGCTATATTAATTCATAAGTAATAATAAATAATAAATGCGATATTTGTCATACATCTGTCAGGATGATGATAAAAGATATTGCATCCAAAAAGAGCGAATAATTAATAAGGGAAACCTCATTACGGCGGGTAGGGTGAATGGCAGATAATAATTTAAAAAACATCAAACATTTTACCCTTTATGAAAAAAACCTCCCTATTATTAGCCGCACTATGCATGGCTGCCATCAGCTATGCACAAACTCCCCAAACAGCAACCGACACCGCAAAAAAATGGAAGATACACGGCGAAAACACTTTCCTGATCAGCCAAAGCTCGTATAAAAATTGGTCGGCGGGCGGTGTAAATGCTTTTGCCGGTAACCTGATCTTTAACTACGATTTTAACTACAAAAAAGACATATGGAGCTGGGACAATAAAGTGATCCTGGGATATGGATTAAGTAAACAGCAGGATGCAGGCTGGCGTAAAAACGACGACCGTATTATCCTGAATAGCTTACTTGGCCGCCAGATATCCAAATATTGGTTATATACATTTTACATGAACTTCCAGAGCCAGTTTACCAAAGGTTATGACTATAACACTACGCCAAAAACGTTGATATCAAATTTTCTGGCTCCGGCTTATTTGACATTCGGACCTGGTTTTGCCTATAAAAAATCTGATAACTTCCGGATCAATATTTCGCCTGCCGCGGCACGTATTATTATGGTAAGGAATGATTCACTTTCAAACGTGGGCGCTTTTGGTGTTACCCCCGGTCATAAAAGCCTGTTCCAGTTTGGCGCCTCGTTTGATGCTTACTACAAGGTTAACCTGGTGCAAAACATCAGCCTGGAAAACATCCTGAAACTATACTCAGACTACCTACACAAACCCGGCGATATTTACACCGACTATACTGTTAATCTATTTATGAAAGTAAACAAGTTTGTAACGGTGAATGCCGGCGCGCAATTGATTTATGATGGTAAAACCCGGATACCAAACGGAGATGGTACTTCCAAGATAGCTCTGCAGGTTAAGCAGATCTTTGGTGCGGGTTTAACGTATAAGTTTTAAGCGGATTCGATAGCCATAGCAACAAAAAAGCTCCTTAACTTTATGGTTAAGGAGCTTTTTCTTGTCCACTCAGGGTCTCTCGCAAAGGACCCTGAGGTATCCTCATTAACAAAGCTTTTACTTACTTTACAGCTTCAACCTTAAAATTCTCGAAAGTTACCGGGAAGCTCAGTTTACCCGGAGCAGCGGCAACCATACCTATCTCGGCTTTTACATTGGGCGGGAAATAAGCCAGGCGCAGCATATCAAATTTCTGTCCGTCAAAAGAGTATTTGATCTCCACATAATCTCCCTTTCTTAATAGCTTTAACCATACCGATTTAGGGCTGTCATGGCGTGGCACAACCGACCAGTCAGATACTTCGCGGGTTACCACGGCGCTTACATTCTGTACGCCGTCAACATACTCAATACCGGTTTTGATCCAGTTTTTTTCGTCGATGCGTATCATCAGTCCTGCCTGGTGAAACAGTTCGTGGTAGCTGCCGGTAATTTTTACGCTGGCCTCAAAATTACCTGCTACTTCCTGGTAGTAAAAAGGGCCATTATCGCGTTTAAAACCATAGTGTGTAACCTGCCAGTAATCGGTACCCGGATCAACGGTAAAAGTGAACTTTTTGGTATTGCCCTCAGCCGCTTTTGTTGGCTTGTTAAACCATTTCATATCGGGGGTACTTTGTGCAAAAGCGCCGGTAGCGGCAAACAGGCAGATCATAGCGGTTAGTTTAATTTTTTTGTTAAAGGATGTTTTCATTTGGTTAGACAGATAATTGGATAAATGTGCTGGCAAGATAGGAAATAAGTTTATGGCATTGTACCAGATATATGTACTTTCCCGCATAAAACAGCGTTAACAAGCTGTTGTCATTTATATATAAGCAAACTTTATGGCGGCTGATTAGTTATTCTTTATTGTACTATATTTAAGCACAAAAAAATCAAATGATGAAATATCGAATATCCATCCTTGCACTGCTTGTAGTAGCAGTGCTTGGACAAAGTTGCGTAAGCACTAAAAAATACAAAGAGCTGGATGCCAACTATACCCAGCTTCAAAACAGCACCCGCGATCTGAGCGTGAAGTACCAGACCAGCGAGCAGGCACTGGCCGTAGCCAATGGCCGGGTAAGCAGCCTGGAAGATCAGCTGAAGTCTGAACAGTCAAACGTAAGAGCATTGCAGGACGCACTGAACAAATGTTTGAACTCCAGTAACCAGGGCAGTATAAACATCTCCAAGCTGGTTGACGAGATCAACAGCTCAAACCGTTACATCCAGCAACTGATAAATGCTAAAAGCAAAAGCGATTCGCTTAACATGGTGTTAACCAACAACCTTACCCGCTCATTAACCCCTCAGGAAACTCAGGATGTTGATGTGAAAGTATTGAAAGGCGTGGTTTACATTTCGCTTTCTGATAACATGCTGTACAAATCAGGCAGCTATGAAATATCTGACAAGGCTGGAGCAACCCTTGCCAAAATTGCCAAGATCATTATGGATTACAGTAATTATGATGTGCTGATAGAAGGTAATACCGATAATGTGCCTATCTCTCAGAAAAACATCCGCAACAACTGGGATCTGAGCGCGCTGCGTGCATCATCGGTAGTGCAGGCCTTGCAAAACAATTACCAGGTTGATCCTAAACGCTTAACAGCGGGTGGTCGTGGTGAATACAACCCGATTGCTGATAACAGCACCCCAACCGGTAAAGCGCAAAACAGGCGTACACAGATCATCATAACCCCAAAACTAGATCAGTTTATGGACCTGATAGGCAAAGCGCCAGCGCCACAGCCTTTAACACCCCAGAAATAATAACAACAAGTAATTATTTAAAAGCGGCGGTCATGAAAATGGCCGCCGCTTTTTTGTTTGGAGATCTTTGATAGTGGTATCAAGAAAAAACTAAGGCACACGCGGCACGCATGCGCCAACAACAGGAAGGGTTTAGTTTCTATGTTTTTACAATCTGATTAATTATCCTTAACAAAACGCACAGAAAATCTGCATGAACTAATATAGTTCCTATCCTCTACGGTTACAAAGTTTAATGAATAACCCTTGTCATTCGTTATCCGTAAAGTATACTGATCAAAGGAAAACGGTCCTGCAGAAGCTGTCCAAAAAGTGGTATCCGTTCCCGTTCCGTCATACGCATTATATGCCAGTCCCACAGGGTAGGCATTAAAGCCGCTATTGTTTGTACCCTGTGTTAAACTCCAGCCAGATTTTGATCTGAGTTTTGCTGAAATAACGGAGTCGCCTTGCACATTATTATTGATGTCTTTAACAGCTCCTAAAAATAGCAGTAATTTATCGGCGTCTTCCCGGGTTGGCAATCGCCACCCCGCCGGTAAAGTGATGGCCATAGCCTGAGTCAGGCTATAAAACTTTCCGGTAACAGGGTCGTTATCAAGGTTCCTATTATAATTTTCACCTCCAGGGCCATTGTAATTAACGGCTGTCCAGGTTTGGGTGCCAATTTTTACGGTAGCATAATTAGTACCATTAATATTGACAATGTTAGTGCTTTCCGGCTTTGAGTCGTTCTTTTTGCTACAGGAAATGGTTGAAAAAATTAAGAGGAGCAGAATCAGCAGGTGTCCTTTTTTCATGATTGTTTTGTGATTGGTCTTGGATTTTAACTTACGCCCCAAAAATACCAGATCCATGTTAACTTATTGTAATGAAAAAGAGTGCCGATAGAAATTTCTTTGCTGCCACGAGCGTGCGCCAGAGTAACAACCTACAGCCTGGTTGCTGGCGCATGCGTGCCGCGCATGCTTTCTTTGTAACAACCGCTTTACGCAATCGTTTCCGTATATTATTGTGGCATTAACAGTTAAAATTTTGGCTTTTCTATAAGTTTTCTTCGATATTTGGTTGGGCCGGTTAAACGGACCACCCATTAATTAACCAATTTACCTATTCTTCATGGAAAAATCACGCCGTACTTTTATTAGGCAGGCCGCGTTGGCGGGTGCCGGTGTAATGCTTGCTCAAAACAGCTGGAGCGCCAAAAGTTATAAACGCATCATCGGTGCTAACGACCGCGTGCGGGTTGGTGTAGTAGGCTTTTCAGACCGTCACCGCAGCTCGCATATCCCCAGCTTTATGAACCATTATAAGGAACTCAACTTTGATGTGGTTGGCGTATCTGATATCTGGAAACGGCGACGTGAAGAAGGATCTGCCATTTGGAAAGAAAAAATGCAGCATGATGTAAAGGCCTACCGCAATAACGAGGAAATGTACGACAGCAAAGCGGTCGACGCGGTATTTATCAGCACCGCCGATTTTCAGCATGCCCGCCATACCATCGAGGCGGTAAAAGCTGGCTGCGATGCTTATGTAGAAAAACCTTTTGCCGAAACCATGGAGGATAACCGCGCCGCGCTCAAAGCGGTAAAGGAATCGGGCAAAATTGTACAGATAGGTTCACAGCGCCGCAGCGGTGCCAATTACCATGCGGCTAATGATTTTATACGCTCGGGCAAATTTGGCCCTATCACCATGGTAGAACTTACCTGGAACGTGAACCAACCCGGCCGCTGGCGCCGGCCCGACTTATTGGGCTTGCTCAAAGAAGAAGATACCGATTGGAAACGGTTTATCATGAATCGCCCATATGAGGCCTTTGATCCGCGTAAATATTTGGAGTACCGTTTGTTTTGGCCCTATTCCTCTGGTTTGCCCGGGCAATGGATGAGTCACCAGATTGATACCGTACACTGGTTTACCGGGTTAAAACATCCGCGCAGCGTGGTAGCCAACGGTGGCATATACGTATGGAAAGATGGCCGCAGAAACTGGGATACCATTTTGGCCGCGTTTGATTATGGTCCGCTGGATGATCCGTCGACAGGCTTCCAGGTAACATTTGGCTCGCGCATGCATAATGGCGATGAGCACCCGGCCGAGATCTATTACTCCAACGGCGGTGAACTGAATCTGAACACCAATAAAGTTTCGCCAGAAGGTGGTTTGACCCAAAAGATGGCCGATGCCATGCACATGCAGGCCAATCTATTGCCCGAGATCAACCTGGCCAATACCGAAAAGGTGATAGCATCTGCCAACACTGGTGGCGATGTGCTCACCTCAAACCATGTACGCAACTGGATGGAATGTGTACGCAGCCGTAAAGAACCACACGCACCGGTTGAGGCCGGTTACAGCCATTCCATAGCCAATATCATGACCAACGCCGCCGTGCATACCGGCTACAAAGCTACTTTTGATGAGGCTACGCAGGAAGTAATGGCTAATGGGAAGGTGTTTAAATATTAAAAGCCTCACCCCCCTCTCCAAAGGAGAGGGCTTTAAAACTTTTGTGAAAGAAATTTATCTCCGATACGTCATTGCGAGGTACGAAGCAATCTCTACATAGGCAGATCAACTGTGTAGATGCGCGCTGTACAGCATAGAGATTGCTTCGTACTTCCCAATGATGTGTTTATTTAACTTTATATCAATAGTATGAGAACTATAAAAACTTTAAGCATCGTCGCTATGCTTACGGCCTTATCATCCTTAGCACAAGCTCAAAAAGCCGAGCCGGTAAAAATAGTCAAAGTATCCAAGGATAAAATAGATATCTCTATCGGCGGTAAACCTTTTACCAGTTTTCTGTTTCCTGACACCCTGGAGAAACCGGTGTTATATCCTTTATATACCGCCGGAGGCACTGTTGTAACCCGTGGTTTCCCGTTGGCGCCGCGTACCGGCGACCCGGTTGATCATCCGCATCACATCGGGATCTGGTTTAATTTTGAAAACCTCAATGGGCTCGACTTCTGGAACAATTCCTACGCTATCCCCGCAAGTAAAAAACATGCTTACGGCTGGATCCGTACCGATAAGATATTGGAAACCAAAAGTGGCAGCACAGGCGTACTGTCCTATCATGCCAACTGGACCAATCAGCAGAAAGAAGTGATCCTGGAAGAAACGACTCGTTTTGAATTTAGCGGTGATGCCAACCAACGCGTTATCGACCGGTATACTACCCTGAAAGCTGATATGGATGCGGTTTTTAAGGATGCCAAAGATGGCTTGCTGGGTTTACGCTTTGCCCATGAATTGCAGATCCCTGATACAGCCGATCAGAAATATACCGATGATAAGGGTAATGTAACCGTTGTAAAAGGCGGGAAGGATCATATCGCCAACGGAACTTACCTTACCAGCGCAGGCAAAACCGGTAACGGTGCCTGGAGCACACGTGGTGTATGGTGCAAGGTTTATGGAAAAATGGGTGCCGACTCGGTAAGCATCGCCATTATCGATCATCCTAAAAATGTAAACTACCCCACTTTTTGGCATGCCCGTGGCTATGGATTATTTGCGGCCAATCCACTTGGGGAAAAGATCTTTACCAACCGCAAATCCGAAAAGAACCTGACGCTTAAAAAGGGAGAATCAGTAACTTTCCGCTACCGCATCGTGATCAGTAACGGCGGGCAAACTATTAGCGTAGCAAAATTGAATGAGCTGGCTGGTAGCTTTGGGAAGAAATAAGTGTGTTGTAAGTCGTAGTTTTATATAAATAACAGCCCGGCTACCCAATAAAAAGACAGCCGGGTTGTTGTGTTAAGGAGACAATAAAAGTCCAACCGACCCATCGGTACATAGTTGTTTGATCGTTAATTTGTGAATGACTTTTTAAATTATAAAAACGCTGTCAAAACCGTACTGAAATTTATTAAAACAGGTATTTTGAATAAGTTTTCGGCAATTTTCGACCCGGTTTCATACATTTTCAGGGCAGAAATGTGTTAAAATAAAGCTTTAAAAAGTTTTTGTGCAAAGCCCCGCTTACATGCTAAGGGCTTTGTTATACAATTATTTTTTTACTGACCAACTGTAAATGATTCCCATCCCGAAGCTGTAGTCCGGGTACAGGTCATGGCCTGGGTACCGTTTTCGCTGCTGATAAATAGGCCATTATTACCGCGCAGGGTAACCTTACCATCGGGGGTGGTTATCCAGTCAAACTTTTCCCAGTCGCCGGCGGTTGCACGGTTACAGGTAATGGCCATAGTACCATTTTCGGATGATACAAATTTGGCTTTGCTGCGCAGGGATATTTTGCCGCCACCGGCATCAATTACGGTGAAATGCTCAGTATCGCCTGCAGTAGTACGGGTGCAGGTCATGGCCTGGGTGCCGTTTTCGCCGCTTACATAGGCATTGTTGAAGCCCTTAAGGGATATAACCGAACCAATTGGTGGATTTGAGCCTGTTGGAGGGGGTGTAGTGCCGCCGCCTACATTAAAGTGGGTATAAGAGGTAAAGCCTAAAAAGGTATTATCATTCGGTACACCCAACGGATCTTGCTGGTTACGTAATGACAGCATATTAGCGGTACCATAATGATGATAAGCCACCTCAACACCCGGAAAAATAGGACTTGAGGTTGAACAATAGTTACAGCCCGTGCTTTGGTTATAAGCGCTGCGCTCAAAATCATAACCGGAGCTGATGCGGCTGGAAAGTGCAGTGTACAATGAGCCATCACCCTGCATATTCGCAATTTCGGCAGCATAAGTTAAACCGGTTAGGGAATATTGGTAGTGTACGCAGTCCTGGCGGTCGCAAAGCTCGGGCATGGTACCACCGCTTTGTATTACCTGCGGCAATACAGCGTTGATCATATCCTCACCCGCCTGGAAAACACTGGCACTGTTCAGGAAAACCCCGATAGCCATTTTGGCGTAACCGGCAGATACGTTCCAGTTATTATTATAGGCAGGTACGTTGTTGATATAGTTGTTCTTTACATTGTTGAGGTAGTCGTTAAACTTGTTAATATCCGTGGTCGACCAGTTGGCCGATACACCATTTGGTTTATAGTACCGGATAATTTCGGCAGCAGCCACAAAACTGGGTGTGGTCCAGGAGGCTTCCAGGGCAGGTTGATTTGGGTTGTCGGAGGCATCTATAGGGGCATAGTTCTGGAAGGTGTATGACCAGCCGTTCAATATCGCGATACATTGGTTGGCATAGGTAACATCGGCAGTTTTGGCAAAACGGAGGGCCAGAGCGTAAGCCAACTCGGCGTCCTTCCTGATCTGGCTTTTTGAGGGACTGGTATGCCCGTTTGACCCAACATAAACCGTAGTGTAAAATTGGGTTGGCAAAGCGTTGTTGCTGATAAAATCAAGTACTTTTTGGTAAGCAGCAGTACGGGTGGCATCACCACTGTTCACCTGCGAAGCGATCAGGTCGAGATTAGCCTGGGTGTTAATTACGCCGGGATGGATAAAAGTGGTTACCGCACGGGGGTTGGTTTGTGGTGTGGTATCTGATGTACCGCTTTTAATAGTTGATTTTTTACACTGGCACAGAAATGCGCACAGAGCAAACAGGCAGGCAAAGGCCAGCCAATAGGTGGTTTTCTTTCTCATAGCTCAAGAAATTTGGTTTATTGGTTTTGGTTAATTAATTCTTTGATCTGTACATCTATGATAAACACTTCGATAAAAGTGTAGCTTCAGCACTCCGAAATGCTTTGCCTTTTGTATAGATATACCTGCTCCGCAAATAGCAGCGTGATCATCCGGATGTTAGTGCAGGTTTTCTCATCATTTTTAAAATAGGTTTATGTTATTTGTTGGTTTACAAAATGCATAGGAATAGCAACAAACTACCCGGGCGGTTGTCGCGAAAAAAATTGGGTTTATAAAGTATAGGTTAATTAGTGGTTTACCCAAATTTATTTATTAGCTTTTATAAAAAGCTAATTTTCAGGTATTTATTTACGACAACGTTTTCGTTATAGTATAATAGTGAGTATATAAACACGATGCTTTATTATGATTATTTGAGATGAAATTTACATTAAAAACCGTAAACCATGTAAACTCAGATCTCGCTTTGTTGATGAGGCTAAGTCAAGCTAATAATGGTGCCAATATGATAAGATATGCCGGATTGGGCAATAATTTAATGGATAAGTTTTTAACTTTATATTGGCCCTTTTAATAGGCGTCCCTATGAGAAAAATCTACTCATCTTACTTATTTATTACTTCATTGTAATTAATTACCTTGTCATCAAAAAAGCCATTACAACAAAATCGCTAATCCAGGCGATCATGTACTTGGTTTGTAACTATCCATATCCATGAAAAAAATAATCCTGATCATCACCTGTATTTTATTTTATAACAGTGTGTTTGCACAAAATGAGATTAGCCATGATTTACAATTTGATACCCTGGCCAGGCGATGGGACGAAGCTATTCCACTGGGTAATGGTATGCTTGGAGCATTGATATGGCAAAAGGGCAATCATTTGCGCTTTTCGTTAGACAGGGCCGATCTTTGGGACCTGCGCCCGATGAAGGGACTGCACCGTAAAGAATTTAGCTATCAGTGGGTAATTAACCAGGTCAATAAAAAAAATTATGCACCGGTACAAAAGTATCTGGATGAGCCTTATGACCATGAACCTGCCCCTTCCAAAATTCCCGGCGGCGCGTTGGAGTGTAATACCAAAGATTGGGGCAAGGTAAAATCTGTTAATTTGCATTTATCCAATGCTTTATGTACCGTTAAATGGGCAAATGGCACTATGCTGAAAACCTTTGTACATGCAACAGCACCGGTAGGCTGGTTCAGGTTTGAAAATATTAAAAGCGATTTTGAACCCACGTTAATTGCCCCAAAATACCAGGGAGAAATAAAAGTATCCGGCGATCCGGTTGGTGGCGATGACTTGTCGCGGTTGGGTTATCCTGCGGGAACAATCAGTCAGCAGGGAAATAGCATTACCTACAAACAAAAGGGCTGGGGTGGTTTTACCTACCAGATCAATGTAAGCTGGCGTAAAGTAAATGCAACTACCATAGAAGGCGTGTGGACTATCTCGTCACAATATCCCGCTAAAAAGATTAATCCCACAGCTGCTATAGTATCCGCAAACGCGTTAAAACGGGGGCTTCAGGCTGATTTCGAATCGCATGAAAACTGGTGGGATAATTTCTGGAGTAAATCGGCCATTCATATACCAGATGCGTTGTTGGAGAAACAGTGGTACCTGGAACAATACAAATTTGGCTCGGCATCAAGAACGGGCGCCCCGCCGATCTCACTGCAAGCGGTATGGACGGCAGATAACGGTCGACTACCACCCTGGAAAGGCGACTTTCACCACGATTTGAATACCCAGTTAAGCTATTGGCCCAGCTACAGCGCCAATCATTTGAATGAAGGTATGGCCTATCTGAACCATTTGGATGCTAATAAAGCTAATTACCAGCGGTACACAAAAATGTATTTTGGTAAAAATGGGTTGGCCGTACCGGGCGTTACTACCATGAACGGTACAGAAATGGGCGGGTGGATACAGTATTCACTTTCACCAACGGTATCTTCCTGGCTGGGTCAGCATTATTATTTGCAATGGCGCTACAGTATGGATAAAAACTTTTTGCGAACCCGAGCCTACCCCTGGATAAAAGCAACCGCCACATTTATTGAAAGCCTGACCAGTTTGGATAGTAAAGGGCATCGCAAATTGCCTATCAGCTCAAGTCCCGAGATCAATGATAACGATATTACAGCCTGGTTCCACCAGAACACCAATTACGACCTGGCTTTAATGAAATTTACATTTAAAGCCGCTACAGAACTGGCCGGAGAGCTGGATCAAAAGACCGAGGCCGCTCACTGGAAAAAGATATATGATGAGTTTGATGATTTCGTGGTAACACCGGCTAATGAACTGATGTTTGCGCCTTCCATGGCTTATAACCAATCGCACAGGCATTTTTCAAATATGCTGTGCATTTATCCGCTGGGGTTGATGAAATGGGAAGATGGTGAAAAGGCACAATCCATTATCAAAAATTCCATTCATTTGCTGGATAGTATAGGCCCCGCTTATTGGTGTGGCTATTCTTACTCCTGGCTTGCTAATATGAAAGCGCGGGCAAAAGACGGGCAGGGTGCGGCTAAGGATCTGACCATTTTTGCAAAGGCGTTTTGCTCTATCAATAGTTTTCATTTAAATGGCGACCAAACCAAGTCGGGTTATTCTAAGTTTCAATATCGCCCTTTTACCTTAGAGGGAAACTTCGCGTTCGCTTCTGGTTTGCAGGAAATGTTGCTGCAAAGTTATGCCGGCTTTATTGAGGTAACACCAGCTGTACCAACTGCCTGGAAAAACCTTTCCTTTGAAAATTTACGGGCCGAGGGAGCTTTTCTGGTCAGTATAAAAAAAGAAAACGGACAGATAGATGAAGTAAAAGTTGTATCAGAAAAAGGTGGAAAAACTAAATTGAAGCTTCCCTTCAAAACGTGGTTTGCCCAAAATCAAACAGATGTTGAAATGGGTACCGTTAAAGATGGTCTTATTGATCTGGACTTTAAACCCGGCGCCGTGTTGGTTTTAAAAAACGGATATGAATGATAACCTTTTTATTTAGTAAACTGCTTTAATTTTTATGGCAAAAGCAATTGCGTAATTTAACTGCTTAAATACAAATTTTAACTTTACTAAAGCCTTATCCGTATACCTTTTGTAAATGCTATCAAATGCTTAGCTTATGCCTTTGCCTTTATGCTTGTATCCTGCTAATTTAATAAAATGGAGTTGTTTAGGCATCCTGTTAACCGGTATTCTGTTTTTTTCTGCCTGTAAACAAGTAGCTACAAAAAACAATAACCATCCGGCACTGGCTGATTCCATTATCGATAGGACTAATACTTTACTCAATAGCGGGCAGCTGGAACGATCTGTTATTTATCTCGACTCTGCATACCATATTTTCCATAATCCAGGTGTCACCGATCTGTGGAAAAAATATAATCAGAAAGCTAATTATTACCTATACTACAACAAGAATCCGGTTAAAGAAAGACTATATGCCGATAGCATGTTGCTGATACTGAAAGGTAATGAGCTACAATACAAAAAAGAATATGCCGGTGCCATATTTGCCAAAGGCTATGTTTTGATGGTTGAAAAAAAGTACGCCGAAGCATTTAAATGCTTCTATGATGGTAAGCTCTTCGCTCAAAAATACCTGGATAGCTGCAGCTATTGCCAGATCACTTATCAATTAGGAATGGTGAGGTATAAACAAGGTAACTATTTAAGAGCTATCCCCTACTTTAAACAAGCCTTTGCCGAAAACAGCCATTGTAAAGCTGGTGCAGGCTTTGGTAACTTGTTTATTTATCCACAATCGCATCTCAATACCATTGCACTGTGTTTTGAACAGGCAAATATGCCCGATAGCGCTATTTATTATTATAAACGCGCGTTAACCTTTATTGATCGTAACGCAAGACGCTTTCCGGAAAAAAAGCAGTTTGCAGAAATGGCCCGGGCAATTGTGTACGGCAATTTAGGTGGGGTTTATGCTTTGATAAATAATTATACCGAAGCGGAAAAATACCTTCAGGAAAGCATTCATATCAATAATCGCCCGGGCTATGCCATAGAAGATGCGCAAACAGCACAGCTAAAACTGGCAAGCTTGTATATACAATCTTCCCGGTTTACAGCGGCTGATTCTTTATTAGGGCAAATTGAGGGCGATCTTCTCGCTGGACGCGGAAAAAGTCAAAGTAACACGGAAAATCGTTTAAAATGGAAAAAATTAAAGTGGAAGTACTTTGATAAAACCCATCAGGTGCCATTAGCTTACCAGTATATTCAGCAATATGATAGCATGCGAGATTCGCTTGATGAGGTCAGTAAGAGCTTAAAAATTGCCGATATAGACCAGGGTTTTAAGAACATAGAACAGCAATACCGCTTAACCTTATTAAATAAAAACGATCAGTTAAAAACCGCGTACCTGGCTGGGATCATTGTCTTTGCGGTGATGACGATTATTATTTTACTATTAGTATGGTATAATCTGAAGCGTTACCGAAATAGTGTTAATGAGCTAACGAAACTGAATCAAAAGATCAGTGAATATAATACGCAGATGCAAAAAACGCTTACGGCGTTGGAGCAAAGCCAGGAAGACAATACCCGTATGATGAAAATGGTAGCGCATGACCTGCGTAACCCGGTAGGAGCCATGATGACGGTGGCCACGATGATGCTGGATAATAAACACGGAACTGGTGATGATCATACCATGCTGGAGCTGATCAAAACTTCCGGAAAAAATTCCCTGAACCTGATAGATGACCTTTTACAAATTCATACCAGGCTCGAAGAGCTTAAAATGGAGCCGGTTGATATGTTTACCCTGCTGCATTATTGTGTGGAGCTTTTATATTTTAAAGCCGAAGCAAAGGGGCAACAGATACAGTTAACCGCGGATCATCTCACTATTAGCGTTAACCGGGAAAAAATGTGGCGGGTGATCAGTAACCTGATTGCTAATGCTATTAAGTTTAGCCCCAGTGGCGCTGTTGTCAATGTACAAATGATCAGTAAGGAAGATAGTGTATTGATAACCATTGAAGATCATGGCATAGGCATACCCTCAGAAATGCAAGGTAAAATATTTGACATGTTCACCGAAGCTAAAAGACCAGGAACGGCCGGAGAGCAACCTTTTGGTATGGGGTTAGCTATATCCAAACAAATTGTAGAAGCGCATGGAGGGCATATCTGGTTCGAAAGCAAACAAAGCAATGGCACATTTTTCTATGTCGAATTACCGTTAAAAAATTGAAGGAATTTCATTAATAGGATAACAGCATAGGTTAATAAATTAGGCATTTTCTTCTGAATGCCTAATTTCTACTAACTGATCTAAAGAACGATTGAAGAATTTTAGTATTGACCGAAAACATAAAAATTTTTCTATCTAAGAAGCATCGTCAATCCGCTTATCCGGATTATCCTCTTTTTTCTTAGGTTGTTTGTGAACACCCGTGCTTTTGCCAAAATGATAAGTAAAGCTTAAAGTGGCCCTTGAACCCAGTGTACGGCGCTGAAAATCCAAAAGCAATGCATCGCTGCTTCTTAAAAACGCCCATTTACGGGGTATTGAAAATATCAACGCTATTAAAACTTAAAGAAGCCTGATTGCCAGGAAAATCGTATTTGGCACCTGCATCAAAAAGAAATTTTGATTCCCTATAAAAAAACAGAGGCTTGAGATCTGTATCTCAAGCCTCTGTTTTTATTCGTTACAGGTTAAGTAAACCAGAGTCCGGTAGCTTGTTCGGCCCCTACAAGATCAGGTTGGTCAGCAGTCCAGGCGATGATCCCATCAGGGCGTATCAATAAGGCGCTCAAGCCTAATTGGTCCTTCGCCTGGCCCGAAATATACTTTATCTGATCGCCATATTCACCAGCTAAAGTTTTAAGGGAATCATTGTTATCAAAGTCAAGCAGTATCCCAAGGCCATCATGCATTAAGTCGCCAATTGTAGTACCGCCCTCCAACTCAAAGTTAGGTACGCTGTGGCCCACTAAGGGATGCTTGCCGGCAAGATTGTAATGGGTGTTAACGCCCCACACACGCCCGGCAACGTAGGTGGCCCCATCGCGGGTATTAATAAGGTCCCGCACAATCGCATACAGTGCACGGGCGGCCGGATCTGTTTTCATGATGGCAACCTGGGCTCGCGACCAATCCAGCACCTCAGCACCAATTGGATACCGTTCTGTATAATAACTATCCAGCAAGCCTTCCTGGGCCTTATTTTGGATTGTCGCGGCAAGTTTCCAGCCCAGATTCATGGCGTCGCCCAGCCCAAGATTGAGCCCCTGGCCGCCCAGCGGCGCATGAATGTGAGCGGCATCGCCGGCTAAAAATACCCGCCCGTTTCGATAAGTTGTAGCCTGCCGTGCCCGGTCGGTCCAGGTGGTTGCGACATGTATAGCACTGATCGTAACATCGGTGTTCGAGATGCGGCGGAGCATTTCCTGCAGGTGTTCAAGCGTTATCTGCTTTTTTGAATGATGAAATGCACCGCCATCAAAATCCTGTATTAATAGGTAACCCGGCTGTGATTGCATGTACATGCCTCTTGGTGTTACATTTCGGCCCGGATTGAGCTTTTCCGGGTCGGTTAGGTCAACCAGTGTTGAGTAACCGGTAAATTCCGGTTCTGTTCCGGCGAATTCAAAACCGCCCGTCTTGCGAACAACACTGCGGGCTCCATCGCAACCCACCAGCCATTTGCCTTGAAAAGACTGGTCATCAGACTGAACGGTCATCCCATCCACGGTTTGATGAAAGCCGGTTATGGCATGCCCTCGTCTTAGCTCTACGCCCAGGGCTTCCGCGCGGCGGGTTAACACGGTTTCAAGCTCCCACATCTCCGAAATTAAATTGGTTTCGGTTGAAGCTGGAAGGCGATATTCCCATTGTGAGGTGTCAATATCGCCGAAATTAAATGGAATACCGGCGAAGTGCCCTCCCTGGCGCTGCGCTCCTTGTTTGGCGTTTTGGTGCGGGTTTTTAACTCGTTCGTGGAGCTTAAGGTCTTTTAGTAAATCACGGCGGTAAAGTGCTTCAATGGTAGATGCATTAAGCCCCCGTATTCCAAAAGGCATTTGTTTTAATGGTGAGTATGGATCTTCGGCCTTTTCCAGTATCAGGACTGAACATTTGGCCAGAGCCAGTTCACAGGCAAGGAACAGGCCTACAGGCCCCGCACCGGCTATAATCACATCGTATATAGTTGAATATTGTGTAGTTTTCATTTTTAAATTATTACTTCACAAAATTCTGAAATGTTCCGCCCTTAGGATTGTATAAACGCGACAAAATCGCCGCTTACCACGGGTCTCTCTTTTTTTGCTTTACGGGCGAACGCTCCCGGCGTGGTACCGCTGTAGCGTTTGAATTCCCTGCTTAAATGGGCCTGATCAGTATAGCCCAGCTCATGTGCTAAGCCGGCAATGTTGGTATACGGATAACTCCATAATTGGTTTCGTACCTGTTCAAAACGTATCAGGGCCGACACATCCTTAACTGTATAACCAGATGATTGCTTGAAATTCCTTTCCAGTGTACGTACCGTAGCATGGGCCGCCTCTGCAACCTGGCTTACCGGCATGGCGCCGTTGGCTTTTCGCATGGCAACTCCCGCTTTGAATAGCATACTGCTGGTAGCTACACCCGACCATGCATCCATGAAATATTGCTTTACCTCTGCTATCGCTTCATCTATTTTACCGGCATGAACCAGCTTATCCAATATAGATTGAAGCCGGACGATAGGATGCTCAAATATATGCACCGCACCTTTACCCGATGGTAGTCCGAGCAGATCGAATACCGTCCATGGATAGCACCTGATGGCAATGATCTCTAAACGATTTTTTGAGTAAAAAATAGTAGGTTGATTAAGCAGGCCCATCATAAATGGTGACGGTAAGGGCTGCAAACCTCCTTGATGCATCCTGCTGCAGCAGCCTCCAAAATGAAAAATAATTTCGGCATAGCCATCGGGTTGCACCTCAAAATCTGATAGCACTTCTCCTGATTCTCTTTTGTTGTACCAAAAGCACTTGATGGTATCCCGTAGCTCTTCAGGAGGTTCAAATTCTTGGTGTAGCATTTTTAAAGATAGCACATTTGAGCGTATAGGATACAAACAAGAGGTAAAGTACTTATTCAGTATTTCAGAATGCACACCCAAACCTTTTGCTTTATTCGTGAACGGGCAAAGCAAGATCTGCAGTTTTTATCCTTTCCTAAGAGAATAGATCAAACTAAACCCAATAGGCCATGTTCATGGTACAAAAGCTGTCATACTATGAAAGATATCTTTGCTAAATAAGCTTAATAAATATTCATTTATAAAAAAATAGACTGCACGTAGCCTAAATTTTTAGTTTATATATTTGCCGTCCTGCCCTATTAAAATACATACTTATGGAATATTCTAAAAATTACGTTGCTAAAGAAGAACACATCGATGTTCAGGAAATTATGGATGGTTTGTATTACCCTTTTTATATGGAATACTGCCGGCATGATTACATCCGCGAAGTGCTGGGTTTTGATCTGGAGATCGAAGCTAAAAATGGTGTATACATGGTACTTTCAAACTACAGCATCAGCTTTTTACGCTCCTTAAAAAAAGGCGATAACTTTACCGTAACCTGCGAGCTTTTTGCCGACAAAGGCGGTGCACCGAAGCTGCATTTTAAACAATCCATGATTCTGAATAATAAAGTGATGACCAAGGCTGTTTTTACCGGCACCTGTGTACCAGCTAAAGGCGGCAGACCTTATTTACCGGCATCGGTATTGGAAAAAGTAAAAGATGCGCCTGTATTAGAAGCTTAACCCAATCGGGATAGATGAAGAAAAGACCTTTAGCCTGGTGGTTAAAGGTCTTTTTTATGAGATAGAGTATCGTCCGAAACTTAATGTCAAATAACTATCTTTGCCGCCATGAATATCCTGATCCTCGGTTCGGGCGGAAGGGAAAGTGCCTTCGCCTGGAAAATCGCTCAAAGTCCAAAGTGTCAAAACCTTTTTATTGCACCCGGTAATGCCGGTACTACGCAGTATGGCACCAATGTTAACCTTAAAGTTACCGACTTTGAAGGCATCAAGACTTTTGTGCTCAGCAATGACATCAACCTGGTTCTGGTTGGCCCCGAGGAACCGCTGGTAAAAGGCGTTCATGACTTTTTCCTGAACGATGAGCAATTGAAAAGTATTCCGGTGGTAGGTCCGCAGCAGGAAGCAGCCCAGTTGGAGGGCAGCAAGGATTTTTCCAAACAGTTTATGCAAAAGCATAACATCCCTACAGCAGCTTACAAAACCTTCACCAAAGATACTTTACAGGAAGGTTTAACTTACCTGGCCACCGCCGGATTACCCGTTGTGCTAAAAGCAGATGGATTGGCAGCAGGCAAGGGCGTGTTAATATGCACCACCCTTGAAGAAGCCCAGCTGGAGCTTACCGAAATGCTGGCCGAAGCCAAATTTGGTGAAGCCAGCTCGCGCGTGGTTATTGAACAGTTTTTAACAGGTATTGAACTTTCGGTTTTTGTAATGACCGATGGCAATAGCTATAAGATATTACCCGAAGCCAAGGATTACAAACGTATTGGCGAAGGTGATACCGGCCTGAATACCGGTGGCATGGGCTCTGTTTCGCCGGTGCCATTTGCCGATGCTGCCTACATGAAAAAGGTAGAAGAGAAAGTGATCATCCCTACCATTGAAGGCTTAAAAAAGGACGGCATACCTTACAAAGGCTTTATTTTTATTGGTTTGATGAACAGCGAAGGTGAGCCTTGGGTAATTGAATACAACTGCCGCATGGGCGATCCGGAAACAGAAAGCGTGATGCGCCGTATCGATTCGGATTTTGTTGATCTGCTGCAAGGTGTTGCCGAAGTAAACCTTGATCAGAAAGAATTAATAATCAGCCCTAAAACCGCGGCTACTGTAGTGATGGTGGCAGGCGGATATCCTGGCGAGTACCTTAAAAACAAGGTGGTCACCGGAACAGAGAATATTCATGAATCTATTGTTTTTCATGCAGGTACATCAACCGATGGCGATAACGTGATCACCACAGGCGGTCGTGTTCTGGCGATTACAACTCTACAGGACAATATGTTTAAAGCCCTGCAACAAGCCACCGCCGATGCCAGTCGCATTTATTACGATGGCATGTATTTCAGAAGAGATATTGGGTTTGATCTGTTGTAGTTCATTGGTTCACCTGTTCATTAGTTCATTGGGGACATAGTTCAATAAAACCATCATCTCATGAAAAAGCCAGATCGTTTGTAAATCGCGATCTGGCTTTGTGTACACGTTCACCAATGAACCAGTGAACCAATGAGCTAATGAACCATCTAAATCTTCCCGAAAATTTGGGCCAGTTTATTTTCCAGCTCTTCGCCTCTTAGGTTTTTGGCGATGATCTTGCCGTCGGGATCTAATAAAAAGTTTTGCGGAATGCCGCGCACTGCATATAACGCGGCAGCTTTACTATCCCAGAATTTCAGGTCGGATACATGATTCCAGGTCAGGCCATCTTTATGAATAGCTGCCAGCCATTTATCTTTAGCATTTGGTCGGTCTAAAGACACGCCCAGAATAGTAAATTTTTTGTTTTTATATTTATTGTAAGCCACCACAACGTTCGGGTTTTCTCTACGACATGGGCCACACCATGAAGCCCAGAAATCAATCAGCACATATTTTCCACGGAATGATGACAGGCTGATCTCCTTACCACTGGTATCGGCTTCGGCAAACTCAGGCGCTGTTGCACCCAAGGCAACCGCTTTGAGCTTAGGCATACGCTCAGCGAATTTTTTACCGGCCTCTGTTTCCTTTACAGCAGGCGTTAAAGCAGTGAACAAAGGCTCAATATCTACATAGTCGGCACTATAGGCATAGCCTTCCAGCGCGTTCAGACTGATGTAAGAATCAGGATTGTCTTTAATGAATTGTTTATCAACAAGTGTGCTTTTATCGTCAATGGCTTTTTCTTCGGCAGACAGTTGCTTGGCAAACGCCGGATCGGCTTGTTGCTCGGGCGTTGCGGCTTTACGTTTAGCGGCAAGAGCCTCATAAGCATCATTTATCGGCTTTTGAGCCAGCTTATATTTTTCGTTATCCTTATTGGTTTTGGGCCCGTCAACTTTGGCATTGGCCAGCAGATCGGCAGTAGTTACGTTAACGGTTCCGCCTTCAATATAAATGGAACGGTAATCGTCACTATTATTAGCGCCATTACCTTTGTTGTTAAACACCAGGTAAGCATTAACCGGATCACTACCTGTTACACCCGCAAACTGGAACTTCCCCCCGGCCAAAGTAACCGAGTCAATTATAGTTTTACCTTGTTTACGGTATTCCAGGTATACTTTTGCAGGTGCGTTATTGTCACCAATTTTCCCCTGAATGGTATATTTTGCATCCTGTGCAAAACCTATAGCCGGCATGCCTGCCAATGCTAACAAAGCTATTTTTTTTAGTGCGGTGCTGTTCATACGGCAAAATAGTAATATTTTAATTATATAAATACTTATTAATTAAAATATTACCATACTAATACCACAATACTATATTTTACCAAATAGCTCCTGCAATTTGGCGTCCAGGTCTTCACCACGCAGGTTTTTGGCAATGATCTTACCGTTAGGGTCAATCAGGAAATTTTGGGGGATAGAGCTTACCTGGTAAAGCCCGGCAGCTTCATTATTCCAGAATTTAAGATCGGATACTTGCGTCCACTCCAATCCGTCGCTTTTAATTGCGGCCAGCCAGGCCGATTTGCCTTCGGGCTTATCCAATGATACCCCTAATACGGTGAAGTTTTTGGTTTTATATTTATTATAGTTGCGTACCACGTTCGGGTTTTCCTGACGGCAAGGGCCACACCAGGATGCCCAAAAATCAATCAGCACATATTTCCCCCTAAATGATGATAGCTTAACCGGTGCACCGTTTACATCGTTCTGGATAAAGTCTGGCGCTACAGCTCCTATGGCAGTTACTTTTAATGCGTCAATACCGTGTTTCAGGTTTTTACCACTCTCGGAATCCCGCAAGCTTTGAGATAAACCATTAAATAAGGGTTCAATCTCCGTAGGGTCAGGTGCTGGTCCTGCTACGGAATTTATAGCCAGCAAACTCAGATAACTATTCGGGTTATTGGTAATAAAATTTTTGAGCACTGCCTTTTGTTCGGCCTGGATGTTTTTATAACGGGCCTGCATCCTGGCCTGAAAATCAGGCGCTTTTTGCTGATCGGGTGTAGCAGCTTTTGCTTCGGCCATTAATGCCTGTGCTTTTTTATTGATTGCAGCCAGTTGCCCGGTAAGCCTCCGGTTATCATCATTTAAAACCGAACCCGAAATGAGTGATTTAGAAAGCGAATCTTTACTATTGACGGTTATCGTCCCTTTTTCCAGGAAAAGATTCAAATCATCCGCTGTGTTTGATGGACCGCCGTCGGGATAGTTTTGCTGAATAAATTTGTTCAGACCAATACCTTTATAATCCAGTGCCAAAGTTGCATTCACCGGGTTTAATATGGATCCCTTAAAGCTAAAACTACCGGTGGTTACGCTCGATGAATCCACCACGTTATTGGAACCCAACTGGTATATCAGGTACACTTTGGCGGGAGCACCAAGAGCGCCTACTTTACCATTGATAGTAAAAGTGTCAGAAGTTTGGGCAAATGCCATTAAGGGCAGCATAGCCGCCACAGAGAAAATCAGTTTCTTCATTAGAATATCAAAACTATAAGCATTCTTAACGCAAGAATGCCGGTTGAATTATAATTTATCAGTTTAATTTTTGATAAGTACGCCACCAAAGATCGGGTAATTCGCCCGAAGCTGCCATTTTATAATCGGCATAGCTACAGGGCACCAGGTGAAAACGCTCATTCCGGGATCCGCCTGTGGGGTACGGCACCTGCATCCACCAGCGGTCAGATTTCTTGCTTTTTACAAACACCACTTCCTGATCTTCGTGCTTTAAACTTGTTTTATAGATAAGGTATTGACTTTTTGGGTTGAGCGGAAAATCGCGCTTACGGTTATAAACCCCTTCAATAAAATACCAGATCATTTGCGCCAGCTGCGTAGCGGTTTGACCATTGCTGTCATAAGCCGGGTTAAATTCATAAAAACCAATAGAAGTTAGCTTATCATTAAAACCAGCATAACGGCAAAGCTGACAAGCTTCTTCACCGTAAAAACCGTTGGGTGTGGCATTGGCATTGCCCATCGCATCGGCCGAACGGATGGCGCCTACATCAAAACTGATCATACTCGCATTACGGATGGCTGGCTCGGTAACTGCCACATTGCCGGTAAGCTCGCCCAGGCGGTGTACATCAAAATAAAGCTTCTCCATAACCCGCAGGCTCTCCTGACTTACAAAATAAGTTTGGTAACCCAGGTTGCTGTAATTGAACAGGAAATTAGGCTCATGCAAAAATATTTTGTTGAGATAGGATGTTGAGGTGGTTTCAATGCCGCCTTGAGTATCGTCCTCATCCAGGTCAAAATGCGAGTCGATCACCACCAGATCAACCTTTTGTTCCAGGTCTTCATAGCCCAGGTATTGCGCATAGGTCAGGTCCTGACCGCCGCCTAATATAATAGGAATAATATCTTTTTTAATGAGCTCGGCCACTACGGTTTTAAGCGCGAAATAAGTATCAGTCACTGTGGCGCCGGCGCGTATATTACCCAAATCGGCAATTTTTACACTATAGCCACCTTCATAAAGCTGGTAAAGTTTTTCGCGGATATAATCGGGGCCAAGGGCACAGCCCTGATTATCGGTAGCATTACGATCATCCATAACACCAATGATGGCCAGGTCGGTTTTTTCTTCCAGATCGGGAAAATCGACAGAATAATGCACAATTTTGTCGCCAAGCTGGCTGGTATAATACCCCTTTTTAGGAGTGATCTTTTTAAGATCAATAGGTGTAAAAAAATCAGCTAAGGACATAATGTTTTAATGTGCAAATATGCAGATGTGCAAATGTGCAGATAGATGTGCAGATGTGCAAATGATGGATGTGCAAATGTGCAGATTTCAGATGTGCAGATGATTTTATAATTCTGGTAATTATTGATTCTGAATCAGGCAAAATTTGCACATCTACATATTTGCACACCTGCACATCCAAAATAATCTGCACATCTGAAATCTGCACATTTATTATCACATTTGCACATATGATACTGATCACCGGCGCAACAGGTTTTTTAGGAGCTGAACTGGCAAAACTGCTGGTGAATTCAGGCCAACACATCCGTTGCACAAAAAGGAGTACTTCCAGGATACCCGCATTGTTAACCCCCTATCAAACACAAATAGAATGGGTTGACGCTGATATGCTGGATATATTTGCTTTGGTCGATGCGCTGGAAGGTGTTACCCAGGTTTATCATTGCGCTGCCTGGGTATCTTTAAAACAGGCGGACAAAGATCCCATGATCAATACCAATGTCACGGGTACGGCCAATGTGGTTAACTTATGTGTCGAGCGCGGCATAAGGATGGTTCATGTAAGCTCGATTGCTGCCATTGGTATAGCCAAACCGGGGGAGCTGATCACCGAAAACCATCACCTGGAGCAATCAACCGAAAATGATGGTTATGCCATATCCAAGCTGGAAAGCGAAATGGAAGTATGGCGGGGCATAGCCGAAGGCCTGGATGCCGTGATTGTTAACCCTTCCCTTATTTTAGGAGCAAGCGCTGGTACATCTGGTACGGGTGCATTATTCAAAACCGTACAAAAGGGACTTAAATATTATACCGGCGGCAGCGGTGGTTTTGTTGATGTGGAGGATGTGGCCAAATGCATGGTTGCCCTCATGAACAGAGATATTACCGCCGAGCGTTATATCATCAGCGCAGAAAATTATACTTATCAGAATATGACCACTGAAATCGCCCGTGATTTCGGCATAAAACCGCCATCCAAATTAGCCAAACCCTGGATGATGGGTCTGGCCTGGCGCGGCGCGGCTGTACTGGCTGCCTTAACCGGTGGATCACCTGCTATTGATAAGGTCTCAGCCAGGGCAGCTTCCGAGGTCCGCAATTTTGATAATTCAAAGATCAAGGAAGCTATCGGCATAGAGTTTAAACCGGTGAGTGAAACTATTGCAGAGGTTTGTAAAGCGTTGAATGTTCATTAGTTCATTGGGTGATTAGTTCATTAGTATCATGTTGGAGTAATTGTGCGCTAAAACCAATGAACTAATCACCCAATGAACTAATGAACCAACAAAAAAATTTCGCACATTTGCACCCAAGATGGAGCAGTACTTTATTATTGATTTCGACAGCACGTTTACACAGGTAGAAGCCCTTGATGAACTGGCCCGCATTTCCCTCAAAAATCACCCCAACCGGGAGGATATTTATAAACAGATAGAAGATCTGACCAACGCTTCGATGGAAGGCCGGTTGTCATTTACCCAAAGTTTGGAAAACCGCGTTAAGCTATTAGAGGCCAACCGCGATCATTTAAAGCAACTCATTACCCATCTTAAGAAAAAAGTATCCACTTCGTTTTCTCGGAATACCATATTCTTTAAAAATCATCAGGACGAGGTTCTCATCGTATCCGGTGGCTTTAAGGAGTTTATTACCCCGGTTGTTACCGAATATCATATCAAAAAAGAAAACATCTACGCCAATACCTTTGTGTTTGACGAGGAGGGTAAGATCATCGGTTACGACAGGGAAAATCCACTATCGCAGGAAGGTGGTAAAGTTAAATTACTGAAAGAATTACAGCTGCCCGGCGATATCTATGGCATTGGCGATGGCTATTCGGATTTCCAGCTGAAGGAATCGGGTATGATCAAAAAATTCTTCGCCTTTACCGAAAACATCGAACGTAAGTCGGTGGCCGAAAAAGCCGATCACATAACACCCAGCTTTGACGAGTTTTTATACCTCAATAAACTGCCGCGCGCTATTTCATATCCAAAAAACCGCATTAAATGCCTCATAGTAGGTAATGTGGATGATGACGCGCTGGCGCAAATGAAAAAAGAAGGCTATAACTTGCGCCACCGCGAAAGCATTGAAGAAAAATACCTGGAAGAAGCCGGTGTTTTATTTTGTGACGAAGCTAATCAGCCCACTCCTGAACAAGTACAAAACGCGGGCAGACTAAAAGTGATCGGTATTTTTGGCAAAAGCAATCGCAAGCTTGCCGATGCGGCTACAGAAAGCGGTATCATCATATTTGACGATCCTAAACATAATCCTCACAACAACGATTTTATACCCCGCCGAGTAATGGCTTTTATGAATGAGGGTAAAACACATACCAGCTGTAACTTTCCCGATCTGCAGCCACCTCGTGTAAGTAATGCCCATCGGCTCATCCATATCCACAAAAACATACCGGGCATACTGGCCAAAATAAATGAGGTATTTGCTCGCCACAACATCAATATAGTAGGCGAATTTTTGGTTACCAACACTCAGATAGGCTATGTAATTACCGATGTAAACACCGGTTATGATCCGCAGGTACTTAACGAGCTAAAAGCTATTGAGCATACCATTAAGTTTAGGTTGCTGTATTAATACGTTGTGAGTTATATGTTTTACGTAGTACGTTTAAAAGATTCAAAAATCGTATAACCTAAACAGCCTTACTCCACAAACGGCACCACCAGCACCGGAACTGCCGAATGGCGCACCACATGCTCGGCAACACTACCAATGAGCAAACGGTCGAAGCCCGAACGTTTATGCGTGCCAATTACAATCATATCAGCATTAAACTCTTTACAACAATCAATTATCCCTTCGGCCCGGGAGCCGTATTGCTTAAAGGCTGTTATTTCCACCCCATCGCCAAATTCTTTGATGGTATTGGCGATAAGCATTTCTGTTTGGCTGTTTTGTACCTCGTTTAACTCCACGTCCTGAATGCCAAAAGTGCTATCCATAGGTGTTCCGGTTAAATTATCTGCAGGTGTCGAAGGCATGACAATGGGTTCGATGATGTGCACCAAGCCTACAGCGGCTTTATAATCCCGGGCCATATCAAAGCCATAGGCAGCAGCATTGCGCGCATAAGCGCTATCGTCAATCCCTATAAGTATTTTACTGATCTTCATGGGGTTTAAGCTTAATTTTTCAGCATTCAAAAGTTCCGGTTCAGATAATTGCTATAAAGACATTTATGCCGCAAAAATGTTTCTGCTTTTTGCAGATATCCTACCAATTTGCTGATATCTCATTTTTACTACCTTTGATCATGCATTTCCATCCTGAAATTGAAGATCGCCTGGCACGTTTGCAGGAAAAATATGAAGCCATGGGGCAGGACATGACCTCCTACCTCGACGGTCTGCTGCATGCCGACTTTTTAACCTACTGGGATTATATTCACCTGGATACCTTACTGAGTTTACAGAGCCCCAAAACCCCCTTCCCTGATGAAGAGATATTTATCATCTATCACCAGATCACCGAGCTGTATTTTAAACTAACCTTGCATGAGTGCCGGCAAATTGCCGAAGCACAGCCGCTAACGGTTGATTTTTTTACCGCGAGGTTAAAACGCATCAACCGCTATTTTGGCGCCCTTACCCAATCATTCGAAATCATGGTTGATGGCATGGAGAAAGAGCAGTTCCTGAAATTCCGGATGTCGTTACTACCCGCCAGCGGATTTCAGTCGGGCCAGTACCGGATGATTGAGATATATGCTACTGATTTTATTAACCTGGTTGATAAGGATAAGCGTCCGGAACTCAGCAAGGCCTCCATTGAAGACCAGTTTGAGTACCTGTACTGGAAATTTGGCGCTACTGAACTATCTACCGGCAAAAAAACGCTTACACTCAAACAGTTTGAGAAAAAATATTCCAAAACATTTATTGAGTTGGGTAAAATCAGCGTTAACCACAACTTTAACGCCTTGGCCTGCCAGTTTGAAACCGCCGGACAATTAACGCCCGAACTCAAACTGGAGCTCAAACAACTGGACGTGAACGTGAATATCAACTGGCCGTTATCGCATTATAAATCGGCGGTACGATACCTGAACCGCGAGCCCGAAGAGATCAAAGCCACCGGCGGTACCAACTGGCAAAAGTACCTGCCTCCCCGTTTCCAGAAAAGGATATTTTACCCATCACTATGGACTGCTAATGAGCTCGACAACTGGGGCAAGGCCTGGGTGGAGAGCGTACTGGGATAAAAATATATTTAACAACATTTGTTTGTCATTCTGAGGAACGAAGAATCTATTTTTGAACATACAATCTGTAGAACAGATTCTTCACTACGCTACCCGCGTGACGTCCCCTCATGTCATTGCGAGGAGGAACGACGAAGCAATCGCATGCTATACAGAGCCGCCCTGTATAGTTCGCGATTGCCACGCTACGCTCGCAATGACATATTTTATACATGATTGAGTATCATTCATAAATTAACACGTCATTTCATCTTCATAATCCCCGGATTTTAAAAACTCAGAATGACAAAATATTTAGAAACAAAAGCGCCGTCTGATATCAGACGGCGCTTTTGTTTTACTTATGAGCGGATGCACACGATTACCAAACTTTCACACGCTCATTTTCGGGGCGGTAAAGCTTGTCGCCGGGTTTTACGCCAAATGCTTTGTAAAATGCCGGGGTGTTTGACAGCGGACCGTTCACACGGTACATCTCTGGAGAGTGCGGGTCAACGCTGATACGCATACGCATGGTTTCGTCGCGGGTTTTGATACGCCATACCTGGCCAAACGACAGGAAGAAACGCTGATCTGGCGTAAAACCATCAATCTTTGCATCGCCTTTGCCCTGCTCGGTTCTTTTAAATGCTTCGTAAGCTATAGCCACACCACCAATATCGGCCAGGTTTTCACCCTGGGTAAGGCTGCCGTTTACATGCAGGTTGTTCAATACAGTGAATTTGTTGTACTGTTCGATCATCAACCCTACACGACTTTTAAACTTATCAGCATCCGCTTTTGTCCACCAGTCTTTCAGGTTACCATCTTTATCGTACTGGCGACCTTGATCATCAAAGCCATGGGTCATTTCGTGCCCGATAACCGCACCAATAGCGCCATAATTAATAGCATCATCGGCATCCTTATCAAAGAAAGGAAATTGCAATATACCAGCCGGAAAAACGATCTCATTAAAGGTGGGGTTATAATAGGCGTTAACGGTTGGCGGTGTCATGCCCCATTCAGTTTTATCAACCGGTTTGCCTGCTTTTTTGATCATTTCATTATAATGATGACGGGCAATGGATTCCTGATTTTTGTAATAAGCATCCTTACTAATCGTTACATCATCATAAGTTTTCCATTTATCGGGATAACCAATTTTCTTGGTAAAGGCGGCCAGTTTAGCCAAGGCTTTGGCCTTGGTTTCGGGGCTCATCCAATCCAGTTTTTCAATACGGTCTTTATATACGCTTTGCAGGTTATTTACCAGCGTAAGCATACGTTGTTTAGCATCAGGGGTAAAATACTTCTCTACATAAAGCTGTCCTAATAATTCGCCAATGCCACCATCAACGGTTTCAATAACGGTTTTCCAACGCTCCTGTTCTTGTTTTTTACCACTCAGCGTTTTGCCGTTAAACTCAAAGTTGGCGTCCCTGAAAGCTTTGCTCAGGGCTGTTGAAGCGTTATCCAAAGCGGTAAAAGTTGCCTTATCTTTCCAAACCTCAATAGGTTCAGATTTTAAAAGGCCATCCAACGCTTTAAAATAAGCAGGCTGACCCACCAAAACGGTATCTGCACTTAGCTCCAGGTGTTTAAAAGCATCCTTTAGGTCGATATCCGGGACCTGTTTTTGCAAATCCGCAACGGCGAATTTATTGTAGTTCTTAACCGGGTCGCGCAGTTCGGTTGGTGTCAGGTGCGATTTAGCTATCAAGGTTTCCAGTTTTAGGATACCATCGGCTTTTTTAGTTGCCGTAGCTTCGTCAACACCAGTCAGCGTAAACAATTTGGCGATGTACTTTACATAGGCGGCACGTATTTTAACCGTAGCCGAGTCGCTGTTGAAATAATAGTCGCGGTTAGGTAAGCCTAAACCAGCCTGGTCAAAATGAGCGATATTTTGGGTGCTGATACGGTCATCCGGACTAACAGAAAATCCTAATAAAAATCCGCCGCCATCTTTATAGCTATCGGCCGCCAGGCTTATCAATCCTTTATAATCCTTCACTACGGCAATTTTTGCCAGTACGGGCTTAACAGGCTCATAACCCAGCTTTTCGATTCCTACCGTATCCATACCGCTGGTGTACAGATCGGCCACTTTTTGCTCCTTGCTGCCTGCAGCGTTATCCTGCTTGGTAATTTCTTCCAGTATTTTGTGCAGGTTTTTCTGGTTATCATCATACAGCGTATAAAACGAACCCCATCCGCGCTGCGATGCTGGTATCTCGGTTTTTTTTAACCATGCGCCGCTGGCGTACAAATAAAAATTGTCGCCGGGTTTTACCGTGGTGTCCATACCTGTTTTATCAAAAAATACGGTGCGTTTAGGGGCATCATCGGTTGATGACGACTCCTTTTTTTGGCCGCATGACGCTAAAATAGCGACAGGAATAGCCGCCAAAGCCCATTTTGTTATTCTCATAAATTGTTTTTTAAATGTCAGTCCTAAAAAATCTAAGTTATAAAGTTCAATTGATAATAACTAAGACGCAACTGACATATATCTGTTACACGGCAGGTTTAACTTCAGCTACAGAAAGCCTCACCTAAACGGCGAAGCCCTCATGTAATAATCCTCTCCAAAGGAGAGGACTTTGAAATAAACGTGATAGAGTCAAATGGCTATTCTGTAAAAAGTATCAGAACCCTCTCCTTTGGAGAGGGCAGGGTGAGGCTCTTACACAACAGGCTTAACTTCGACCTCAGCAGACGGCTGAATCTGGTTAAGCGACAATGGAATGAGTTTTTTGGTCTTGAGATAAGTGATACCTACAATAAGCATGGTCATGCTGCCGCCAAATATTACGGCAGGTACGGTGCCCAGCAAACGGGCCGCGGTTCCGGATTCAAAAGCACCGATCTCGTTGGATGAGCCAATGAACATCTGGTTTACGGCTGATACCCGGCCACGCATATGATCGGGCGTTAACAATTGCATAATGGTACCGCGGATAATTACGCTGATACTGTCAAAAGCACCCTCGGTAAATATGAAGAAAAGCGACAGATAAAAACTGCGCGATAAGCCAAAGCAAATGATACTTAAACCAAAGCCGGTAACCGCTATCAACAGATTGCGCCAGGGTTTACCCATGGGCGAAAACCGCGTCATCACCAGCATGGTGAGTACCGCGCCCAGTGATGCTGTGGCACGCATAATGCCCAAACCTTCGGCACCTACTTTCAGTATCTCATTGGCAAATACGGGCAGCAAAGCTACCGCGCCACCAAAAAATACCGAGAATAGGTCCAGACTCATAGCACCGATCATCATTTTATTATGGAACACAAAATGGATCCCTTCTGACAGGCTTTTCCAGATACTTTCTTTGGGCACAAAAACCGGCGGATATTTGCGCAGGAAAAAAACCAGCACCAATGATATCAGCAGAAAAAATATGATAACCGAGAATGTTGCCGTAATGCCACTTAGCCCAGGAACTATTTTACCGGCATAGCCATAGATCAATCCACCCGCTGCCGGCCCGACAATAGAAGCCACCTGCCAGCTGGAACTGCTCCAGGTACTGCCGTTAGGGTAAACCTCTTTGGGAATGCTATGCGCATAAACTGTAAAAGTAGCCGGGCCGTAAAAGGCACGGGCTATACCGTTACAAAATATCATGGCAAAAATAATGGGTACAATCCAGTCTTTGTGTATTATACCGTGCATGCTATCGAGCGTAACAGTAAACATCACCAGCGAAGTGAGGATCACCATAGCAAATATGATGAGCAGCATTTTTCGCTTTTCGGACTTATCGGCAATATAGCCGCCGTACAGCGCTATGCCTATGGCCGGTATAGCCTCGCAAAGACCTACCAGACCCAGGGCAAAAACACTTTTGGTGATCTGGTAAATATAGAAGCCGATAACAACGGCCTGCATTTGATAAGCAAAGGTGAAACAAAAGCGCATGCCAATGTAAGATCTGAAATCTTTGTATCGCAATGCTGCAAAGGAATCTACTTTCTGGGGTTTACTATCTCCGTCTTCGGTCACAGTGTTGTTTTAGATGTACTGCAAATTTACGATACCATTTTGGGATTATTAAATGCGATGGCAGGTTTTTTATTGGACAAATTAGGGTAATTGTCATCCTGAGCGATAGCGAAGGATCTTCTTCAGTATGAATGCTGTTCAATAGATGCTTCATTTTGGCCGCATAACAAAATTTGGTTTATGAGAGTATTATTTAGGTGGTTTATTTCTCATGGCGTTCCCTCCTGCGTCGGGGCAGGCTATCCGTTCATACTACTCAGGCCTTAGTCGCAAGGCCGGTATCCGCTGCTATCCTTAACGCAACCATAATAATTAAAAAGCCGGCTGTGGGGACACAGCCGGCGGGAAAAAAGATAAAGTTTTCATTTGATCAATTAAACCATCTGCACATCTGAAATCTGCACATCTACAACCCATGCTGATCTATCAGGTAAATAAACGCGGCCATGCCGGCGGCTCCCAGTTCCAGCTCGCGTTTATTTACGTTTTCAAACACATCATTCGGGGTATGGTGAATATCAAAATAACGTTGCGAATCCGGACGGTAACCGATCAACACCACACCTGGCAATTTTTCTTTCATCGGTTCAATATCGGTACCACTGCCGCCGATGGTTAGTTTATCAACCTCGTAAGGCTCCAGGATGGCTTTGTATTTATTGTTGATATTTTTGATAAAATCATTGGATACACCGTCAAAACTAAATCCGCGCGGGGTAAAACCGCCTTCATCTGTTTCTATGGCAGCAATGTGCTGTTCTTTATTTTGCGCGGCCAGCTCGGCGTATTTGGTGCCGCCTTTATGGCCGTTCTCCTCATTCATAAAAAATACAGCCCGTACCGAGTTTTTAGGACGATAGCCTATCGCTTTAAATATGCGCAGTACCTCGGCCGATTGCATGACGCCAGTACCGTCATCATGCGCGCCTTCGGCCAGATCCCATGAATCCAGATGACCGCCTACGCTGATAAATTTATTAGGGTTTTCGGTACCGGTCAACTCGCCGATCACGTTGTAAGATAATACATCGGGCAATAACTGGCAGTTTTGTTTAAAGTAAAATTTTATCAATGGCAGTTTACGCAAACGCAGCATATTGCTCAGTTTATCAGCGGCTTTTGTTGATATAGCAGCTGCAGGTATCAGCTGAGTGCCTGGGCCAGACAACGTAGCGCCGGTATGCGGATAATCGTCAATGCTTTCCGTCAAGGAGCGTACAATAACACCTACAGCGCCATATTTGGCTGCCGTGGCTGGTCCGATAAAACGCTGATCGCCGGCAGTACCATAGGCATGCCCGGTTTCGATGAAACGTGGATCAAACGGACGATTAAAGAAAACGATCTTGCCTTTGATCACGCTTTCGCCCAGTGTCTCCAGTTCTTTCAGACTCCGTATCTCTACCATATTGGCGGTGATACCTTCTTTGGGCGTAGCTATGGTCATTCCCAATGCAGCGATAGGCACAGGGATACGGGTTTTACCATCAATAATAAAAGCGGTCTCTTTTGCACCACGAACCCAATGCGGCACCATTACCTCTTGCAAATAAACTTTATCAAAGCCATAGCTTTCCATTAGCTTTTTGCTCCACTCCACCGCTTTTTGCGCGTTGGCCGAACCGCTTAGGCGCCCGCCAATATTTTTACACAGATAATGCAGGCTTTCATAGGCCTTGCCGTTTACAAGGGCCTCATCATAAATTTTACGAATAGTTAAGGAGTCCTGCGCTTGTAGCAGGGAAGCTGTAAAAAGTGCAGCCAGCACCAGGGAAAATTTCTTCATGTGATATTAAGATCAGTTTTAACAAATGTAATATTTTGAAGGAAAAAAGGAGTATGTGGATATCATTTCCGCTTTATATTCCCTTGCGCTCGTTTGCAACCACGAGTACAAGATTGATATTTTAAAGCATGTGTGCTCCGTTAGGAGCTACCCATTTGTAGTCAAATTCATGTTCGTATTTTATGCCTCGTAGAGGCTACCCTTATACAGCATAGCAGTTTATTTAGGGTTGCACCTACGGAGCAAAAGATATTTTACCTGGTATGCTACAAATAGGTAGCTCCTAACGGAGCATATCGCAATAAGAATCAATTCAATATATGTATAGCTAATATTTTATCTTCCCCACACCTGTGGTTATAAACAAACGCAAGGTATTACCTAACATGCTATCACGATATCTTATCCCAGCTTAAACCCGCATTTTTGGTTTCAAAGGCATGATGTAGCACCTGGTTTTCGGGGAGGGCCAGTTGAGGGTCCTTTTCGAAGATCTGTTCAACAATCTTGCGTACTTTGAATAATAATTCCTGGTCGGTAGCCAGGTTGGCTAATTTAAGATCGAGCACACCACTTTGCTGGGTGCCTTCCAGGTTGCCGGGACCACGCAATTGCAGATCGATCTCAGATATTTCAAAACCGTTATTGGTTTTTACCATGGTCTCGAGCCTGATTTTGCCATCGTGGCTCAGCTTGTGGCTGCTCATCAAAATACAGTAGGATTGCTCGGCCCCACGCCCTACCCTACCGCGCAGCTGGTGCAACTGCGACAGACCAAAACGCTCGGCATTTTCGATGATCATCACCGAGGCATTGGGCACGTTAACCCCTACCTCAATCACCGTAGTAGCTACCATAATCTGCGTTTCACCTTTGATAAATCGCTGCATTTCAAATTCCTTGTCGGCAGCCTTTAATTTACCGTGCACAATGCTGATGCGATAATCGGGCAGCGGAAACTCGCGCGACATCACCGCGATGCCGTCTTCCAGGTTTTTCAGATCGAGCTTTTCGCTTTCCTGTATCAGCGGGTATACCACGTAGATCTGCCGGCCCAGGGCTATTTCCCTTTTCATAAAGCCAAATACCCGCAGGCGCTGATTTTCATAAAAATGAAGCGTTTGGATAGGTTTACGGCCGGCCGGTAATTCGTCAATAACGGATACATCCAAGTCGCCATAAAGCGTCATGGCCAGTGTGCGGGGAATGGGTGTGGCTGTCATCACCAGTACATGCGGCGGTACAATATTTTTTCGCCATAGCTTGGCCCTTTGCTCCACACCAAAACGGTGCTGCTCATCAATCACCACAAAACCCAGGTTTTTGAACTGCACTTTATCCTCGATGAGGGCATGGGTACCTATGAGTATTTTAAGTTCGCCGCTTTCCAGCTTTTCGTGTAATATTTTCCTGTCCTTTTGTTTGGTGGAACCGGTGAGCAAGGACACCTCAATAAAATCGTCACCAACCAAACTTTTTACTGTTTGGTAATGCTGAGTGGCCAAAATCTCGGTGGGCGCCATGATACAGGCCTGGAAACCATTGTCAACCGCAATCAGCATGCTCATGAGCGCTACCACGGTTTTACCGCTGCCTACATCGCCCTGCAGCAGGCGGTTCATCTGTACACCACGCTGGGTATCCTGCCGTATCTCTTTAAGTACCCGTTTTTGTGGAGTAGTAAGCTCAAAAGGTAATTTATGGTGATAAAAATCATTAAAATAATGCCCAACAGACCCAAAAATATTGCCCTTGAATTTCTGTGTATGCAACAATTTGTTGCGCAATAATTTGAGTTGCAGCAAAAACAGTTCTTCAAATTTTAATCGCAGAATAGCTTCATTTAGTAAACGAGCATCAGCCGGAAAATGGATATTACGATAAGCCTCGGTCCGGCTGATGAGCTTGAATTTTTGGATAATGTACAGCGGCAAGTTCTCGCGGATATCGCGGGCATGTAGTTCCAGTAAAGTAGAAGTAATCTTCTGGATGCCTTTGCTGTCCAGCTGAAACTGCTTGAGTTTTTCGGTGGAGTTATATACCGGCTGCAGACTGGCATTGCCTTGTCGTTGCGCACCCGGCGAGTATACCTCCATTTCGGGATGCGCCATTTGGGCCTGTCCGTTAAAAAATCCGGGTTTACCAAAAACAACATATACCTGCCCGGGCACAATAGTTTTTTCGATCCAGTTGATACCTTTGAACCATACCAATTCCAGTAGGCCAGTATCATCTTTAGCCATAACTACCAGGCGTTTCGTATGCTTTTCGCCGACAACCTGTTTGTTCACAATACGTGCCAGCACCTGCACATAAGGCAGATCGGCCTGTATCTCTTTGATCTTATAAAAACGGGTTCGGTCGATATACCGGAACGGGAAATGCCGTAAAAGATCCTCGAAGTTAGCGAGCGCCAATTCTTTTTTCAACACCTCGGCGCGGGACTGGCCCACTCCTTTCAGATATACAAGCGGTGTTTGAAAAGGATCCATAGATAAAGCTCAATATTTTACCCACCGTCATTGCGAGAAACGAAGCAATCTCTACACTGGCAGGTCGGTCATTCAGGTCCCAAACTTTTCTGTTTGCTCTGTATAGCATAGAGAGATTGCTTCGTCCCTCGCAATGACGCGTAGTTTATGTTTGTTTTATTCCCAACGCTTCACGCCAGCAGACGGGAAGCGTTGAATGAGGCTCTTACTTTACAGCAATAACCGAGATCTCCACATTTACACCTTTGGGTAATGCAGATACTTGTACCGTTTCGCGGGCCGGGAAATTGGCGGTGAAATATTTTCCGTATACCTCATTCACCTGACCAAAATTACCCAGATCGGTTAAAAATATGCTGGTTTTTACAATGTTCTCAAAACCGATACCGGCCTCGGTTAAAATGGCTTTGATGTTTTCCATTACCATCACCGCCTCGTCGGTAATACCGGTGGTTACCAGTTCGCCGGTAACCGGGTTAAGGGGAATCTGGCCCGATACAAATACAAAGTTTCCGGCTACGGTAGCCTGGCTATATGGCCCGATAGGGGCCGGTGCGTTATTGGTGTTTATTATTGTCATCATTTTTTAAATATGAACACTTGTATCAGTTTGTAAATGATCCCCGCCAAAAACATAATAATAGCCAGCGCATTTATAAAATGCATAATGCGCAGGTTAATGTTGTTGGGTCTGTTAGGATCTTTCTTTCTGAAAAAATACATATCACAAAACTAATAAAAATTTGCCTCACCCAACCCTCTCCAAAGGAGAGGGCTTTGATTTGCTTATTAGCTATTTTTCATCTTGGAGATGGACATTGATCTTCTTTTATTTAAAATCAAATAGGTTGTTGTTACAATTGCAGCATATATACCAATTTGAGGCATCTTATAAACAAAATTCACTCCCCAGGACTGGCCTGTTGATTCCAGTATTAGTAAATTAATAGCCCTTAACACAATCCAGATTAATATGATTATGGCAGACGATGTAATCGACGTTCTAAATTTTTCAATCCAGAATATTTGAGGCATCAACACATAACTAATAAATACGATTAAAGGATAAAGCCAGGAAGGATGCGGTGCAAATCCAGCAAAGGAATATTGAACATATTCTGCACCTGAAAAAAAGCCAATGAAAAATTCCGTCAGAAAAATCATTGTAAATAATAAAGAGCCCAAAAGCAATGTAATATTAACAGCCTGAACCATCAATGATGCCTTCACTTTAAAAAGGCGAAAAATCAGCAGTATTGCGACCGCTATCAAAGTAGTATGAAATATGGCTGTTGTTATTAGGAGTCCTATGGCATTCAGCTGCATTTAACTTAACTTTTAGAGATTATCTGATCGGTTTAGGAAACACCGGCAAGCTCTCGTGCCCGTCTGCATCAACAGCCTGTACAGCGAAAAAGTAATTATCTTTTGAGTAGGCCAGCGTAGCCGCGGTATCGCTTACATAAAACTTGCGTTCCCAAAAGGCGCTGGTGGTTTCGCGCATGAGCACATAGTAGCCGGCAGGTTTTTTGCCGATAGCGGGGGCCTCCCAGGTTAGTTTTGTTTTATTGGTAAGGTCGCTGGTGATGATGCCTACATTTTGCGGGCGGGCTGGGGCCGAAGCCAGGTTAGCCAATACCGACAAGTTCATGCGTGCTACTTTTTGTACATAATTAAAATCAACAAAGTCGGGCAGGTCGCCGTAATCCACGCCGTTTTCGGTGCGGATGTTCTGGTGCTGACGGTTAAAATCTTCATTCATTTCAGTGAACCTCACCGCGCTGAAGCCTTGCTCCAGGAAAGGCAGGTGATCACCACCACGCAGGTAGCGGTCACGACGATAGATGAGTTTTACGTCCAGTTGGTCAACATAACGTTCACCGGTTTCCTTGGCATAGCGGGCCAGCTCACGCGAGGGGCTATCGTTTTCGCCACCTAATGATTTCAGTGCGGCCACCTGTTTATCCGTAGCATTGGTAGGTATACCATCGCTAAAAACACGCACGCTGCGGTTATCTTTCAGGTCGGTTTCCATACCATGGGTATTGCCTACAATATCATTATTGAGCATGGCATCTACATTCCAGTTTTCGGTTTTGGCACGTTTGGCCAGGTTGGCCGATCCATACAGGCCCTGCTCCTCGCCCACCACCGTTGCAAAAATAATGGTAGCCGGGAACGACCGTTTAGCCATCACCCTGGCCAGCTCCATGGACAGCGCTGTTCCTGATGCATCGTCATTGGCACCTGGTTCAACCCCATTGGCATCCATCACATCATTGATGCGCGAATCATAATGACCCGATACGATATATACCCGGGTATCTGTAGGATCTGTCCCCTTTAATATAGCCAGTACATTTTTAAGCTTTACGGGTTTATCAATCCGGGTTCCCTTTGGCTGGGTAAAAGTGTCGAACTGGACGGTCATCCTTCCGCCGGAGAGAGCGGCATATTTTTCCATTTCGGCTTTGATCCAGTTACGCGCCGCACCACTGCCTGTAGTTTTACTAGTGGTATCACTCAGGGTATGCCTGCTTTTAAAGGTTACCAGTTTGCGAATGGTAGCCTCGATATTTTTGGAAGATACTTCATCAACCATTTGTTTAATCCCCGCATCGGGTTTGATGATGGTTTGAGCCGCGGCGGGCAGGGATAATAAGAGAAGAATGAATAGTTTTAGGTGTTTCATGCGTTTTTGATGCTTTTATATTGGGAGACGCATGTGATGCGTCTCTACGTTTATTTTTTTGTAGAGACACATTACATGTGTCTCCTATTGACCATATTTATAAATATAAATTTTCAAATCCTTGCTTATTTAAAAGCCAATTTCCTGGATTATCATAAATATATTCCCGAATATTTTCATGTTCTTTTTCATCTCTTATCACTCTATCATAATAACGAGGCTGCCAGGCAAACTCAATGTTGTTTTTATCAGCATATTGTTTAATAGAGCCTTTATATCCTCTTAGTACTGATGCCAAGTTATTCTTTGCGCTCCAAATCTATTTGACTCCCAGGTAGATTTATCAGGTTTATTAAAGAATAATATCCCATGTAAGTGATCTGGCATAACAACAAAATCTCCAGGGATAACATATGGATAAAACTCTCCTATTTTCAACCAATTATCAGATGCAATTTCAGCTATTTTTGCTTTTCTCAGCATCGCAGTTTCTGAAATATCAGTTTGAATAATTTCGCCAAAGAATGGAATGCGATCTTTTGTACAGATGGTTACAAAATAAAGCCCATGTGATCCATAATCCCATCCCTCTAAACGCGGAGAGGAAATTCTGTACCTTTTTTGAAATTATCTTCCATATTTTATACCTGAATTCGGGAGACGCATGTGATGCGTCTCTACATTTTTTTCTTTGTAGAGACACATTACATGTGTCTCCTAATATGCTACAGAACCTATTCCTCTTCTTCCTCGCTCGCGGTTTGTAACATTTCGTCTGCTTGCTTAAAATTGCTTTTCACGAAATGACACCAGTCGCATTCTTTTTTACCGCAGCCGGTGTTAAAATCATGGGCCATTATTTTGGCATAGGTATCTTTGATCTGCCCGGTAACCACGTCCATATCATCAGGGGTGATCACAAATTTTTCGCGGTGATATTCGCCTTCACTTACCGGTTCTACAAAATCAAAAACGGTGCTTACCACTTCCCAATCATTGGTACGGTCATGGTCCACCAGTATCTTGTAGAAAACCCCCTGACGCCAGTAATCGCCGCCATTAGGAAAATCATTGGTAGGTCTTAACAGCTTGTCTTTGGCGTTTTTGAGTTTGCCCGTTTTGTAATCCACTACGGTTACATGCTTGCCATCAAACTCCATCTTATCCAGGTTACCTTTAATGGGCACACCTCCTATTTCAATATTTTTGATGGTGCGTTCGGTGATAGCTATCTTATTCCAATGGTTTACATTTTTTTCATAGTAAACTGGCAAGATCTTTTCGCCGTAGGCTACGCGCAATTTATATTCATCCTTGGTAAACGAATCCTTGTTGCGGGCCATATACCAGCGAAACTCATTCATAAACTGCTCGGTCGACAGGAACTCATTATCATTGTCCTTGAGCAATTTATAGGTTTTATTAAGCGCCCAATGCACCGCCTGCCCAAATGTAGCCGATGGACTTTTGCCCGATGGCACCCTGATCAAACACTGAAAATAAAACCGCAACGGGCAATCCAAATAACTGCTCAGGTGCGTTACCGACAGCGTATAGTTTTGCAGCAGCAGGTTGATGTAATTTTTATCCAGCAGCTCCACCTTTGGTTTTTCGGCCTCACTAAATTGGGTTGCATAAAACCCGAGCATGGCTTCTTCGGTCACCTTTGGATAGCGGACCTGCAGATCGGTGCTGGCCAGTATCTCGCCCACAAACTGACTTGCTTCCTGGTCTTTGGCCTTTTTATCTTTATTAGCATAGGAGATATAAAGATGCTGCTTAGCCCGGGTTATCGCTACATAAAACAACCTCCGGCCTTCTTCTTTTTGGGCGATATCATCGGAGGCGGCCTGGGTTAGCGTATCGGGGTAACTGAAGCCGGTGTTACGACCCTTACTATCCCAGGTACGCTTGTCGCAGCCTATAAAAAACACATGTTCAAACTCCAGGCCTTTGGAACCGTGAGCAGTTAAAAAGTTAACTCCATTATCTGAGAAGATCACCTGGTTCAGATCAAGCCTGATCCCGTTCTTCTTCATCAGTTCAATGGTGGCTATCAGCTCGGTGAGCTTAATTTCGGGGTTCTTACGACTTTCATCCTTCAGGAAATCAAAAAAACTGGTGAGCATTTGCATGTGGCCGCCCTTATCAGTCTGTTGCATAATGTAACGCAGTATCCCCATTTTGGCTATTACATCCTGAAAAAGCGCTTGCAAAGTTTTGCTCACGGCCGATTGCAGCAACTCATCAATATCATTAATAAGATACTTCATCGCGGTAACCTTATCCGGGGTAAAAAGGTCGGTTTGTGATGGGGAGCGTAACTCACTCACATAACGACGGATAGAAGTTTTGGGTTTATTGCCCGTTACGGCACCATAATTTTCTTTGGCTACTGCAATGCTGGCCTTGGCAATTTCAATGGGGGCGATGTTAAAAAAATCATAGTGCATGATCTCAAACAACAACTCATCGCCACTATAGGGTGAATCCAGTTCCATAGCCAGGTAGCGTAAGATGTTGATGATCTTTTCGCCGAAGGGCTGGGTCAGGATATCGATCTTGCGCTTGGTATTTACCGCAATCTTCTGAATGTCGAGATATTTGATCATCTCTTCCACCTGGCTGTGATTGCGATAGATCACCGCGATTTCGCCCGGCGGCGTACCCTTATCGATCAATGTTTTGATCTGTGCCGATACATTCACCAGCTCCTGGTCGGGGTTTTCGTATTCGTTGATCACCGGTTCCACAGTCAGCTCGGCAAAACGACTGTGCGAGGCGCGCAGCTCCTTATCCAGATTGAGCTGACTGGTTAACCTTTCAAAATTATTATTAATAAGGGCTCTTGAAATATCCAGGATATGCTGATTGGAGCGATAATTATGCTTCAATACCACGGTGTGCAGGGTATCCACATAATCGGTAGCAAAATCAAGGATGTTTTTCATATTGGCACCCTGAAATTTAAAGATAGACTGGTCATCATCACCTACTACAAAAACGTTAGGCACATCCCAGTAGCTTAGTAAAAACCGGAGCAACTCATTTTGCGAACCGCTGGTATCCTGAAACTCGTCAACCAAAATATACTGGTAGCGTTCCTGGTATTTACGCAGTATCTCTTCATTATCGCGGAAAGCTTTGAGCACCCAGATGATCATATCGTCATAATCATACCGGCCGCGGGCTTTCATCTTGGCATCGTAGTTTTTGTATTCACCTACAGCTGCCAGTAGTTTGCTCATAGTTTCATGGGCGGCATCAATATCTTTCTGTTTAGGGTCGCCAACTTTAATGCCGGTTTTAGCATTGGCCCGTTTGTACACAAACTCCTCACGATAGGGGATATCGTCCAGATATTCCTGAACAGCCCTTGTTATCATATCAACGTCCCAGTTTTCCCGTTTCATGGTTGAGAACAGATCTTTAAGACGCTTGGTATCGTAGTAAATATCTCCCGTAAAGCGTTTAAGCAAATGATCGTTCCCAAACTCATCAACCAGCTCACGGAACAGCATCGCCGATTCCAGATCAGATAATGATTCCAGGTTCAGTTTGCCAAAATATTCCAGGTTTTCCTGGATAATCTCGTTACAAAAAGCATGAAAGGTATATATGTTGATGCGATAGGCATCAGGACCAATAAATTCAAACAGGCGTTTACGCATGGCCACCGCCCCGGCATCGGTATAGGTAAGGCACAGTATCTCACTGGGCAGGGCGTCGGTATCGGTTAATATTTTACCTATCCTGGCGGCCAGTATCTGTGTTTTGCCCGTACCCGGTCCTGCCACTACCAGTACCGGCCCATCCATTTTATTAACAGCAGCTAACTGCTCGGGGTTTAATCCGGCCAAAGCCGCTTGAAATTTATCGTTATATTTATGAAGATTTGATTGCATATTGTTTAGTAAAGATAAGAAAGGAAGGGCGGGATGACAATTGATAAGATAAATGTTGCTTTTTTCTTATAAATAAACCAACAATCTGTCTTAAGTACCTAACATGGATATTATACATTAATATTTTTTAACTTTGTTAAAAGTAGAATATATGCGTACCTCACAAATTAAAAAACAACTGCATAATTATATAGAAACTGCGGAAAATGATAAATTGAAAGCCATATATACTTTGTTACAAGATGAAATTTCCGAAAATCATGAGCTTACCAAAGCTCAAAGAGATGAGTTGGATAAGAGATTTAATGATCATCAAAACGGGATCGGCCACTCATTTACCTGGGATGAAACTTTAGCTATGGCAAAACAGGCTTTATTAAAATAAGCCCGTTTCTGATGAGCTATGATTTAAAAATTCGACAAGAAGCATCACAGGAATTCGCAAACGCTTTTGTCTGGTACGAAGAACAGCAACAAGACTTGGGTGCAATATTTGAAACATCTGTAAAAAGAAAGCTAAATCAGATTTGTAAAAATCCATACCACTATAAAGCTGAATATAATCAATTTCATCAGGCGTTAACAGAAAAATCCCCTTTTTTAATTGTTTATACTATTGATGAAAACTTAAAACAGGTTCTGATCATTGCAATATTTCATATCAGCCGAAATCCAAACAAGAAATTCAGAAAATAAAACTTTTATTCCTACTGCAAACCCAGCCCTGCACCAGTAGGGAAAGACGTATTTACACTCACCGGCAATTTACCCGTTGGCTTTAGTGTGCCGGCAATTACTTTGGCTGCCGACCTTTGCAGTTCCGGACTCATTTGATAACATACCATTAGTGCATTGCTTTTCTCGATGCCAGGCAAACCGGCAATAGTGTAAGCATTAGCAAAAACACTCATTACTACACCTTTGCGGGCAGCAAGGTCGGTTATCATTTGGCGTACGTCACTGCTGTAATCCAGTTTACTTTGCGGGCGCAAACGGGTATCATGTATGCCTACAATTACCTGGTTATATTGCTTTACCCAGTTCATGATATTTCGCACTTCTATTGCCGGAGCATTTTTAGCCACGATAAATATGCGGCAATTCGGAAAACTTTTAGCTACTTCCTGCTGAAAAACGGTAGGCGCTTCAACCCCTATGCTCACGATGGCTGTTTTCAGGAACGGGTTCAGCTTCAGCGCCGCCGAGTTACCTTTTAACAAAGTTACAGAGGCATCACTCAACTGCTGTACCAGGTCCTTCGCAGTCTGGCGATTCAAGTCTTCACTTAAATTTACCGGTGAAACCTGTGGCCGGCGGTTAAGACCTGCCCAGTATTTAGCCGCCAGTACCTTCTTTACTTTAGTTTGAAATTCTTCCTGACTGATCAAACCTTTACGTATGGCCCGGCGGATGAGCTTAACAGCGCGATCTGAATTTTCTGATAATTCAATAATATCAATACCCGCCAAAAAAGCTTTTACATCGGCCTCGCCGTTAGGAAAATATTTGGTAACCCCTTTCATCTCCATAGCATCGGATACCACCAGGCCTTTAAACCTTAATGAATCTTTAAGAACACCCGTTACGATGGGGCGCGACAAGGTTGATGGTAAGCGTTTAGTACTATCCAGTGCAGGGATGCTCATATGTGCTATCATTACACCGCTGATGCCCGCATTAATAGCCTCCCGAAAAGGATATTCCTCGAGCGAATCCAGGCGGGCACGATTGTAGGGCAACAAAGGCAGATCAAAATGCGAATCGACATTGGTATCGCCATGCCCCGGAAAGTGTTTGGCCGTGGTGAGCAAACCGGCATCCTGCATACCTTTAAAATAGGCTATCCCTTTTTTGGCCACATTATACATATTATCGCCAAAGGACCGATAATTGATCACCGGGTTATTGGGATTGTTGTTGACATCCATATCGGGCCCAAAGTTAATCTGGATCCCCAGGCGCTTAAAATCATAAGCTACCTGTTGCCCCATTTTGTATATCAGGTTATTATCCTGTATGGCACCCAGCGTCATTTGGTAGGGGTATGATATGGTAGAATCCAGGCGCATGCCCAGGCCCCATTCACCATCCATAGAAATAAGCAAAGGTACCTGTGCCAGCCTTTGGTATTTATTAACCAGGGTAGCCTGTCTGCCTGGGCCGCCCTGAAAAAACACCAGACCGCCAATCTGCTCTTCATTAATTACCCGGGCTACCGAATCTTCATAGGCTTTGCCTTTATTGGTATGCGCCCTTACAAAAAGCAACTGGGCCACCCTTTGTTTGCGGCTTAGTTTGTTATACACAGAATCAACCCAGCGGTTCTGTGTATTCAGGCTTTGTATATAGCTTGTCTTTTGGGCGAAAGCATTAACCGCAATAAAATGAAGTGCTATAATTAAAGTGCGGCAAACACCGTTATTGAATTTTGGCATGGTTCAAATGTAGTATAAAATAGTATTGGGTAATCAGCAACAAGTATCGGGATTTTTGAAGATTTCATGAAGAAATACAACTCTCCTGATGTTTAACACGAATTATTGGATATTCAAAATAAACCTTTGTATAAATTTTCAATCTATACATGTATAAATTAAATTAATTAAGGAACAGTTACAGATCCTATTCATAAAACACAAACATCTGTAATTGGTTCTGCTACCGTTAAAAACAAATAAAAAATGAAAAAATTTATCTTTTTTGCAATATGTTTATTTGCAGCCGGCGCTGCCAGCGCGCAAAACTATAATGGCCCTTACCGCAGGCCACCACGCCGCTATGTAAGGCATGAACAACGCAGACCATATAATGAGAATCAGATCAAAGTGGGTTTTACCGCTGGTCTCAACGTTGCAAATTCGCTTGATGCTTATGATTCCCGTTTTAGCTCAAACAGTATTGCGGCCTTCAATGTGGGACTTACACTGGATGTTCCTGTTACAAATTATTTTTCATTCGCACCCGAAGTATTATTTTCGCAAAAGGGGTACAGTGCCGACCTTGAAAATGCCCATTTTACCGAACGTACCAACTATATCGACGTTCCCTTACTGGCAAAATTCAAGATCGTACCTGGATTTAATTTCTTAATCGGCCCTCAGCTTACCTTTTTAACTTCGCAAAGAGACACCTACCGTGACTTTGGCACCAATGTAGAAACCCGCTATGATGGGCACGAAGGTGATCAAAGTTATGTTGCCGGTGTTGTAGGCCTTAGTTTTGATATTAACCGCAATGTGGAGATCAGGGGCCGTTACAACATTGACCTTTCCAGGAACAGCTCTAATGAAGCCGACCTACCCGATTTTCGTAACCAGGTTTGGCAAATTGGCTTAGGATTTAAGTTTCAATAAATTGCATATTATTAAACATTTTCCTGCAAAAATGACACAAAATGCTGTAGCAAACCTACAGCATTTTGCGTATTTATGGTTTTAGCGCATAACAAAAACTCGCGTAAAGAGTTATTTAACTTAATTAACTATTAATATAGCTTACATTTGCCATTTCCCTATGATATCTGTAATTATTTGTTCGGCCAATAAAAATCTCCTTAAGCAAGTAAGTGAAAATATTTCAGCAACCATCGGTGTTCCATATGAAATTATTGCCACCGATAACAGCGATGGCCAACAGGGAATCTGCTCCGTTTACAATAGGGGAATTTTAAAGGCCCGGTATGATATTTTATGCTTCATGCACGAAGACGTGCTGATTAAAACCGATAACTGGGGGCAAAAAACCGTTCAATTATTTCATAACGATCCGGAGTTAGGCTTAGTTGGTGTTGCCGGCAGTAGCTATAAACCTGTTACACCTTCTGGCTGGGGAGGCACAGGCATTGACACTACCTATACTAACTTATTACAATCATTTAAGTATAAGGAAAAGAAAACCAAACATATTAATCGCAATCCTAACAACGAGTCAATATCCGAGGTAGCTTGTGTTGATGGAGTGTGGCTTTGCACCACCAGAAAAATTGCGAGAGAAATCATGTTTGATGAAAATACCTTCTGGGGTTTCCACGGATATGACATCGATTTTTCTTTATCGGTTGGCCAAAAATATAAGGTTGCTGTTACGTTTGAGGTTTTACTCGACCATCTTTCGGAAGGACGGTACGACGGTACATGGATGAAAGAAAATTTAAAACTGCATGATAAATGGAGCAAACATTTACCTGTAAATATTGAACCGCTTACCCCCAGGCAGGTTATTTATATCGAAAAAAACACATTTAAAGCCTTTATAGAGCAACTGATTAAATTTGAATATCCCATTTCTACAGCATTCAATATGCTTTGGAAGAATAACAAATTCTTAGCGCTTGATCTGAAGCTTTTCCTGAAGCTGAATTTTTATATCCTTAAAAAATATCTCACTTTAGATAAGACCAGACTAAATAGCAAACAACTTGCAGATGGTTAAATTTCGTATCCGTAGGCTTTAAAAAACGGGCGCCAGAAATCAATATGCTTATCCCAGGCATGGCATCCGAAAGGTAAATGGCCATTACTTATTTTTAAAGCTTTTTCGGGACGGGTTTCAAAGGCAAATCCTAAGGCTTTTTTCAATTTCGGTATCTTGAGTTGTTTCTTTTTACGGTTGAGTTCAATACTCCAAAAAATATCCTCGTTAAACCAGGAGTGCCGTAATGAGCAGTAATAATCTATAAGTGATTTGTATTGAATACAATATTTGGTAAACACTTCGGTTTTTCTGAGTGAAAACCCTCCGTTACCTACTCTGCCGGCCAGTTGCTTACCAATTTTGGGCATACCATCCTTGTACTTTACATTGTATCTTACATAGAGGTAATTCTTGATCCGGCTTATGAATTCATCAAAAATATTGGAGGGGTCTTTAACGGCAAACCAGGGAGCACCTATATAATCATATCCCTCAACGCACCAGCAATCCAACTGATCTGTAAATACAAAGGCATCCAGCTGATAAATAAGCATGTATTCATACTCGCGGAAACTTTCATAAAAACTGGCCGATAACATCAGACGGTTGTAACCATGTATGTCTTCAAAATAATGATCGTCAAATGATATCATTGAAAATTTGATATCATCAATCTTGAAATCAATTTCCAGGCTTTTGGGTTTCACCAATACCATGTTATATTTTGATAACACGGCCTGGCACTGCATGAGCGCAATTTTTTCATACGCTGATAATTCGAGCTTATAAACCGGAATAACAATAACTGCACTGTTCATTATTGTAAAGATTAATTTAACTTTTACCTGCTATTTATTAATCGGCATTAAAAGTTTGCATATCTATCAGTTTCTTGTACAGCCCGTTGTTTTGCAATAGTTCGAGGTGTGAGCCCTGCTCAACTACGCAGCCTTTCTCCAATACAATAATAATATCGGCATTTTGTATCGTGCTGAGGCGGTGTGCTATGATAAGCGAAGTACGGTTTTTCATCAAATTGTTTAACGCGTCCTGCACCAGTTTTTCAGATTCGGTATCCAATGCTGAGGTAGCTTCATCAAGCAGCATAATAGGTGGGTTGTTCAATACAGCCCGGGCAATACAGATCCGTTGCCGCTGCCCGCCCGAAAGTTTTGTCCCTCTGTCGCCTGTATTGGTCTGGTAGCCTTTTTCCGTTTCCATGATAAAATTATGGGCATTGGCAATCCGCGCGGCAGCTTCAACCTCTTCTTGCGTTACCCCTGTTTTGCCAAAGGCTATGTTATTAAATATGGTGTCATTAAACAATATCGACTCCTGGTTCACAATCCCCATTTGTGCCCTTAATGATTCCATAGTAACCGCTTGTATATTGATACCATCAATATATATAGTACCCATCTGTGGTTCAATAAACCGGGGCAACAGATCCATCAGGGTTGATTTACCTCCGCCTGACGGGCCAACCAAGGCTACCGTTTTACCTTTAGGTATTTCGAGATTGAGATTGTTCAGTACATATTTATCCGGTTCCGGGTCAACGCCCTTGTAATTTGGCTCAACCTTGTTTTTATACGCAAAAGATACGTTTTCAAATCTTACACTTTTGCTAAAATCAGTTATTGCTACGGCATCAGGAGCATCTGTTATTTGTGGCTTTTCATCAATAAGTGCCAGCACGCGTTCACCGGCAGCTATGCCGGAATGGATATTACTGAACGAATCAGATATGGCCTTTGCCGGACGCATTACCTGCGAAAACATGGCAATATAAATGATGAATTTTTCGGCGGTTAATGAACCTGTATGATTGATGATCAATGAACCGCCGTATAAAACTATACCCGAAACCATCAAAACTCCTAAAAATTCAGAAACCGGCGATGCCATTTGCTGCCTTTTAGCCATGGAACGGGTAATCCTGGAATACTCTTCGTTTTCATGGTTAAACCTGTTTTTGATAAAAGGTATCGCGTTAAAAGCCTTTATAATTTTTATGCCGGATAAGGCTTCGTCCAGATAGCTGATCATGTTACCATAAGTTTGCTGCGACTCCACTGCCTGCTCTTTCAAACGTTTAACTATCCTTGAAATAATAAATGCTGAAACTGGAATAATAAGCATGGAAAATAAAGTAAGCTTTACCGAAATAGCGAATAATGCTACCAGATAGGCTATAAGCTGAAAAGGCTCCTTAAATGCTACCTGGAGAGTACCTGTAACCGAAAATTGCACTACTTGTACATCGGCAGCAATTTTTGAAATGATATCACCTTTGCGCTCATTGCTAAAATAGCCGAGGTGCAGGTTCATAACATTATTAAAAACAGTTCGCCTTAAATTTAAAAGAGTATAAATCCGTAAGCTCTCCATGATCCGTTGCGAAAAATACCGGAATACGTTGCTTAGTAATACTGAAACTACAATGGCCACGCAAACAAACTTTAAAGCACCTAAAGTACCATATTGCTGGTTGGCAAAATGCGCATAATAGTTAAAGTTCTCCAACAGATCAATCCAATGTTCTGGTTTTTTCAATACCTGTCCGGCAGGTACCGGGTTAAAAATTGTTTTTAGCAGTGGCGCCAGTAAAGCAAGATTAAGTGTATTAAATATCACCGAAAATATAGTACATACAATATATGGAACGGCAAACTTACCGATAGGTCTGGCAAAGGAAAGAAGTCTGAAATAAGTCTTCATTTAAAATTTTATAAGAGTGCAAAAGTAACTATATGCGAGCAATATTTATTGATGTTGTTTTGATGAGCCTCATGTACTTTAAAACCACTATTTTTCAGCGTGCAATACATCATTTGCGCAACCCGATTTTTAAACTTACCTGATTTAATTAATCGAATTGTATTTTTACAATTCAATTGATCAAATAGGCGTGCAAAATACCCACACAAAAATTAACGTAATCATTGTTACTTATAATGCAGCTAAAACGCTACAAAAATGCCTCAACAGCATTTATAGTCAGCAGTACCCCACCATTGACATTATTATAATTGATGGTAAAAGCACAGATGGAACCGTGCAATTGCTGCAAAATAATACCCAGCGCATAGCCTATTGGAAAAGTGAGCCAGACAATGGCATATATGACGCAATGAATAAAGCTGTAAAGCAGCTTACAGGCGACTGGGTTTATTTTTTAGGCGCTGACGATGAGCTATTTCCGGAGTTTTCTGATATGGCACAGGAGTTAAATGACCCTCATGTGATATACTATGGCAATGTTTTATCTGATGGCATCAAAAGATCTGGCGAGGTAAGCCCGTATTACATGGCCAAAGGCGGCATTTATCATCAGGCCATTATTTACCCCAAAGCTGTTTTTGATAAATATCAGTTTAATACCAAATATAAAATTGCAGCCGATTATGCCCTGAATATGCAATGCTATAAAGACAAAGCTTTTAATTTTGTCTACAAGGATCATATCATTGCCAAATTTAACCATCTGGGTGTATCTGGAACTGAAGTAGACGGACCATTTGAAAAAGATAAAACAGCTTTAATATTAAAAAACTTTGGCTACAAAATTGGGCTCCGCTATATATTCAGGCTGTTGAAAGCTACTTTGAAAGGGGGTTAATTAACCGGCAATACACTTGTCGTATAACTCCAGGTATTGTTTTGCTGTTTGTTCCCAAGTAAATTTACCTGCGTGCTGTTTTATAGTTTCTGATAGTTTCCTTTCCTGAAATTCATGCATTCCTCTTGTTAAAACATGCTGCATAGCTTCAGGTTCAAAGCTGTCAAAATACCAGGCTGCGTCGCCACCAATTTCGGGCAGCGAGGTATACCGGGATAAAAAAACCGGTTTTCCAAGATGCATCGCTTCTATAACAGGTAAACCAAAGCCCTCTGCCAAAGACGGGAACACAAAAGCCGAACAATGCTGGTAATACCATGCTTTATCCTCATCACTTACCGGGCCGGTAATTTTGACCCTGTTAAGGCAGCCGTATTTCTCAGCCTCGGCCATGATCTTATTTTTATAAGGGCTATCAATTCCGGCTATCACCAGTTCCAGATCATTATCTTGCAAAAGGGCCGGCAAAACATGAAAATTCTTTTTCGCCGATAGTATACCAATGGTAAATAGAAATGGTTTTTGCGGCTGATAAACAGGGGCATGTCCATCTATAGATTCCGGCTTATCGGCACCGTTGTAGATGACGCTAAGCTTATCTTTAGTCTGTGGGAAATGAGTTAAAATTTCACCGGCAACAAAATTTGATATAGTTACAATATGATCACAGGAGTCAATATACCCTCTCAGTCTGGTCATATATTCGTTACGTTTTTGAGGCGACCAGCTTTCTTCATACAATTGATTAAGGTCATGTATGGTCAGTATTTTTTTACCGCTAAATTTTTGCGGTTTTAGCCTGCAAAACTGATCGGTAAAATGTATAACGTTGAAGTTGTTGCGTTTAGGAAACACTAACTTATGCAATGGAACGCGTTTAATTAACTTAACATCACCACCGGTAAAGTAACTTTCGGCGGTTTTATCAATGTAATAATTAAGCTTAAAATTATGGTTATTTTCCTTAATCAACGCTTTACCCAGGCTTTTGCCAAAATGAAATAACCCCGTGTTGGGATATTTCATAGAATCGAGGGTTACCAATACAGTTGATTTACTCATAAGCGTTGATTTATCCGGGCGTATCGAAAATTAATCTATTTAATAATTACATGCCCAGGCATTCGGTATACAGATCAAGATATTGCCGGGCCGTTTTTTCCCAATCAAATTTAGCCGCATGCTGCATGATGCTTGCCTCCATATTATTGGCTGCATATTCTTCCAAACCTTTGGCAAAAGTTGCCTGCATGGTTTCGGGCTCAAAGTTATCAAAGTACCAGGCCGCGTCGCCGCCAACTTCTGGCAGCGAAGTATATTTTGATAAAAAAACGGGCTTGCCAAAATGCATAGCCTCAATAACGGGCAACCCAAAACCTTCGGCTATTGACGGAAATGCAAAAGCTTCGCAATTTTTGTAATACCAGGCCTTATCATCATCACTGATTAAACCGATCAGTTTTACCCTATCCACGCAGTTATACTTATTGGCCTCATCTATTATTCGCTGCTGATAATCGGTTATTTTACCAGCGATGATCAATTCCAGATCATTATCATGAAGCAAGGCCGGTAAAACATGAAAGTTTTTTTTAGAAGCAAGGCTACCTATAGTAAATATAAATTTACCCGTTGGTTTGTACGGCGGTTCATGATGCTGCTGTAAAACAAGCTTATCGGCACCATTATAAATAACCGTTAACTTGCCGGCCGCCTGCGGATAATACTTTATAATATCACCTGCTACAAAATTGGATATAGTTACTATCCTATCACAGCTATCAATATAACCGCCAAGGCGATTGAGGTATTTTTTATACCGTGCCGGTGAACGTGTTTTTTCATGAACCGGGTTCATATCATGAATAGTGAGCACCTTTTTGGCTTTTACCCGCGCAGGTTTTAATTTACAATACTGGTTAGTAAAATGGACCAGATCAAATTGCTTATATGCCGGGAAAAACACCTTATGCAAAGGCGACATTAAAATAGTACCCGCAAGCTGCTGAAACCAATAAATTGATTTTTTGTGCAGATATCCGAATACGCTGAACCGTCCCTTATTCTCCTTCAGTATTTCATCGCCCAAGCTTCTTTCAAAAAAAAACATGCCCGATGTTGCGCGTCTTAACGAATCGAAGGTAATGAGTATAGTGGGTTTCAAATGGGTAATGATATTTTATATTAAACCGGGTCTTAGCAATACTAACTACTACAATTTGTACCCGGCAATCTGTTATAAACAATGCTAAAAAAACAAATATACGGTTTTGATGAATTAAGCTTTTCTGCATTACCTTATTAAAATAGCAAAGCAGGCATCAGCACCGGCTTTTGTGGTAATACTCAGATCATTTGATTTTTTATGATCTTCATTACTTGGTACATTAGTATTGTTATTTTTGATGCAGCTAAATAGTGGAAACAGGCAGGTAGTTATTAAAATTTTTTATCATTGGATAATAAGATAATTAATAAAACACCATGTGATTATTACTGACTAAGCATGTCATTTATGTAATTTAAATAGCCTTATTTTAATATTAAAAATTATAAAAATACTTACATTGAGTAACAGCATATATATTAATCCTGATAATCATAACTTTCGTGATATAGCACGTGCCTTAACCGTTGTTGAAAACAACCTGCAGGGCAGCGCTGAATTATTAAGGAATTTAAAATTCACTAAAGCCGCACCTATAGTAGGCATAACCGGACCGCCGGGGGCAGGTAAAAGCACACTGGTTAATTCGTTGATCGATCTGCTGTTAGCCGATGGCAGCAAAATAGCGGTTTTGGCTATCGACCCTACTTCGCCATTTAATTTCGGGTCGTTACTGGGCGACAGGATCAGGATGGCCTCGCACTTTAACAGCCCCAATGTATTTATCCGTTCCCTGGCCACACGCGGTTCTTTAGGTGGCTTATCGGCAAAAACCATCGAAATGACCGACGTACTGCGAGCATCGGGCTTTGATTATGTATTGATAGAAACCGTGGGTGTGGGCCAATCGGAAATTGAGATAGCCGGCCTTGCTGATATTACCCTGGTGGTACTGGTGCCTGAAGCCGGGGATGAGATACAGCATATTAAATCGGGCCTGATGGAAATTGCCGACGCCTTCATCATTAACAAAGCCGACAGGGCAGATGCGGATGTATTTGCCAATAATTTAAAAAAGATAATAGGTCAAAACCAGGGGGAGCAACCTCCCATATTTAAAACCATCGCTTCGCAAGCCGGGGGCATCCATGAAATTGCAAATTTTATTAAATCGCCGGCAAAAACACAGCATAACCGCCGGGAATTACTGCTGACCGAAAAAGCATACAAGCTCATTCAGCAAAAATTAATGCAACATATTGATAAAAAAAAGCTTCAGCATGATGTTGTTGAAGCTTTAAAAGATGAAAAATTCAATCTGTATAGTTTTGTAGATACTTATGTATAGTTTATGATGAATTAACAATTCAATAACAATTGAAAGATTTGGCTAAATTGTTTTTATTGTAAAAAAACTGTCACAAACTCCGGTTAACTGTTCATAATTTCTTCAATGTGCGCGGCTTCAACGGGGATGCCTGCCATCAAATCGCGGTTACCATTTTCTGTAATTAAAATATTGTTCTCTATCCTGATCCCTAAACCCTCTTCGGGTATATAAATCCCCGGTTCGCAGGTGAGTATATTACCCACCTCAAACGGTTTGTACCGGCTGGCAAAATCATGCACATCCAAACCTAAATGATGCGAGGTGCCATGCATAAAATATTTTTTATAAAGAGGGGAGTTGGGGTCTTGCTTTTCCACATCGTGCTTATCCAGCAGTCCCAAACCTATTAATTCTCCGGTCATTATTTTGCCAACCTCTTCCTGATAATCGCTCAAGTTAGTTGCGGCAATAATCATTTTAGTGGCCTCGCGCATCACCCTTAAAACAGCATCATAAACAGCACGCTGCCGTGCTGTAAAACGCCCGTTTACAGGTACAGACCGGCTCATATCGGCATTATAGTTAGCGTACTCGGCACCAAAATCAAAAAGTATAACATCACCATCGTTACAAACCTGGTTATTATCGGTATAATGCAGCACAACAGCGTTTTTACCCGAAGCTAAAATAGGATGATAAGCATGTCCGGTGGCCCGTTGACGCAAAAATTCATGTGTAATTTCGGCTTCAATCTCATATTCGGTAACACCAGGTTTCAGAAATTTAAGCACCCGTATAAACGCGTCGTTGGTAATATCACACGCCTGTTGGGTTAAAGCTATTTCAACAGGTGACTTTACAACGCGGAGATCGCGCATGATCACTGCAGCACGCTCATATTTATGCAAAGGATATTTTGCTTTTAAAGTTTCGTACATCCGCAAATCACGGTAAGGCACAGCCTGGCTATACCTGTCGTTTTCGTTAGTATTGATGTAAATATACTCTGCGTAATAAATAATATTTTGTAAAATGGTTTCATATTCACTGAGCCAGTAAATATTTTCAATACCAGAGGCTGCTTTTGCTTCTTCTTTAGTATATTTATGGCCTTCCCAGATAGCAATATGCTCATTGGTTTGTCTTAAAAAAAGTACTTCTTTGTATGCTTTATTAGGACAATCAGGGAATAAAACGAGGATACTTTGTTCCTGGTCGATACCTGTGAGATAAAAAAAATCAGGATTCTGCTTAAACAGGAAAGTTTGATCGCCGCTCCTGGGGAATTCATCGCTCGCATGGAAAATAGCCAAAGAGTTATGTTTTGTTCTCGAGACGAAATTTTTTCTATTATTAATAAATAAACTATTATCGATTGCGGGATATTTCATATTTATCTGCTGATTATCTTTTTTTTTTCTTTATTTGTATAACTATTACAATTTTTGGAACAATGTTTGGTCAGGGTTTCAAACATAATTACTAAATTTGAAAAAAAATCACAATTAAAATCGTTTAATCTTAAAAACTATGAATTATTCTACATTAAAGAAAACAGTCGCATTGTCATTTGCTTCTTTGATGGTTGTGGGAATCGTAAATGCACAAACGGATTCTACCAAAACAGCCACAGCAACTACAACGTCGTCTGAAACTACTACCCCCAAGGTATTTGGTGGTTTAGGTCAGTACAAAAAGTTTAGCATCGGTGTAAACGTTGGCGCTACTGCTCCTTCAGTTGCAACTGGTGGTTCAAACGACTTTACACACAATAAAGTTCAGTTAGGTTACGGTATCTCATTCAGAGAGCAACTTGCACACTCTTTTGGTTTACAATTGGATTTCCATGGTGGTAAAGTAGAAGGTGATAATTCTAAAGCACCTGGTGCCAGCTACTCTGCTCAATCTTTCCAAACCAAATTCTGGTCAGGTACTTTAAGCGGTGTTGTAAACGTTGCAACAATTGACTTCTTAAGACGCAAAAATTCAGTTAACTTCTTCGTTACAGCCGGTGGTGGTTTAGCTTTATACCAACCTAAAGTTACTTTCAAAGACGGTACTGTAATTGATTATGATGGTCACGCTGGTTTGCCTCCAGGCCAAGGTACTAACAAATTCGTTAAGGAACTGATTATCCCTGTTGGTGCAGGTGTTAAATTCAGATTAAGTGACGTTGTTGCCTTAAACTTAGGTTACACCGAAACATTTGTTGATGGTGATAACTTTGATGGTCTTAACAAAGGTTACCCAACTAAAGATAAATACAGCTACGGTTATGCTGGCTTAGAGTTTACTTTAGGTTCAAAATCAAAACCAAGCTTAGAGTGGGTTAACCCAGTAGCTTTAATGTATGACGAATTGTACGATGCTGCATTACGTCAGGAAGTTGAAGCTTTGAAAGGTCGTGTTACCAACGTTGAAAACGCTGTTAATGATTTGAAAAAAGATTCAGACGGTGACGGTGTTGCTGATCAGTTTGACAAATGCCCAGGTACTGCTGCTGGCAGCGTAGTTGATGGTTCAGGTTGCGTTATCGTATTCCCTAAAGACACCGTTGCTGCTACTCCTGCTGCTACTGCTTACTCAAACATCCAGTTTGAATTTGACAGCTCAGTATTACGTACTTCATCTTACCCAGTGTTAGATGCAACTTCAGCTGACTTACGTTCATCTGGTAAATCTGTTGAAGTAGATGGTTACGCTTCATCTGAAGGTACTGCTGCTCACAACTTATCTTTATCAAAAGACCGCGCTAACTCAGTAAAAACTTACTTAGTTAACTCAGGTGTTGATGCTAAAAAAGTTAAAGTAAAAGGTTACGGTGAAACCAACCCAATTGCTGATAACTCAACTGAAGAAGGCCGCGTGTTAAACCGTCGCGTTCAATTCAAACAAAAATAATATCAATTAAATATTATTGCGAAGGCTCCGGATAACCCGGAGCCTTCTTTGTTTTATACCTTTTTTATTGACCGATCAATTACGTGCTTATTTGAACTGACGACGAATTGAAGGTAGTGTTGTATACTCAGCTATCACAGTAAACCAGGTGCGTATATAACACTCCAGCTAACACACATAACCGCAACACTATAGGGCATGAATAGGCCTTATAGAGACACACACCTATTCAATTGAACAATGGCTATAGATTAAGAATATAAAAGAGACTGGCGGGCTCCTGTTGCTGCCCGAGCCATGATTAAACGAATGATGGATTTTCAGAATCTATTGGAAATATTGGGGGTTTATTCTAATCGGGAAGAGCTTCGATCAATCTGCACATCTAAAATCTGCACATCTGATCTGCACATCTAAAATCTGCATATCTATTATTTCACACTCTTTTTAAGTACAATAAAGTACCCGCCTATAAAAACAAGCACGGAGACTGAAATACCAACAAAAATGTCTTTGGTAAAAAGATCGATGACTATTTGAGGTGTTTCGCCTTTAATGGTTTTATGCGGCATTAGTTTTAAAGCCAGCATCGGATGCGCATAAGGGAACAGATAACAATACTCCCAGCCTTTTGACGCGGTTATAACACCTATTATAGTAGCTACAAAACCTATACCCATCGGCTTCAAAAAATCAGACCATAACAGACTGAGTAAAAACTGGATGGATAATATACCCAATGACGATAAGAAAAGCTTAAAATAAAGCTTAGCCAGCGTATCTTCCATATGATAGTTATCAAAGCGCAGTTCTGGCTTTACCAAACTGAGTAAGTTACCAAAGCCTATAGTAAATAATACAAAAAGGGCCAGACATAAAAATATGAGGAACAAGGCATAAAAGTATTTGGCCGCGTATACGCTCAGGCGTGAAATGGGCAGGCTAAATAAGCTTTTCCAGGTATCTGCCTTATGCTCCATACTATTTACCGAGTAGGCAATAAAAATAACAAACATGGGTAACAACAGCGAACCCATTACAGCCAGAATTGCACCGGCAAACTGCATCCATAATATTGCGGGGGGCATACCTGCCAAACGTTCGCTTTTGGTATAAAAACCAACAAACAGCAGCAGGCAAATTAGCAAGGGCAACAGTATAGCAGCCCAAAAACCCAGCGTTTTACGGCTCTTGAAAAATTCTGACCGGAATGATAAAATAAATCCTTTCATAGCGATCAGGCGTTTTGGGTGATGGATAAAAACAATTTTTCCAGGTCTTTTTGCTGCTTGCTGATACTAAATACAACATACTCGTTTTGTACAAGCAGCGCATTGATATCGCCCATTTGCTCTTTGGAGGTATAGGGTACATACACATAATCATCCGTTACATCCGCAACCGGATAGTTTTTGCGTTTCAATAAGTTGGCAGCGTCAACGGTATTATCAGCTTCAATACGTATTAATGGCTGGCTTAGCGCCTCAAGCTCCTCAATGCTGCCCTGAAACAATAATTGCCCGCCATCAATGATACCTACATGCGTGGCCATACGTTCAATCTCGGCCAGCAAATGGCTCGATATAAACACCGTTTTATGGTGCTGGCTAACCAGTTTCAACAACAGTTCACGAACCTCAATAATACCGTTCGGGTCGAGGCCGTTGGTTGGCTCATCCAGTATTAATAATTTAGGGTCGGTAAGCAGGGCCAGCGCTATTCCCAGGCGTTGTTTCATGCCCAATGAGTACTGGCCGGCTTTTTTATTCGCGGCATTGCTTAGGTGCACCAGGTTAAGCATTTCATCGACCCGTTTAACCGGTACTTGTAGTAGTAAAGCTCTGTTTAGTAAATTTTCCCGCCCACTCAGGTGCTGATAAATAGCCGGCTGTTCAATAAGCGCCCCCACCTGGGATAATATGCTGATGCGATTTTTTTGGAGTTCCTGTTCAAAGATGTGGATGCTGCCATGTTGAGTTTGGAGCAGGTTTAACAGGAGTTTGATAGTAGTGGTTTTCCCGGCTCCGTTAGGGCCAAGAAAACCATATATACTTCCTTCGGGTACCTGCAGGTTTAATGATTTAACAACCTGCTGACTGCCGAAGTTGAAGGATAGCCCTTCAGTACGAATTACCATACATGGTTATCCTTGGCTACTGAGCAAACAGTTTTAACAAGGGTAACACCTTTGTAAAACAATGATGTGGCATGAACGGATGCCCCAACAATTGCCGATTCCTTTTTTTGTTCAAACTGATAGCTTACACCTAATATTAGGGCAAACATTACAGGTATCAGTAACATGATAAAAGGATTCGAGTTTTTGATAAGCGTTTTCATCGTGAGTGTTTTGATACAACAAAGGAATATTATTTATTTTACCTGCTAAAAAGTATTAGACCAACGCACGGAGTTTATAGATGAACGGTTAATTAACCGCATTAACCCGTTCATCGATTTTAAATGCCCGTTCATCGATAAAATAAAATACTATATATAATTGTACCGGCTTATCCACATCAAAATATTAAATTAGACGGTGGTTAAGAGGCAAGAAATAAGAATCAAGAACCAAGACGATTATACCGGATTGATTTTTACTCTTGATTTCTGACTCCCGGCTCTTCACTCTAAAAAAATGTCATCAGATAAACAAACGCGTATTATAAAAAGAGGCTGGCAGATATTCTGGCATTTGCTTTTCTGGCTGGGCATCATATCGCTCTTTTTGTCCCTGGCTCGTAGCAATACCAAACTGAGCAACAAGGAGCTGCTCATCCTGTTTTTGCTCTATCCTGCCATCAATATCAGCTTGTTTTATATTAACTTCCTGATTTATATACCCAAATTTTTAGATAAAAAACGTTACTGGGCTTATGCCTTGTTTATTATCATAACCATCATTGTTTACGGCCTGGGCAAATACGGTGTAGGACTGATGTTTAAGCAATATGTATTGGTACGTATGAAAGGCGAGGTTATTTCCTTTCCCTCCTATTTTTTAAGTACCATTTTCACCAGTTTGATATTCATCTTTTTAAGCACCGTGCTTAAATTTACCACCGACTGGTTTTTGAATGAGCGTATACAGCACGACCTGGAAAACCAGCGCCTGAGCGCCGAACTGGCCTTTTTAAAATCGCAGATCAACCCTCATTTTTTATTTAATTCCCTCAACAGCATTTATTCGCTGGCTTACCAACGATCCGAAACTACGCCCGAAGCCATTCTGAAACTATCTGAAATTATGCGGTACATGCTGTATGAGTGTAATGATAATAAGGTTGATCTGAGTAAGGAACTACAATATTTACATAATTACATCGACCTGCAAAAAATACGATTCGGCAACAAAGCCTTTATTGATTTTAAGGTGATGGGTGAAGTAACCAACCAGCAAATTGTACCCTTACTGTTGATCGCATTTATCGAAAACGCATTTAAACATGGTGTGGCCAGTGATGTAACATCTCCCATCAAATTATTGATCAATGTAGAGGAGAGCAAGCTTCACTTTTACATACAAAATAAAAAGCACTCCCATAACCGCGATACTATAGGCGGTATTGGTTTAAACAATGTGCAAAGGCGGCTCAACCTGCTTTATCCATATAAACACACTTTAAACATTAGGGACGAAGTTGATACTTATACCTGCGAATTATCTATTGTACTATAAATATTTAACTACTCTCCAATTGCTTTTAATTGTATTTTTTGAACTCTCTCCATTCGAGAGGGCGGGGTTAGGCTAAAAAAATTAACGATAAATCATTAGAACACTTATTTTTACAACATGATCCGATGCCTGGTAGTTGATGATGAGCCTTTAGCGCTGCACATATTGGAAGATTATATTTCCAAAATGCCTTTTTTGCAATTGGTAAAAGCCACCACCAATCCCATCGAAGCGCTAACCATAGTACAGGGTGGTAATGTCGATCTGGTGTTTTTAGATGTGCAAATGCCCGAGCTTACCGGCATCCAGTTTTTAAAGATCTCCAATGGCAAAGCCAAAGTGATTTTAACCACCGCCTATCCGCAATACGCTCTGGAAGGCTATGAACTGGATGTGGTTGATTACCTGCTTAAACCCATAGCCCTCGATCGTTTTTTTAAATCGGTTCAAAAAGCGCAAAGTATTATACAACCGGTAATTAAAACTGTTCAGCAGGCCGAGCCGGTACAAATGGATGACTTTTCGACCGATTTTATCTTTGTTAAAACCGAGCACAAGATCCAAAAGGTATATCTGCACGATATTTTATTTATTGAAGGACTAAAAGATTACATCTCCATATTTACCACGGCCGAACGCATCATCACGCTTCAAGGCATGAAGAAAATGGAAGACGCCCTGCCCGAAAAGCATTTTATCCGCGTGCACAAATCATACATAGTAGCGCTCAATAAAATCGACAGCATAGAACGAAGCCGCATCCAGATAGGCGACAAGATTATCCCTGTGGGTGATACTTACCGCGATGATTTCTTCAGGATGATTGAGGATAAGAATATTTAAGCTGAGAAGGGTATAAAAAAGCGTCATTGCTGTAAAGGTCAGATAATTCGAGGACAGATTAGTGTAACTTAAAGTTATGCGTATTAACACGAACGATCTGACCCTGAAACGCAATTATTTGCAAACCTATCGTTATCTAATCAAAGATTACGAATTGGTCAAACAAGGCCTTCACCCAAATTTTAAACTGGCCAGGGAGTTTTATGAATTCCATCACACCGACCGTCGAAGCTTTCTCAAATATTACAACCGGTACAAACAATCTGGAAATGAGGAAGACCTGTTACCGGCAAAACGGGGGCCTAAGTACAGCACCCGAAGGCCGTCCCTTATTGATGAAGCTTTGGTGCTTGAAATGCGCTCCCGGGGCAACAATAAGTTTGAAATAGCTGATGAGCTTAAACAGAAATCAGATAACTTTTTGTCCCCTCAAGGTCTCTCGCAGAGGACCCTGAGGCTCTTCGTCAGTATGTTCTCTCAGATCCATTTGTCCCCTCACGGTCTCTCGTAGAGGACCCTGTAGCTCTTCGTCAGTATGTTCTCATCAGATCCATTGTCCCCACAGGGTCTCTCGCAGAGGACCCTGTGGCTCTCGAATCCTTCAAATCCAATAATCCCGATAATCAACAATGGAAACAAAAGGATTCGGTTTTTCATCGATGTAATACGAAGCACTGCTATGGGGATAATCTGTATATTCTTTGCATAAGTTCCATTTCCCACTCACCGGATTATGATGGATATAATCTAATTTCTGAAACAGAAATTCACGAGTATAAATAGGCTTCGCATCAAATGAAGCCTCAAAGGTCTTATGAAGTTGCCCTTTGCTTATTTCAAACGAAGTACAAGCAGAAGAAAGTTGGTTAAGCACATTATTCTGATTAGCTACTTTCAATAAATTAACAAGTTCGTAGGCCATAAACCGCTTTCCATTGCTGATTATCTTATTCAGATTCAACAAATCATTCTCAATTCTTATTAAGATATGCACGTGATTGGGCATTATCACAAACGCATGCGTTTGTATTTGATACTTATCTGCAATCAACTTTAACCAATTGTACACTAAATGATGGGCCTTAGCTATCTCAAACAATGGAATCCAGTTATAACAAGTAAATGTTATAAACCATGTGGCTTCGATAAGTTGATGATTGGTTTTGATGGCCATGCCTAAATATAAATAATTTGAGCATCACTGAAATACCAAATTAAAGTGTATGCAATGCGGATACCTCAGGGTCCTCTGCGAGAGACCCTGAGGGGACGGGAAGGCCTTCTTCCATCTTTACTTTCACTTCTAGCGAATTGCTGTGGGATGATAGAAAATGTAAATCTGCTATGTCAAAAGAGCAAACCCAACAACAGCTGCCGCTATTGTTCCAAACACAAGCCACCCTGTCAGACAATTTAACCGTGTTTGATTCCGACCAGATAAATCATCCACATTCCTTAGTCGATCAAGCTCACGCTGCTGAAATTCAACAGCGGCGGCATCTTCTTAAAGCCTTAGATTTATATCCCCCGTTATCTATAAATATTCGCCCATCAAAATTAGAGTAGAAATATCCTATTCCCATCTCATTTTGCGTATGGGCATAACCATCTTTGTATAGTTTTAATAGGATTTCTGTTATTTCTTTTTCGTAAGGAACGGCATCCATATTGGAGGCAATTTGACCCCTTGTAAGCAATTCCCTTGATGGTATATTGACTACGTATTGAAGAACCATGTCTAACTTTTCCTCAACGGTTTTGAGTTCTGAATAATTCATTGGTTGCGATCTTAGGTATAACCAATTTACGAAACGTTATTAAATAACAAATCCCCTCCCCGGGTTGTCCCCTCAGGGTCTCTCGCAGAGGACCCTGAGGCTCTTCGTCATGCATGATTCACTACCAGATCCTTCGCTGCTACACTCAGGATGACAAATCAAAGGGTATATCCTACTTCACCTCTACTTCTTCAACCGTATCTTTCTCCCCTATTTGCTGGCGCCACATGGCATAGTATAAACCTTTCTGACTCAGAAGATCATGATGCTTACCCGATTCAATGATGCGGCCTTTCTCCAACACGTAAATACAATCGGCATGCATAATAGTTGATAGGCGGTGGGCTATTAATATAGTAATATGATTCTCCAGCTCAGATACATTGCGGATGGTTTCGGTGATCTCCTCTTCGGTGATGGAATCCAATGAAGAAGTCGCCTCATCAAACACCAGGATATCAGGCCTGCGCAGCAATGCACGGGCTATTGAAAGGCGTTGTTTTTCGCCGCCGGATACCTTCACACCACCCTCGCCAATTACGGTGCTTAAGCCTTTATCGGCACGGGCCAGCAAGGTTTGGCAGGCGGCACGCTGCAGCACATTCATACATTCCTCATCGGTAGCATCAGGACGTACAAACAGCAGGTTTTCGCGAATGGTACCCGAGAACAGCTGCGTATCCTGCGTTACAAAACCAATTTTTTCGCGCAGCTGATCCAAATCAATGTCGCGGCTTAAAATATTGTTGTATAAAACATCCCCATCCAAAGGCTGATATAAACCAACCAACAGTTTCACCAAGGTGGTTTTACCCGAGCCCGACGGACCAACAAAGGCGATGGTTTCACCAGTATTGGTTTCAAAGTTGATGTGATTAAGCGCGTTGCGGTTGGCGGTTAAATGTTTAAAAGTAACATCCCTAAAGGTTAAGGTATTTACCTTTTCCAGCAACACAGGCTTCTCGGGTTTTTTATCAATAGGCGTACTTAATATGCCTTTAAAATTACCCAGTGAAACCTCGGCCTCACGCCATGACAGGATCACGTTACCCAACTCCTGCAGCGGGTTAAACAGGAAGAAGGAATAGAACAAAAAGCTAAAATATTGTCCCGGCGAAATGGTTTGCTTAAAAATAAGCAGCAATAATACCACTACCATTACGCTCCGTACCAGGTTAACCGTAGTGCCCTGCACAAAGCTCATACTGCGTACATATTTTACTTTTTTAAGCTCCAGGTCAAGTATCTTGTATGTAGTATTGTTTAAGCGGGCAATTTCCTGCTTGGCTAAACCCAAACTTTTTACCAGTTCAATGTTTCTTAACGACTCGGTAGTTGAACCGGCTAAAGCGGTGGTTTCCGATACGATCTTTTTCTGAATGGTTTTTATTTTACGGCTCATGGCCATACTCACAAAAGTAATAATGGGTATAGCGGCAAAATATACCAGCGTTACCTGGTAGCTCACACTTACCGAGTACACAATAACAAACACCATCCCTATGAGTGATACAAAAAGAATGGAGATAAACGAGGTGATGAACTTTTCGCAATCAAGCCTTACTTTTTGTAAAATGCCCAATGTTTCGCCGCTGCGCTGATCTTCAAATACCTGGTAAGGTAATTCGAGCGAATGTTTCAGACCATCAGCATACATTTCGGCGCCCACTTTTTGGGTAATGATATTGGTAAAATAATCCTGGAAGTTTTTAGCTATACGCGATACCATGGCCACGCCAATGGCAGCACCGATAAGTATCAATACCTGGTGAAGGTATTCCTGGTATTGGAGCGTGTTGCGTTTTTCGATAACACGGTCAACAATACGACCGGTTATCCAGGGGTCGAGCAGTGAAAAGCCAATGTTCATGGCGGCCAGGAACAGTGCCAGCACCACTACTATGCGGTGTTTTTTTAAGTAAGAAAGTAGTATATTCATGTTTGTACGCCAAAAATAAAAAAAGGGAATGGCTAAGTAGCTCATTCCCTTTTAATTTGACATAAGGTTAATATTTAAACCGTCATGATATCTTTTTCTTTGGCTTCTGAAAGCTGATCGATCTTGATAATATAAGCGTCTGTTAGTTTTTGAACGTCGGCCTCGCCTACTTTTATCTCGTCTTCAGAAACACCTTCTGATTTTAATTTTTTAATCTTCTCGTTAGCATCTTTACGGATGTTACGAACGGCGATCTTACCGGTTTCAGCCTCAGCTTTTGCTTTCTTAACCAGGTCGCGGCGGCGCTCTTCGGTTAATGGCGGTACATTGATGCGGATGATAACACCATCATTTTGTGGATTAAAACCAAGACTCGATTCTTTAATGGCTTTTTCAATAGCACTTAATAATGATTTTTCCCAGGGTTGTACAACAATGGTACGTGCGTCGGGCGTATTAACGTTACCTACCTGGCTTAACGGTGTTGGAGTACCGTAGTAATCAACCATAATATCATCCAGTAAAGATGGGTTTGCTTTACCAGCACGTATCTTATTCAATTCACTATCGGCATGCTCAATGGCTTTATCCATTAAAGCCTTTGCATCAGTCACTTGTTTTTTAATGAGTTCGCTCATTGGTTTTAAATTTTCACAAAAGTAATAAAATCTATCATTTTCCTTAGCCTTAGTGTAAAATCAAATTGCGGGGGATAGGGTATGGCGCAGACGACTCACCTCGACATCGGTAACGCTCGTCGCCCCTCTCTTCGCCTGCGGCGGAAAGAGGGGAATCTCTTTTCTCTATGCGTCATTGCCTTTAGATTAGCTTCAACAAATAATATAGGTTGTTATTATTGTTGAAGCTTTCTTTTTGCTTCTTT